>DASYSU010000262.1:0-14475 GCA_036002925.1 Gemmatimonadaceae bacterium | reverse complement strand
TCCGGCGACGCGGCAGGTGCGCATCATCGCATCGCTGCCCAACGCCAGCGGCGTGCTGGTTGGCGGATTGTTCGCCGACGGTCATGTGGCGAGTGAGATTCGGTCGGCGCCGGTAGTTCCGATCGCCGCGGTCGATGAGCGTGAGTTGCACCCGTTCGTCATGCGCATCAAGAATGGAGTGGTCGAGAAGACGGAAGTGGAGTTGGGCATTCGCGACGCGGCGACTGAGACGGTGGAGATCAAGAAGGGCGTCGCCCCGGGAGACACGATTCTCCTCGGCGCGGCGCGCGGCATCTCCGAGAAGACGCCGGTGAAGGTGAGCGCACCGTCGGACACGACGAGGAAACCATGATTATTTCTGATTTTGCGATCAAGCGCCCGCTGATCACCGTCGTGGCGATGGTCGCGCTGGTGATCTTCGGCCTATTCGCGTTGCTCAAGCTCAAGACCGATGAGTTCCCCGACGTGTCGCCGCAGTTTCTGACGGTGGGGATCGTCTATCCGGGTGCGTCGCCCGACGTCGTCGAGAGCGAGGTCTTGAAGCCAGTCGAGGAGCAGATCGGCTCAATCTCCGGAGTAAAGCGAATCATTGGAAAAGCCTACGACGGCTATTCGATGATCATGATCGAGTTCTTGTTCGGCAAAGACATGAACGTCGCGTCGCAGGAGGTGCGCGACGCGATCTCGTCGGTCCGGTCCGATCTGCCGACCGAGATGAAGGAACCGATCATTCAGAAATTTAATAGCACGGATCGGCCGATCGTCTCCATCGCCATTTCGTCGTCGGTGCTGTCGCCGGCGGAGCTGACACGACTCGCCGACCCGGGCATCACGCGCGAGTTGCGGGCGATTCCCGGCGTAGCCGACGTGCAGATCTTCGGTAAGGTCGAGCGCGAGCTCACCGTGGAAGTCGATCCGCACCGGCTGCAGGCGGCGAACGTGAGCGTCGCGCAGGTCGTGCAGGCGCTCGAGGCGCAGAATCTCGCCGCGCCAGTCGGTCGCGTGAACGGTACACTCGACGAGCGCGCGATCCGCCTGCGCGGCCGACTGACGAATCCAGCCGAGTTCGAGAATCTCGTCGTCGCCGATCGAAATGGAACGTTGGTCCGGCTGGGTCAAGTGGCGACAATCAAAGACGCCACTGAGGAGCCGCGCACGCTCGCGTTGTTCAATGGGCAAGAGGCGATCGGCATCGATGTGAAAAAGTCGAACGGGTATAGCACGACCGACGTTGCCTCGAAGGTGCGCGATCGCCTGGCACAGATCGAAAAAACGCTGCCACGGGGCACGAAGATCGACCTCGTGAAAGACTCCGGCGTTCGGGTCACGCACGCCGTGACCAACGTCGAAGAGGCACTGCTACTCGGTGCCGTGCTCACGGTGCTCGTGGTCTTCTTGTTCCTCAATTCGTGGCGATCGACGGTCATCACCGGTGTCGCGCTGCCGATTTCGGTGTTGGCCAGCTTCATCGCCGTCTGGGCGCTCGGATTCAAGCTCGAGACGATGTCGTTGCTCGGGTTGTCGTTGGCGATCGGCATTTTGATCGACGATGCGATCGTGGTCCGCGAGAACATCGTGCGACATGTCGAGATGGGGAAAGATCATTTCAGGGCGGCGCACGAAGGCACCGACGAGATCGGGCTGGCCGTGGCCGCGACGACATTCTCGATTCTCGCGGTGTTCGTGCCGATCGGGTTCATGCCGGGCATCGGTGGCCAGTGGTTCAAGCCGTTCGCGCTGACGATCGCTTGCTCGGTGGCCGTATCGTTGTTCGTGTCGTTCTCGCTCGACCCGATGTTGTCGGCGTACTGGCCGGATCCGCACAAGCCGCCGCACATGCGCGGATGGATCACGCGCCAGCTCGACAAGTTCAACGCGTGGTTCAATAGGCAGTCGCAGAACTACAAAACGGTGATTGCGTGGGCGCTCGATCACCGGGCAGCGATGGTGACCATCGCGGCACTGACGTTCGTGGCGTCGTTCTTCCTTCCGAGTCGCGGGTTGACTGGACTGGCCGCGGCGATCGTGGGCATCGTGATCATGGTCTTCGGTCTCAACACGCGCCGCGTGCACGCAGTTGTTCGCGCGGTCGTCGTCCTTGTGGGTCTCGCACTGTTTATCTGGCTCCCACAGCAGGTCAAACCGTTTCGCACGGTCGGCACCGGATTCTTCCCCGAAGACGACCGCGCGGAATTCATCATGGCGATAGAGACGCCGCCAGGGTCCAACCTCCAGTACACGCGACTCAAGGCGGAAGAGGCCGCGAACATTGCGCGATCGCACAAGGAAGTTCGCTACACGTATACAACGCTCGGCAACAGCGCGACCGGTGGCGTGGACGAAGGAAACATCTACGTGCGGACGGTAGCAAAGGGCGAACGGAACGTCTCCATCGAGCAATTCGCCGAGGAACTGCGTCACGAGACCGCGCGCATGTCGGGGGCGACCATCTCCATCTTCACGAGCGACTTCAACGCCGGGTTCAAGGCGATCCAACTCCAGCTTCGCGGACAGGACGTGCTCGCGTTGTCGCAGGCTGCCGAGATGGTGCGTGCCGAGGTGCAGAAGGTGCCGGGCGCCGTGGACATCGGGTTGTCGACGAAGGGCCAAAAGCCGGAGCTCGAGATCGATCTCAATCGCGGGGTCGCGGGATCGTTGGGGATGACCGTTGGACAGGTTGCGCAATCGCTGCGTCCCGCGTTCGCCGGCATCGATGCCGGCTACTGGATCGACCCCACGGGAAAGTCGCGCAAGGTCACAGTCCGATTGACGCCGGAATCGCGGCAGCGTGCATCGGACTTAGAGCAACTTCCGATGATCGTCGTGGGTCCGAACGGGTTGCCAACGACGATGCCGCTCGGTCAAGTGGCGACGATCAAGAGCGGCGTCGGTCCCGCGATCATCGATCACTTGAACAGAGAGCCGGTGGTTACCGTCGAGTTGAACACGTCGGGTCGCGCGGCGGGCGACGTCACAGCCGACATCCAATCTCGGCTCGAGAAGATGCGTTTGCCGGCTGGCGTGCACTACACCATCGGTGGGGACGCCGAGTCGCAGGCCGAGGTGTTCGGGCAGATTTTCTCCGCGCTTGGACTGGCTGTGTTGCTCATGTATCTGATTCTCGTCGTGCAGTTCGGCTCGTTCGTCGACCCGGTGGCGATCTTGATGTCGCTACCGTTGTCGCTCATCGGCGTGATGGTCGCGCTGGCGATCACGGGGATGACGATCAACATCATGAGCTTGATCGGCGTGATCCTGCTCATGGGCATCGTAGCGAAGAACGCAATCTTGCTGATTGACTTCGCGAAATGGGCGCGTGAAGAGCGCGGGCTCCCATTGCGCGAGGCGCTGATCGAAGCGGGCTCGATTCGACTGCGTCCCATTCTGATGACCACCTTCGCGCTGATTGCGGGAATGATTCCGGTCGCGCTGGGTCGTGGTGAAGGCGCCCAGTTCCGCGCCCCACTCGGCGTTGCCGTGATTGGCGGCGTGATCACATCGACGTTTCTGACGCTGCTCGTGATCCCGACAGGTTATGAGATCCTTGATGAGTGGCGCCAGAAGTTCTCGCGGTTGGTGGGCATGAAGCCGAAACAAATGACTGCCGAACACCCGATTCCGGCGACCGGCGACTAAGACTTCGACCCGTCATCGACAGGGTGTACGACGCGAAGGATCTGCTGTCCCGATAGTGGGACGGCAGATCCTTCGCCGTTTTCGCTCGCCGCGATGGCGTGCGATGTCATAAGTCGTTGCGTGACGAGCACCTAAGCTGTCGTCGCCGATCCAAGAAAAATGGGTCGAAAGGATGCGGATTGGTCAAGCGACGCTCCCCGGCGCCGATACTTGGAAGTGTCCCTCCGCGACCCTGTTGTTTCACGCGACGCTCAACGACGAGGCCCCGAGCGATGCGACGACTCGTGTGCATTTCGGCTCGCCAACGTGTTGACCGGCGACCCCCGTGAACCAACGTCAAGGTCGCAGGCGGTCGTTGCGCCGCGTGATGCTCTTCAGCGCGGTCGCGTTCGGCGTCGTCGTTACGGCGTCGGTGCTGACTCTTGTCTCATTGTCGAATTCGATCCGCGGTCGGTTGGACGGCAACGCGAATCAGGTGATGATCGAACAAGCGGCCCGCGGACTTGTCGCTGATCGTGAACATCAAGAGTTGTTGATTCGGGGCGATCAAGAAGCAGCTCTTCATCGACTTCAGCGGGCAACGGAAATCGTGGTCATCGCGCTTGGGCTGACGGCAATTCTACTCGCCGATCTGCTCAGACGTCGCGTCATGCTGCCGCTCGATGACTTGTCGACGGCGGTTCGCGAGCTTGGCGATGGCGCGGAGCACGTACGTGTGGCACCGCAACGGTACCGAGAATTTCAACTCCTGGCCGACAGCTTCGATCGAATGGCCGACAGCATCCGCGAGTCGCATGAAGAGGCTCGAGCGCGAAACCGGGAGCTGACGCGAACGCTCGACGATCTCCAACGCGCGCAACAGGAGCTCGTGCAACACGAAAAGCTTCGCGCCATGGGCGAGATGCTCGCCGGGTTGGCGCACGAGTTGAACAATCCGCTGGCTGGAATTCTCGGAATCGCCGAGTGCGTCAAGATGGAGCTCGCCGAGTCGGACGATGCGAAGTCGCGTGAGCTGGGCGTCAGCATGGTCGAGCCGCTGGTCACGGAATCGCTGCGCGCGCGAGACCTGGTTCGCAACCTCCTGCATTTCGCGCGACAATCGACGGAACGAACCGAGCGGGTGCATCTCTTGAGCGCTGTGGACGTGGCGGTCGGCCTGAGACGACACGCTTTCGCTCAAGCGGAGAAGACGATCGAGGTCGACGTCCCCCCCGACCTCCATGTCATCGCGCAGGTGCAGAAGCTCCAACACGCGATCATCAACATCACGAACAACGCGCTCGATGCACTCTGCGCAGGCGACGGCACGCGTCTGCACATCACGGCGAAGCGAGACGGGACTTCAGTGCTATTGCTCTTCGAAGATGAAGGCCATGGCTTTCGACACCCCGATCGCGCGTTCGACCCATTCTATACGACCAAACCGATCGGAGCGGGAACGGGTCTTGGCCTGGCGCTCGTGCACCGCTTTGTTCAGGAATTCGGCGGAACGGTGTCGGCGGACAACGCGCCGAGCGGCGGCGCGCGTCTCACGATGCGATTGCAGGCCTCGCCTCCCGCAGCCGACGAGCCGGAGCGCGAAACAGAGTTGGGCTAGTCGACGGCCGGTTTCAGTTGTCGACGCGACGCCCCGGCAGCAGCAGATGCACGTCCCCAAACTCGTGCCAGAGATATTTGACGCTCAGTGCAGCCGCGTACGCACTTTCTAAATGATCACGGCCGGCCAGCGCCTCGAGCATTGCGAGATGCGAGGCGCGCGGCTCGTGAAAGCCGGTGATCAACCCGTCGACCACGTGAATCCCTCGGTCGGGAGTGACGATTAGTTCCGTCCAGCCCGAGCCGGCGGTTACCGTGCCGTCGGCCGACGCGACGCTCTCGAGCGCACGCACCGCGGTCGTGCCCACGGCGATGATTCGTCCGCCCGCTCGTCGCGCATCGTTGACGATGCGAGCGGTTGAATCGCCGACGCGAAAATACTCGGCATATGGCGGTTCGTGTTCCTCGAGGCTCGATACGCCGGTGTGCAGCACGATTGGCGCGAATCGTATGCCGCGATGCACCAACTCCGCGACCACGCGACGCGAGAACGGACGCCCAGCCGAGGGCATTTCCGCGCTTCCTGCATCGCGCGCAAAAATCGTCTGGTAGTACGACAGCGGCCAGGCGCGAGTTACGTACCCATAGCGAATCGGCGCACCGTAGTGGTCGAGATACGCATCGACATCGCCCGATATGGCCGACGCAAGCCAGAGGCGAGTACGGCTCGGCGTTAGTCGCTCGCCGTACGGCTCGATCAGCTGAATGCTCGCACCCGCCGGCAGAAGAATGGTCTCTCCGCGTGCCGCGGTATACAACGGCACCGTTCCGCGGTCCGCCGTTGGTTCGCGCAACTCCACCACCCATTGCCGCCCCGACAATCGTTGTGAGAGATGCAGCTCGATGCGTTGACCACTGGCGCGGGTCGCCGGAAGCGCGGCGTTTACCGTTGCGCTCTCGTTGACGACGAGTACATCGCCGCGCCTGAGTAGACTCGGAAGCGACGTGAAGCGCGTGTGCGTCACCGCGTCGTCGCCGAGGTATGACACCATCAAACGAACCTCGTCGCGCGCGAGACCGCGTGCCTCAGGTGGCTCGTGCGCCTCCAGTGATGAGGGAAGGGCGAACGTCAGTGGTGACACACTTTCGATGATCGCTGTCGCCATCATCCCCTCGCTCCCGCGGCGGCGAGCTGATTCGCCGCGGCGTCGTCCGAAGCTCGAGCGATCAATCGCGACGCTTCGTAGCGCCCGCTCGGCAGCTCTTCCTCGAGCAGGCGAACGAACGCGGGAACGCGCGTCTCCGGAAGCGGACGATCTGAAATGTCTTCGCCGGGAAACGCCGCCTGGTGCATGTCGGTCCGCATGTCGCCGGGATCGACCCAATAGACTCGAAGGTCGGGCCGCGTCGTCGCCAGTTCCGTCGCGAGCACCGACGAGATTTGTTCGACCGCTGCCTTGCTCGCTCCGTAGCCGCCCCAGCCGAGGTATGGATTCACGGCAGCGTCGCTGGTGACGTTGATGAGTCGCGCGCCGGGTTTGAGCTCGCCACGCAATGCTTGAATGAGCGCGACGGGTGCGACGACGTTGGTGAGCAGCACCTCGATCAACGACTCGAGGTCAAGCTCGAGCACTGACGGTAGCGGCGACGGACCGAGCGCGCCCGCGTTGTTGACCAACGCGTCGAGGCCGGCGTGCCCACGCGCGAGTACGGCCAGCTGTCTGCGATGTTCGTCGTCGGTGACATCACCGGCGAGCGCGGCGACATGCGTGATCTCGGCAAGTTCATCGCGCACGCGACGCAAGCGTGCGGCGTCGCGACCGTCGATGACGAGATTCCATCCGCGCCGCGCGAGACCATGAGCCAGCGCGTAGCCAAGTCCTCGCGTGGCTCCGGTGATGAGCGCGGTGCGCATCGTGTTGTGATGTGTGTTCTCTGACATGATTCCTCCGTGACGGAGGAAGCTCGCACAAGCGGCTCAGCTACGTCATTGAGCACGCGGTCAGGTTTTGCGCTGGAAAAAGTACAGGTTGGAACCTGTCCGTTCGTACAGGCAGTTGCCTGTGCCAGAACTAGCAACCAGCAACCAGCAACCAGCAACCAGCAACTAGTTACAGTGTCACAAGGCCGGCATTCACTGCCTTTGTGACTGCCTCGGTGCGGTTCGCAACCGCGAGCTTGGTAAAGATCGCGCTGACATGAAACTTGACCGTTCGCTCTGTTACGCCTAACGTCGCGGCGATCTCCTTGTTGCTCTTGCCACGCGTGAGCAGTTGAAGCACCGATTGTTCGCGCGGCGTGAGCGAGACTGTGGGTGGCTCTGCGGCTCGGTCCCGTCGTGCGACATGACGAAGCACTGTCGACGCGACCAGCGGCTGCAGCAGCGAGCCGCCACCATGCACGATGCGAATCGCCGCGAACAGCTCCGACCGCGGCGCGCCTTTCAACAAGTAGCCCGCGGCGCCGGCCTCGACGGCCGAGATGATCCGTTCGTCCGTGTCGAACACAGTGAACACGATCACGCGCGTGGCGGCGTCGCGCTCGCGGAGTCGCCTCAGCACGCCAACGCCGTCGAGTTTCGGCAGCTCCAAGTCGAGCAGCACCACATCAGGCGCGAGTTGCTCGATGAGCGTCACCCCGTCCTCGCCCGACCCGGCTTCGCCCACGATCTCGAAATCCGATTGCGTCTGGAGCATCGCGACGAGACCTTCCCGCACCACAGGATGATCGTCGATGACGACGATTCGTATGCGCTCGGCCCGGCGGCGCTCCGATCCCGCGACCGTCATATGATATCCGCGCTCTCAGCGCTGACATCTGTCGCGTATCGTTCGATTGGAATGTTCACGTCGAGCCTCGTTCCCTCGCCCGGCGCGCTGCTGATCGTGAGCTCGCCGCCAAGCAACCGCGCACGCTCGCGCGCGCCCAAGAGCCCGAACCGGTCATGCGGCACACGCGACACGTCGAACCCGATACCGTCGTCGATGACTTCGACGTTCAGTCGCGCTCCCCGGCGCGCTACACGCACGACTGCCGACGTGGCGCTCGCATGACGCGCAATGTTCGTGAGCGCCTCGCGCACGATCCGGTACACTCCGATCTCGACCGGCGATGACTCCGTCTCGTAGTGACCGACCTCCTCGATGACGACGGGCACGCGGACGCCGGTCGACTCCGCGAGCTCGTCGGCGAGCGCGCGCAACGCTGCAATCAGCCCGCGACCAGCCAGCGGTGTCGAGCGCAGATCCATCACCGAGCGGCGCGCTTCATCGAGTGCCGAGCGCGTCAGCGCGAGGGCGCGCCGAACCGTCTCCGTCGCGCGACGAGGATTCGGCGTCTCGAGAAATGCATCGGCCGACTCGAGTTGCATCGTGATCGCGGCGAGCGACTGCGCGATCGTGTCGTGAATGTCGCGCGCGATTCTGTTTCGCTCTTCGGCGGCGGCCAGCGTCGCGCCGCGCTCGGCGAGCCGAGTCCGTTCGATCGCCAGACTCACGAGCGCTCCGACGGTGGAAAGGAGATTGAGCTCGTCGGTGGTCAACTCGCGCCAGTCAACGCTCGCGACGTTGAGGATTCCGAGGCGTCGGTCGTCGACGTAAAGCGGGACGCTGGCATGACAGCGCAAACGGCCCGAGTCGCTCACCAGCCTCGCGAGCCGACTACATCCTACAACGTTGACGTTGGCAGCGCCGCGGAGATCTCCCGCCGCGTACGTCTGAAGACAGTAGCAATCGCCTTCCATGAGCTCGGGATGCTTGACGAGCCCGGGCGGCAGGTTTCGTCTTGCGGCGAGCCGCGCGCTGGCTGTCGACTCGGACCAGAGCCACGCCCATCCGGTGTCGAGCTGCAGCAGCTCAGCGAGCGTCTCCAGAGCACTGTCGAGCACTCGTTCGACGTCGAGTGGATGGCTCAGCCGATGGGCAAGGGCGTTGACGAGGGCAAGGTCGCGTCTCACGCCGGAAATATGCACCGCGCTGTGCGCGGAATGTCGCAATGACGGTTTTCAGCAGCGAGCGGCGCAATGTAGTCAAGCGCTCGTCTGAAGTCTCCCAGGGAGTGACCATGCAGCCACGCCTATTGATTGCGACCTCCGCACTGATCATCTCCGCCTCGTGCGGAGGCAGTACGTCGACTGGTCCAACCAATACCAATACCAAGACCAATCCCCCAAGATCGATGTCAGCGAAGGTCGACGGTACGGCCTGGACGGCGACATCGGTCGGCGGAGGCGTGACCAATGGCATCGCCATCCTGGTCGGCACGAACACGACTCAAACCGTCGGCATTTCGTTCGTGCCCACAGTCGGCACGCAAACCATGACCCCACTCGGGATCGTCATCGGGTCGGTCACGATTGGAAATCAGACGTGGCAAGCGACCGGCACCACGGGCAGCTCGGGGAGCGTAACCGTCACCTCGGCATCCGCGGCTCGCGTCGTCGGAACCTTCAGCTTCACGGCACCGCCGTTGGGCGGTGGTAGTGCCGCGGCCCGTCAGGTTACGGCGGGCACCTTCGACGTCACGTTCTGATCGCGGGCTCGCGCGCGAGCTATGAGCCGCGCCGGCCCGACTTCGACGATGTCGAGTGTGGCTTGACGACCGGCGCCGGCGGTGCGACGCGTGCGTGCGTCGGCGGCGCCTGCTGATTCAACGGAACGTTTGGCGAGCTCGGACGCTTACGCGAGAAATCCGGGATTGAGCGATTGCCTTTCTTCTTCATAAGCCCTCCTGGGTCTCCCCGGCAGCTGTGACGACTAATGGATGAAGCGTCATCGCCCGCCGCGCAAGCGCGGTCGCACGGCGACGCACTTTCGTAACATCGGCTCGCTCGACACATTGATCGACTCCCACATCCTTCCGCCATTGGAGTCGCTCGTCGTGCGCAACGCCCTCCGCCTCGCCGCCGCAACGCTCGTCCCCACGATTGCAATCGCACAGTCGCCGTTCGACTCGTTGCATTTCCGCTCGATCGGACCGGCGGCGACCGGCGGTCGCGTGCACGACATCGAGGTCGATCCGAAGGATCCCGCTACCGTATATGTCGCCGCGGCGTCGGGTGGGATCTGGAAGACGACGAACCACGGCACGTTCTGGGCTCCGATCTTCGAGGGACAACCCGACAACACGTTTGGCGACCTCGCGATTTTCCCCGGCGACACGCGGATTATTTGGGCCGGCACCGGCGAACAGAACAATCGACAGAGCACGTCGTGGGGCGGTGGTGTCTATCGCTCAACCAATGGCGGCGCGAGTTGGCAACACGTAGGACTCGAGGAGACTCGACACATCGGTCGCGTCGTGCTGCATCCGACCGACGCAAACATCGCCTACGTGGCGGCTGTAGGAAATCTGTGGAAGCCCGATCCTGAGCGCGGCGTATTCAAGACGACCGACGCGGGCAAGACGTGGACGAAAGTGCTCTACGTCGACACGCTGACTGGCGCGACCGATCTCGCGATGGATCCGCGCGATCCCAACGTGCTCTACGCGGCAATGTATCAACGTCTGCGCAGCACGTTTGGATTCAACGGCGGGGGACCAGGCAGCGCGATCTACAAGACGACCGACGCCGGTGCGACGTGGAAGAAACTTGAGAACGGGATTCCCGCCGGCGACAAAGGACGCATCGCGCTCGCGATCGCGCAGTCCAATCCAAATATCCTGATCGCGCTCGTCGAGCACGCGACCGAGTCAGGGACGTATCGCAGCGAGGACGCCGGTGCGACATGGAAGAAGATGAGTCGCTCCAATCCGCGTCCCATGTACTTCAGCGCGCCGTACATTGATCCCACAAACGACAAGCGCATCTGGGAGCTGGGCGTCACGATCTTCAAGAGCGAAGACGGCGGCGCAACGTTCGAGAACATGCCGAACTCGCCGACGTATGACGTCGGCCTGAAGACGGACCACCACACCATGTGGATCGATCCGCGGGACTCGCGACACACGCTGGTCGGTGGCGACGGCGGGATGCACGAGAGCTGGGACTTGGGTCTCACCTACGTGCGCATGAACAACATCCCTATCGGACAGTTCTACAAGATCGCGGTCGACGATCGCGATCCGTACTGGATCTATGGCGGACTTCAAGACACCCACTCCTGGATGGGCCCGAGCGCCACACGTCACTGGCTCGGCATCCTCAATCAAGATTGGAAGCAGATCGGATTCAGCGACGGTACCGGACAGGCAGTCGACAAAGCGGGATATCGCGTCGTCTACACGTCGTCCGACGCAGGCAACGTCCAGCGCTTCGATCCGGAAACAGGCGACCGTCTCGACATCAAGCCGCAACCGCCGAAGGGCGATTCGGCGTATCGCTGGGATTGGGACGCGCCGCTCATCGCATCGCGCCACACCGCCGGCACGGTGTACATCGGTGGCAATCGTCTCTTCATCTCGAAAGACTTCGGCTCGACATGGACGCGCACCGACGATCTCACGCGAAGGATCAATCGCGACACGCTCAAACTCATGGGCGTGCTCGACAAGGACATCAAGATCTCGAAGAATGACGGGGAATCTTCGTTTAGTGAACTCACAACAGTTGCCGAGTCGCCGATCGACGCGAAGGTGCTGTGGGTCGGTAGTGATGATGGCAACGTCCAGCTATCGACTGATGGCGGAAAGACCTGGCACGAGCTCAGTGCAGCAATCGCGAGCGCCGGTGTTCACGACGGGAGCTACGTCGCGCGAATTGTCGCGTCGAGCTCGTCACGCGGGACTGCGTACGTCGCCTTCGATCAGCATCGCGTCGGCGATTTCGCGCCGTACATCGTCCGCACCACAGACTTCGGAAAAACATGGAAGTCGATCACGAGCGGACTTCCGAGCGACGGTTCAGTACGGAGCATCCAGGAGTATCCGGGCAAATCGAACGTCGTGTTCGCCGGCACCGAGCGGCATCTGTTCGTCAGCAACGACAGTGGCGCGAATTGGACCAGACTCGCCGCCAACCTGCCGACGACACGCTACGACGACATCGTGATTCATCCGCGCACGAAAGATCTCGTACTCGCCACGCATGGCCGCAGCATCTGGATTCTCGACGACGCGTCACCGATCGCGGACTGGTCGCCGACGATTGCGAGCAAGCCGATGCATCTTTTCCCGGTGCCGCGCGCGACGCTTCTGCAATACTGGGAAGACATCTCGAATACTGCTCAGAGCATGTTCACTGCCGAGAATCCGGCGGAAGGCGCGACGTTCACGTACCATCTCGCCAAGCCTGCGCAGAAAGTGCAGATCACCGTTCGCGGACCAGGCGGCAAGGTCATTCGCGAGCTCAACGGATCGACATCGTCGAATGTGTTGCATCGCGCGTCGTGGGACCTTCGACACGCTCCACCCCCGGCGTCGGCGGGTGCCGGGGGATTCGGCGGCGAAGAGGGAGGTGGACCGCCACCGGAAGCGGGGGCCGGCGGCGGTGGACGAGGAGGACGCGCGCGCGCCGAGGCAGTCGTCCAGCTTCCGATTCCGACGCACGACATTGGACTGCGTGGTCCGTACGTCGCCCCGGGAACGTTCACCGTGACGCTCAACGTCGACGGCGATACGACGTCGCGGACATTCGAGGTGCGCGCGGATCCCGCAGGCAACGTCACACTCGTGCAGCAGAAGGCGCGCGAAGCATTTCTCGTCGACGTGCAGAACCTTCAGGTCGAGACGGAGCAGCGGGCAGCCGATCTCCGCTCGCGTCGCGCTTCCGCAACCGGTGCGGATTCGACTCGCCTCGTCGGACTCGAGCGGCGCCTTACCGGTGGCCGCGATGGCGTTCGCGCGAAGCTCGGCGGCGTCGCGCGATTCTTCAACGGAACCGGTGCCCAGCAGGGGAGTTTCCTCCCTCCAACGACGACGCAACGCCAAGTCGTCGCCGAGGCGAAGGCAGAGCTGATGGCGGTCGAAAAGGAGATGAAGGCAGTCGCGGCGGTCAAATGAGGCGACTCGGTGCACTGCTCGCGCTGGCAGTCGCGAGTGCGCTCCACGCGCAATCTGCCACGTCGTCGCGGACCGACGTCGTGTACGAGGCGAGCATCACGGATCTGCAATCGGCGATGAAATCCGGCCGGCTGCACTCGGTCGACTTGGTCGACGCATACATTGCGCGCATCAACGCGTACGATCACGCCGGACCGGCGCTCAACGCGGTCATCCGTCTTAACCCAAACGCGCGCGCAGAAGCGGCGACGCTCGACGCGGAGCGGAAAGCGGGAAAGGTTCGAGGTCCGCTGCACGGCATCCCGGTCATCGTCAAAGACAACTACGGCACGCGCGACATGATCACGTCGGCGGGCACGATCGCGCTTGCCGGCATGCGAACGCCCGATGACGCGTTCGAGGTCCGTAAGCTGCGCGACGCCGGCGCGGTCATCCTCGGCAAATCGAACATGCACGAGCTCGCGAGCGGCATCACGACGATCAGCTCAATCGGCGGACAGACGTGCAACCCGTACGATCCCGACCGTAATCCTGGCGGCTCGAGCGGCGGCAGCGGAGCGGCGGTTGCCGCGAGCTTCTCCGCGGTCGCGTGGGGGTCCGACACGTGCGGCTCGATCCGCTATCCGTCGGCAGTGCACAACTTGTTCGGCCTTCGTCCGACCAAGGGCCTCACCAGCATCACCGGCATTGTCCCACTCTCACACACGCAGGACGTCGCGGGCCCGTTGGCGCGCTCTGTGATGGATCTCGCAATCGCACTCGACGCCACCGTCGGTCCCGACGCGTCGGACAGCGCGACCAAGATTCTCGATGGGCAATCCGTACCGCGTTTCGTAAACGCGTTGGACACGGCCTCGCTGCGCGGCGCTCGCATCGGCGTCTTCACCGAGTACTTCGGCACCGAAGCCGACGACCAAGAAGCGGCGCGCATCATACGGGCTGCGTTGGACAAGATGACAGCACGCGGCGCGACGCTGGTCGACGTCACGATCCCGGGACTCGACAGCGTATCGAGCCGCGCGAGCGTGATCAACTTCGAGTTCAAGTACGATCTCATCGACTATCTCGCCAAGATCCCCAACGCACCGGTGAAATCCCTCGGCGAAGCATTGGACAATGGCCTCTATGACGTCGCGCTCGATCAGCAGCTGCATGCGCGAGAGACGAATGGCACACGCGACAACGAGGTCTATCGCGCCGCGATCGCACGTCGCACCATCGCGCGCAACATGTTCGTCGCCTTCCTCGACTCGGCGAAGCTCGACGCGATCGTCTATCCGACCTTGCGCCGCAAAGCCGCGTACATCGGCGAACCGCAGCGCGGTGGCAATTGTCAGCTCAGTGCCATCACCGGGTTGCCGGCGC
>DASYSU010000261.1:0-20155 GCA_036002925.1 Gemmatimonadaceae bacterium | reverse complement strand
CCGGGTCCAAAGGGCCCGGAGCGCCCCCTCATCGCCATCCAAAGCGCGTCGGATGATGAGGGGCTCGTGATCCATGTCTGCGGGATTGGTCACTGGTGACCGTCAAACGGTTTACCCAACGAGCCGAACTCGTCTGTTTATCATCATTCAAGTACAAGCCGGATCGTTACTTCCCCAACTATTGCTCGTCGCTCTAATGCACGCCATTATGGACACAATTGGATCTTGCTATCCGGAACATTCGGTGGCATTGTGACGTACGGCACTCAGTCGATCGGGTTGGTGGTCCCTACCGCCGATCGAACAATTCGAAATAACCGCTCGTCATCATAAGTGACACCCCCAGTACCAGGGTGTCGTTGGCAATTCTGCTCGTTCTTGGTCCAGGAGTCCATAAGTGCTGTTCCTGTTGTTCTCTGCACTCACCATCACGACTAGTGACGGCGGTGGTCTTCCCGTGAAGACCCCTCGGGCCGTCGGCATGTCGAGTGAGCGGCTCACCAAGATCGACCACGTCATCGAACGTGGCATTTCGGCCGGTGGCTATCCCGGTGCGGCTGTTGTCGTTGGCCGACGAGGAGCCGCAGTGTGGCAGAAAGGCTTCGGGAAGCTCAGTTGGGAGAGGAGCAGCTCGCAGGTCGTCCCCGCCAAGACCATCTACGACCTCGCCTCCCTGACCAAAGTCGTCGGCACCACGACCGCGATCATGGTCTTGTACGACGAAGGCAAGATTCATCTCGATGATCCCGTCTCGGTTTACGTCCCGCAATTCTCTGGTGGCGAGAAGGACCGAGTAACCGTTCGCATGCTCCTGGAGCATCGCTCAGGACTTCCCGCCGGCCGCGACCTGTGGCGTAGCGCGCACTCGCCCGAAGAGGCCCGTGCCGAGGTCATCTCCACCCCGCTCGGCTGTGAACCCGGCCGATGCTATGAGTACTCGGACCTTGGCGCCGACATGCTCGGCTTCATCGTCGAGGCGGCGTCGGGCGAACGATTGGACCATTTCCTCGACGAGCGCGTGTTCCAGCCGCTCGGCATGAATGACACGTTCTTCCGTCCTGCAGACTCGCTCAAGACGAGAATTGCGCCGACCGAGGTCGCGCCTCCGCGTGGCTACCCGCTGCAAGGCGAGGTACACGACGAAAACGCCTACGCCCTTGGAGGCGTCGCCGGACACGCGGGGTTGTTCAGCACCGCGGCCGACCTCGCCGTCTTCGCGCAAATGATGCTCAACGGCGGCGAGTATAGCGGCACCCGCATCGTCGCTGATTCGACCGTCGCCCTGTTCACCAAACGCGCGGCCGGAACGCGGGCGTTGGGCTGGGACACGTGCGCCGGCGCAGGCGGCTGTGGCCAATACCTCGGCGAAGACGCGTACGGACATACCGGATTCACCGGCACGTCGCTCTGGCTCGATCCCGATCGCGACATGTTCGTCGTGCTACTCACGAACCGCGTTCACGAAGCGCGCGCCCGCCGTCCGGCCAAAGTGATCGCTGACGTTCGCGCCGACCTCGCCGACGCCGCCGCCCTCGCGGTGACCGACTACGCCGACGGCCCAATGGCGATGCCTGCGAAGTTCCGGGCTGACAAGGCGGTCGACTGGAATCGTCCGGTGCGCCGGCCCCGTCGCCACACGGCGTCGAAGAAGAAGAGCGCGGCACACGCAAACACGCACGCGAACAAGAGTCCCGCGCATTCGCCCGCGTCGACCAAGTCAAAAAAGACAAAGCGATAGTTCGATCGTCGTCCCGAGCAACGCGAAGGATCTGCTGTTAAGAACAGCAGATCCTTCGTCGTTTTGCTCCTCAGGATGCCACGAAGCCTTCTAGAACATATAGCCGAGCCCGATGTAGATCGGCGCCGTGGATTGCGCGGAGTGGCCCACATCCGCCGCGATGACGAAGCTGCTGCCGAAGCCCAGGCGGGCACCGCCACCGTAGCCGACGTGTAGTTCATTGGCCGCGGTCGACAGATCGACGCCGTCGGTCCAGACCCGACCCACGTCGGCGAATCCGCTCAGAACAAGCGACGACGGACGGCTACGAAGGGTGAAGTCGGCGGCGCGCCAACGAAGCTCATTGTTCGAGACGCCGATGCCTTTCCCGATGTATCGGTCTTTTGGCAGACCGCGCACGGTACTCGACCCACCGAGCCCGTCTTGCGGTTTCTGTGTGGTCTGCACCTCGCTCAGCACATAGAACGGCACGTCGCCGGTCGTGTTCTGAACGAGCAGGCGATTCGCAAGCGTCAACCGGCCGCCGAGTGGTTGATAGTGACGGCCAGTCGCTGTCCACCGCGTGTAATCGTTCGTCGCGCCGAGCGACTTGTCGCTGCGCTGGACGATGACGTCTGCCCACGTCCCCGATTGCGTTCCGATCTCGCGATCGCGCGTGTCCCATGTGAGACCGGCGCGCAGATAGTTCGTGTGCGCCGTTGCCGGCGTGTGGTTCGACAGCTCGCCCTGAATGAGCGTGCGTCCGCTGTCGAACGGGGTGAGGTTGATGCGGTCGATGGACGCGCCGCCTCCGACCAACACCCGGAGCGACGGATTCAAGATCGCGTGCTGGACGTCGGCGGTCGCGCGACTGCGATCGCGTCCGTACCGGTAGAAGTACCGCGTAGCGCCTGTCTCGAGCGCGGCGTCGTAGAGGGACTCGTTTCCGACACCGTAGTACGGCGTGGACAGTTGCTGCTCCCGTCCGACGAAGCTCGTGATGCGCCACGGATGATCTGGACGGGCTGGGGCGTCGAAAAACAGCGTGTAGTCGCGACGTCCCTCAGTAGTCAAAAAGACGGTCGGTTGCACCGTCCAGCGGTACGAGGTGCTGCTCGCGTCGTAGGCGTAGAGCGCGAGGATGAGACCGTACCCGAAACCCTCGTCGGCGTCGAAGTTGAGGGCGGGAACGCCTGAGATCTCGATCGATTTCTTCTGAGCGTGCGCGGCAGCCGGGAGGCAGAGCGCGGCGACGATCGCCGCGAACCGGATAGACGTGTGTAGGCGAGCCATGGCAACTCCTCCAGTAGAGGACTGAGCCAACAATGCCGCGCGCGACGGGTCAGATCGATCCGGAACACGACGTAGATGCGCGGACGAAACTACGTAGCGCCAAAGGGAGCGTTAGTAGCTGAGCCGGCCAGCGCTTGCCTGGCCTTGGCGACGAGTGGAGGTTTCGGTTATGTCCGATCCGACGACGCCCGCCGCGCCCGACACATCGCCGCCAACCGCGGACCAGGTCAAGTTGGCGCTGCGAAAAGTGAAAGACCCGGAGCTCAACCTGAACATCGTCGACTTGGGCCTCGTCTACGACATCATGGTCGACGGATCCGACGTGCAGATTGACATGACGCTCACGTCGCCCGGTTGCCCCGCCGGCCCGCAGATCATGACCGACGTCGAACGCACGGTGAAAGCGATGCCCGGCGTGGGAACAGCGACGATCAATCTTGTGTGGCAGCCATTCTGGTCACCCGATCTCATCGAGCCGCGAGTGCGGGCGTACATGGGGCTCTGACCGCTCGAGGTCACCCCGTTTCAGCCGGTCACGACCAAAGTGCTAGGCGCTGCGCGCTGCGCGGTGATGCTCGAGCGCCTTTAGGAAACTCTCACCGAGCACCGCGCGCTGCCACTGGCGCAATTCGGCGATCGTCCCGAGATCGTCTCGGGTTTTGGGGTTCTTGCGCGCCACCGCTTCGAGCCGATCGCGCGCGCAGAGCACGCCAGGGTCGAGGTCGAGTTGAGTGGCCGCTTCATCGCGCACGGTCTTGAGTGCGCTCACGCGAACGTCGAACTCGGGATCGCGATCCCAACGGGCGGCTTTCGGGAAGCGTGGGAGATCGGCATCCGGCACCGCGAGTCCGCGCTTGATCGCGTCCAGAAGCTCGTTGCCTCGCGAATCCAACAATGCGCGCGGCATTCCCTTGATTCCGGCGAGTGCATCGCGCGTCGCAGGCTGCTGGCGGGCGATGTCGAGCAGCTGCTCGTTGCCGACGACGCGAAACGTGGCGCGATCGAGTTGGCGCGCGATCGCGTCGCGCCACGGCACGAGCTCGCGCAGCACGGCGAGCTCACGGCGAGTCAAATCACGCGCGCCCTTGACGCGCAGAAAGGCGTTGGCCGAATCGTCGTCGCCCCATTTGGTGCCCTCGAGCAACGCGAATTCCTCGCGCGCCCAGTCCCATCGGCCCGCATGTTCGAGGTCGTGCTTCAATCTGTCTCGCAGCTCGAGGAGGTGGATCGTATCCTGCGCGGCGTAGTCCAGCATTCCTTGCGGCAACGGACGCATCGACCAGTCGGCGCGCTGATGCTTCTTGTCGAGCTTCACGCCGAAGTAGCGCTCGAGCAGTGCGGCCAGGCCAAAGGCGCGAATCCCGAGCAACTGCGCGGCGATGCGCGTGTCGAAAATGTTCCGCACGTGCCATCGGTAGTCCTGCTGCAGCAGGCGGAGATCGTAGTCGGCGTCGTGAAAGACGACTTCGACGCCGCGATCTTCGAGCAGGCCGCCGAGTAACGAGGGCGTCCCGATGGGGATGGGATCGATGATCGCCGTTCGCTCGCGTGTGGAGAGCTGAAGCAGGTAGATTCGATCGACGAATCGATGGAAGCTCGCGCCCTCGGTGTCGAGCGCGAGAATTCGTGCGTCGGCGATGGATTTGAGGAACGCGTCGACCGCGGCCGACGTGTCGAGGTAGACGGGGGTGTGCACGTCCGCAATCTAACCGGCACGCAGGTTGCCCGGAGCCAATGCGCATGAGTCATCCAGATGACGTCGTGCCCAGGGAAACGAGTTCCGCTGCGACCAGTTCCGCCGCGGTCAGCCCCACCACGACCAGCCCCACCGCGACCAGCATCGTACGGCGTCGGCGAGTTCGCCGACGGCGGCCGGGTTGGGGCAGCGCCGACGTGTTGCGCACGGCGGCGTTGGTCATGGCGATGTACTTGTTTGGGCGCTTGGTCTGGTTCGCCAATCCGCTCATCCTCACGGCGTTTCTCGGAATCCTGTTCGGGCTCGCGGTGTCGTCGGGCGTCGACATGCTGACGCGGTGGCAGCTGCCACGCGGGCTGAGCGCCGCCCTCATCGTGATCTGCTTCTTCGCCGCGCTGTTCGGCTTTGGCGCCTGGATGGCCCCGACGCTGCACTCGCAAGGCGTCGAGCTTCGTCGCCGATTGCCCGACGCGATCGATCGCGTGGAAACGTGGATCAATCATCGCCGCAACGGCGTAATCGGAATGGTCTTCTCCGGACTGTCGACCGAGGCGCGGGTCGATTCGGCCGCCACGACGACCGCTGCGCCGCGGCCGCAGGTGACCGTCACGCCGAAGACTACCGCGCCGGCCGACTCCGTCGCACTCACCGAGACATTGAAGCAGCGTGTCGGCGCTCAGTTCAGCAGCGCCACGCGATATCTCTTCCCATTTCTGTCGTCGACGGTCGAAGTCGTTACCGGTTTGCTCATCATCGTCTTCTTGTCGATTTACATCGCGGTCGATCCAGAGATGTACCGTCGTGGCATCATGCACTTGTTCCCGCACGGGCGACGGGACCGCATCGGCGAGGTGTTGACCGCGATCGCCGCGGTTCTGCGTAAATGGCTCGTGACCCAACTGATCGCGATGGTCACGCTCGGCATCGTGACCACGGTGATCCTGCTCGCCCTCGACGTGAAGGCCGCGTTCGCGCTCGGACTGTTGTCCGGCTTATTCGAGTTCATTCCGACGCTCGGCCCGATTATCAGCTCGCTTCCGGCCATCGCTATGGGGTTCCTCGACTCGCCGGAGAAGGCCCTGTGGGTCACGATCGCATATATCGGCGTGCACTTCCTCGAGGGACACTTGCTGATCCCGCTGTTGATGAAGGGCGGCATCAACCTTCCGCCGGCGTTGACGATTTTCTCACAGGCGCTGATGGCGCTGCTGTTTGGTTTCCTCGGTTTGATGTGCGCGGTGCCTCTGCTTGCCGCGACGGTGGTCGGCGTCAAGATGCTGTACGTCGAAGACGTCGTCGGAGACCGGCAGATCGGTCCGGACGAGAACCCCGAGAAGGGCGTCGAGGCGTAGTCCAACGACCACGGCCCGTGGCACACCACTCGTGGCTCGATTCCCGGCGCTGGCGCGTCTGCCACGCGCTGCGTTGGGGTGCTATCCGACGCCCGTACTCGCGTTGAGAAAAGTCTCTCCGTCGCTCTGGATCAAGCGCGACGATCTCTGCGCCGATCCGATGGGTGGGAACAAGGCTCGCGCGTTGGAATTCCTGCTTGCCGATCTTCGACCCGGCGACCACGTCGTCACTGTCGGCTCGGCGGGATCGACGCACGCCCTCGCGGTTGCCGTCTACGCGAAGCGACTCGGCGCACGCGTGTCGGTGGGCCGATGGCAGCAAGAGATGAATTCGACGGCGACGAGAGTCGCGCGGCAACTCGAGGAGAACACCGAGCGCGCGCCGATTTTTCGCTCACCTATTGGCGCGTACGCGTGGGCGTGGCGCCGGAGACGCCGAGGCGCGCGGTGGATTCCGGCCGGAGGAAGCACACCGCTGGGCATTCTCGGCCACGTCAACGCCGGTCTGGAGCTCGTCGCGCAGATCGATGCGGGCCAGCTGCCGCCACCGACGCGAGTGGTGGTGCCGCTCGGAACCGGCGGAACCGCCGCGGGTCTCGCGCTCGCGTTTCGCATCGCCCAGCGTGACATCGAGGTCGTGGGCGCGCGCGTCGTGCCGCGAATCGTCGGGCGAAAGCGTCGGGTCCTGAACCTGGCGCATCGAACGGCTCGTCTCATCGAGCACCTCACGGGAGAGAGCGTCCCGCGCGTGAGACGACGCGACATCACGATCGCGCACGACACATACGGCGGTGCGTACGGCCGAGAAACCGAAGCCGCCAAGATGGCCGCGGCGCGCCTGCAGGCAACGGCTGCGATTTCGCTCGACCCGACGTACAGCGCGAAGGCGTTCGCGTTGGCGCTCGACCTCGCGTCGCGCGGCCCGACCTTGTTTTGGTTAACCTTCGACTCCCGTATCCTTAGGGCTCCATGACCACACTGCCGGAAGTCACCTTCCACATCTATCCGACCGATTGCGACATGCTCGGGCATCTGAACCACGCGACGATGCTCAACTTTCTCGAGCGCGCGCGTTGGGCATTGCTCGAGCCGCAGATCGACGTTCAGCATTGGGCGAAGCAGCCGGTGTTCTCGGTCGTGCGTCACGTCGACATCGGGTATCTCGCCCAGTCGCGGCCCGGCGAAGACCTGGTGATTCGATCCGGATTGCTGGCCATCAAGCGGACGAGCTACATCATCAAGCAGGAAGTGAGAAAGGTCGGCAGCGATTCGCTGGTCGCCGAGGCATCGATCGTGTTCGTGGCCGTCGATCAGCAGGGACTTCCGGTTCCGGTGCCGAGCAGTTGGCGCGACATGCTTCCTCAGTGGCCGGAGACGGATTGATCGCGCTGGTCGCCGACACCGAGATCACGTTCGACGATATCGGCTCGGGGCTTCCGGTCGTGTTTCTGCACGCGTTTCCGCTGAATCGCACCATGTGGGAACCGCAAGTCGGCGCCCTGGTCGCCGAATGCCGCTGCATCACGATCGATTTTCGCGGCTTCGGGGATTCGGCGGCGGCGCCTCCGTACTCGATGGATCGTTATGCCGACGACGTTGCCGGCGTGCTCGACACGCTGCAGATCGAGCGCGCGGTCATCGTCGGGATCTCGATGGGCGGCTACGCGTCGTTCGCGCTTTGGCGCCGGCATCGCGATCGTGTACGCGGGTTCGTGCTCGCCGACACGCGCGCCGGCGCCGATACGGTCGAGACGGCGGAACGACGCCGGCAATTGATCGAGGTCGCCGAGACGCAAGGCAGCACGGCGGTGGCGAACATGCAAATCGTCGGGCTCGTGGGAAAAACGACACGTGACAAGCGGCCCGACATCTACGACTCGATCCATCGGATGATGGCGCAGACGGCACCGGAAGGAATCGTCGGCGCGCTCGAGGCGATGATCGAGCGACCGGATTCCATGCCGACCTGCGCGACGATCGACGTGCCAACGTTGGTCGTCGTCGGGGACGAAGACGTCGTCACGCCGCCGAAGGAAGCGCGCGCGCTGCATCGCGCGATCGCGGGGAGTCGCATCGAGGTGTTGCGGCAAGCGGGCCATCTGTCGAACGTCGAGCGTCCCGCCGCGTTCAACACCGTGGTCAGCGAGTTTCTCGGCAGTCTGCTCTATAGTTAGGTTTCGCGCGATGTCATCGTCGCCCCCAACCGCAAACGCGCCGTCTGCCGCGGAACAACGAGGGACCGCGCGCGCCGGCGCGCTGCTGTTTCGCAACCGTAGTTGGCTGCCCGTGCCGTTCCTGCTCGTCGCGCTTCTCGCGCCGGGACATGCGACCGGCGTGAATTGGCTGGTCGGCGCGGTGCTCATCGTCGGCGGCGAATGGATTCGGCTCGCCGGCGTTGCCGCGGCGGGCACCGTGACGCGCCGCCGCTCGCGAGACGTCCAGCGGCTCGTGACCTACGGAATCTTCCGCTGGGTTCGAAATCCGCTGTACGTGGGAAACTTTCTGATTTGGATGGGCTTCGTCGTCATCTCCGGCGTGCTGTGGTTCCTCCCCGTGGCGATCGTTCTGTTCGCGATCGAGTACACGCTCATCGTCGCGTATGAGGAGGGTGTGCTCGAGTCAATTTTCGGGCGCGAGTATCTCGACTACAAGCAGATCGCGCCACGCTGGATTCCGCGTCCGCCGTCGCAGCCTGAGACGGGTCCGCACGACTGGGGTGAAGCGTGGCGCAGCGAGATCAGCACGTTCATGCAGTACGCCGCCCTGGCGGTTGTGTTCGGGCTCAAGGAATGGGGAACGAAACGCTTCTGAGCGACGTGAGTACTCAGTCTTCAGTACTCAGTCTTCAGTTCTCAGTCGTGAGCCTTCGATCCCAGTGTTCAGTGATAAGTGTTCAGTGTTCAGTGTTCAGTGTTCAGTGTTCAGTGTTCAGTGTTCAGTGCCCAGTTGCGGTCGTCAGTTCTGAGAACTGACAACTCCAACTGAACACTGGGTTGGAAAGCTGACGACTGAGAACTGAAGACTGAGAACTTCCTTATGCTGCCTCAGTCTCCCCGCATCGCCAGTAACGGATCCACCTTCGACGCCCGGCGGGCCGGCAGCCAGCTGGCGCCGAGCGCGATGAGCACCAGTCCGATCGCGGCGGCGACGATGGTTCGCGGATCCGTTCGATCGATGCCGAACAACCAGGAGCGAATGAGCGGCGTCGCGACGAACGTACCCGCGACGCCGAGCACGATACCAAGCGTCGCCAACGTCGCGCCCTCACGCAGGATGAGCCGCACGACATCACTCTCGCTCGCTCCCAATGCCATGCGGACGCCGATCTCCTGTGTGCGTTGTGTGACCGAGTACGACACGACACCATAAATGCCGATGATCGCGAGCACGACAGCGACCGTCGCGAAGAACGCCAGGAGCGTCGTGTTCAGCCGCGGCTGACCGACCGACTGGTCGATAATGTCCTTCACGCTGCGAACATTGAACAGCGGAAGCGTCGGATCGATCTCGTGCACGACTTGCCTCGTCGTCGCGACAACAGCGCTCACGTCGCCGCGACCGCGAACGAGAATCGTCATCGTGCGGGCGATTCGCGTCGCGCCTTCGTAACTCATGTAGATCATCGCCGGCGCATCGGTCGTGAGGCCGCGGTTGTGCGAGTCGGCTGCGACCCCCACGACCTCGAGGCCGAGCGTGTCATTCCGTGAGAAGCCGATGCGTTTTCCGACCGGCGTTTGCCCAGGCCAGAACTGTCGCGCTGCCGATTGACTCACAACCAACGTTGCGTGTGGGTCGGACCAGGCGACGTCGCGTCCTTGTACGATGCGCATTCCCAGCGTGCGGAAATATCCCGGCGTGATCGCCGTCGCGGCGCCCATCAACTTCTCGCCAGCTCGCTGTGGCATTCCGATCAGACGGATCTCGGTCACGACTCCGCCGGCGGAGATCGGCGGCGTGTTCGCGGCGCTGACCGACTCAATTCCTCCTCGTCCCTCGAGCCGCGATTGGAGATCTCGAAAGAACTGCACCTGCGTCGTGTCGTTGTATCTCGCGCCCGATAAGCTCACGCGCATGGCAACGACATTGTCGGCACGGAAGCCCGGGTCGACGCTCAGGATGTGCTGAAGACTCTGGAGCACGAGCCCCGCGCAGATGACCAACACCAGCGCGAGCGACGTCTCGGCGATGACCAACGAGCGCCGTGTCCGCAGCGTGCGCATGCCGCCCGACGACGACCGGCCGCCATCGCGCAGCGAGCCTGCGAGGCGCGTGCGTGTCGCGCTGAACGCCGGCCAGAGCCCGACGAGGATCGTGGTGACGACGGTGAGCGCGAGCGCGAACGCGAGGACGCGGCGATCGAGACCGATCGTGTTCGGGAGCAATCCGGTCGGCGCAACGCGCAAAATCACGGGCAGCGTGAGCTTTGCGATGAGCAACCCGAGCAACGCGCCCCCGAGCGCTAACTCCGCGCTCTCGACTAGTAGTTGTCCGACGAGCCGTCGGCGCGATGCACCGAGCGCTTGGCGCAACGCAACTTCCCGCTCGCGGAGCGCGCTTCGCGTCAGAAGAAGGTTCGCGACGTTGATGCAGCCGATCAGCAAGACGAGCGCAGCCGCCGCCAAAAGAACAAGGAGCGGATTCTTGAGACCCAGGACGAGCTCGTCTCGAAGATAGAAGACGTTCGCGCTCCAGCCGGAGATGCCCGGATTCGCGTCGGCCACGCGAGCGGCGACGGTAGCGAGGTCCTTCTGCGCGGCATCGAGCGTCACGCCTGTGCGGAGCCGGCCGACGGCGCTGATCATGTGTTGCCCGTGCGACTCGACGTTCGGGATGCTCGAAGGCGAAAGCACGGTGATCGCGTCGAGCGGACGTCCGTCGAGATCGAAATCCGGCGGAAGCACGCCGATCACCGTCCGCGTGCCGCCGCCCAATCTCACCGCTTTGCCGACGATCGACGAATCGGATGAGAACTGACGTTGCCAGAATCCATACGTGAGGACGATCTCGTTGTCGGTCTCCGATTCGGCGTCGCCGTCTCGAAACAGCCGACCGAATCGCGGCCGCGTGCCGAGTACGTCGAAGAAATTGTTCGTGACGCCAAGTCCGGATAGCCGTTCTGCGTTGTCGCCGGCGATGAAGGTGAGCGACGACGAGGCGTACGCGGCGATGTCGGTGAAGCTGCGCGTCTGTTTTCGCCAGTCGAGGAAATCGGCGTAGGACACGCTGAAGCGCGGGAGCGACTTGTCCGGATTCTGCGCGTAGAGCAGGACCAGATCCTCACCGCGCGGGAATGGCAGCGGCCGGAACAGCACCGTGTCGACCACGCTGAAGATCGCGGTGTTCGCGCCAATGGTGATGCCGAGCGTGAGGAGAACGATCGATGTGAACACGGGGAAGCGTCTGGCGACGCGGAGCGCGTAGCGCGCGTCCTGGCCGAGTGCCTCGAGGGCGCGTCCGCCTCGTTCGTCGCGAAGCTCTTCGGTGTATCGATCGACGCCGCCGAATCGTCGGTGCGCTTCGGCGCGTGCCGCCTCGGGCGACAGGCCGTCGTGCTCGAGCGCGCGCGTCTCCATCTCGAGATGAAAGCGCACTTCGTCGCTCAAGTTCGCCGCGGGCTCGCGATGGAGCCGACCGCGGATGCGGAGTACGAACTCATTCCAGACGCTCATCGCGCCCTCCCCTCAGGTTGTGGCGAGTATCGCGTCGACGGCGGCGCTGAATTTCCGCCACGTCGCGGTCTCTGTAGCGAGCTGACGCTTGCCGGCGGCGGTCAGTCGGTAGAATCGCGCGCGCCGGTTGTTCTCGGAGGTGCCCCAGCTTGCCTCGAGCCAGCCGCGTTTGACGACGCGGTGGAGCGCTGGGTAGAGGGAGCCTTGGTTGACCTCGAGCACGCCACTCGACATCTGCTGGATGCGCTGACTGATGCCCCAGCCGTGCATCGGCTCGAGGGACACGGCCTTGAGGATGAGGAGGTCGAGGGTTCCCTGCAGGACGTCGGCGTTGGGATGCACCGGGCGGCTCTCCTAGAAGTTCGACAGGAAGGTGCAATGACTCCTGTCGAATGTCAAGGAGAGGGCTAGTTCTCAGTCCTCAGTTCTGAGTCGTGAGCCTTCAATCCCAGTGTTCAGTCCAAGTGGTCAGTCTTCAGTCGGAGTCCTCAGTTCGCTGACAACTGACAACTCCAACTGAGAACTCCAACTGAACACTGGGCTGGGCAGCTCAGAACTCAGAACTGAAAACTGACGACTCGGCCCGCCCTCACCGCTCTTACTTCTGCGGTTTTCCGGGCGGATTGTCGCTCTTGAAGACGTCGCGGTTGAGCTGGATGTACTGCTTCATATTTCCAGGCACGTCCTCTTCCGGAAAGATCGCGGTGACCGGGCACTCGGGCTCGCAAGCGCCACAATCGATACACTCGTCGGGATGGATGAACAGCTGATCCGGTCCTTCATATATGCAGTCGACGGGGCACACATCGACACACGCGCGGTCCTTGGTGCCAATGCAAGCTTCGGTGATGACGTAGGGCATGCGGAGCCTCGGATGGTCCTGCGATTCAAGGGCGTAGAGGCTAAGATAGTTGCATGCGTCTCATCGTCAACGGAGCCGAGCACGACGTCAGCCCACCCGCCCATGAGACGCTGCTCACCACGCTGCGCGAACGCCTCAACCTCACGGGCACGAAGCTGGTTTGCGGACGCGGCGAATGCGGCGCGTGTACCGTCTTACTCGACGGTATCTCGGTCTACTCGTGTCTAACGTTGACCGTCGCCTGCGACGACCGGCCGATCGCCACCATTGAAGGGCTCTCCGACAACGGAACGCTGCATCCCGTCCAAGCGGCGTTCATCGAGCACGACGCGCTGCAATGCGGATTCTGCACGCCCGGTCAAATCCTCGCCGCCATCGCGCTCCTGCGCGACAACCGGAATCCAACCGAAGACGACGTGCGACGCGGAATGAGCGGCAATCTGTGTCGGTGCGGCACCTACCCGAAGATCGTGCGCGCCGTGATGGCCGCCGCCGGACAATCGCCAAATGGCTAAGCGCTTCGTCACGACCAAGGTCGAAATCGAAGGACGTGAAGAGACGAAGGTCGTCGAGCTTCCGTCGCGGAATCCGACACCGTGGGGCGACGACGCGGACCTCCACGTCGTTGGGCAGCGCGTTCCGCGCATGGACGCGATCGAGAAGATCACTGGCGACGCGCGCTACACCGCCGATGTGCAACTCGCCGGCATGCTTCACGTCGCGCTCAAGCGGGCCCCGATCGCTCACGGCCGCGTCATCACGCTCGATCTATCTCCCGCTCTCTCGTTGCCCGGCGTTCGCGGCGGTCTGACCATCAACGACGTCCCCGACATCAAGCTCGACGGGGTGCGGCTGTTCGACCGCACGATTCACTACGCGAACCAACCGGTCGCCGCCATCTGCGCCGATTCCGTCGAGATCGCCCAACGCGCGCTCGATGCGATCGTCATCACGGTCGAAGCGGAAGCGCACGCTGTCACCGCGGAACGAGCGCTCGCCGCCGATGCACCACGTGTTAAGTCGTCCGGCAACACGCATCGCACATCACCGCGCATCGTCTCGCGCGGCGACGTCGACGCCGGGCTGCGCGACGCGGACATCACGATCACGCGCGAGTATCGTACGCCCACGGCGCTGCACACAGCGCTCGAGCCACACGGCGCCGTCGCCGAATGGTCGGGCGGGCAACTCACCGTCTGGGAATCGACGCAAGGCATCTTCAACACCCGGCGCGACCTTGCCAAGGCATTCGGGCTGCGGCTCTCGTCCGTCCGTGTCATCAAGAATTACATGGGTGGTGGTTTCGGCGCGAAGAACGGCGCGTCGCACGCGACCTATGTCGCCGCCGCGCTCGCGAAGAGACTCGGCCGACCCGTTCGCTGCATCCTCGATCGCGAAGGGGAACAGACCGACACCGGCAATCGCTCGGCGACGACGCAGCGCGTGACGATCGGCGCCAAACGAGACGGAACGCTCACCGCCATCACACTCGACGCCACGATCTCGCTCGGGGTTGGCGGCTGGCTGGCCGGACCGGCACGGATCTATCACGAGCTCTATCGCTGCGCGAACGTGCGGAGCAGCGAGACGTTCGTCTACACGAACACCGGAGCGATGGCGTCGTTTCGCGCACCGGGAAGTGTTGAGGGCGCGTTTGGTCTCGAGTGCGCGATGGACGCGCTCGCGCGAGCGCTGGACCTCGATCCACTCGAGCTCCGCCGCCGCAACTATGTCGAGTACGATCAAGACAAGAATCGCCCGTACTCCAACAAACGACTCGACGAGTGTTATCGACTCGGCGCGGCGCGTTTCGGTTGGCCGCGCCCGCGCGACGAACGGCGAAAAGAGTCGCGAATTCGTCGCGGGGTCGGGATGGCGTCGCTCGTCTGGGGCGCGGGTGGTGGACCGCCGGCCTACGCTACGGTGCGCATCAACCGCGACGGCACGATCGAAGTACTGACGGGCGCGCAAGACCTCGGCACCGGCGCACGCACTGTGTTCGCCCAGATTGCCGCCGAAGTGCTCGGCGCCAAGATCGGCGACGTTCGCACCGTGCTCGGCGATACCGAGCGCTTGCCGTTCGCATCGAACTCGTGGGGATCGATCACGACGGCATCGGTCGGACCCGCGGTGCGCGTGGCGGCGGAAGAAGCGCGCGATTCGCTGTTCGAGGCGGCGGCGGGAATGCTCGGCACCGAAGCGGACGATCTCGAGTCACGCGACGGTGAGATCCACGCGAAGAGCAATGACGCATGCATGCTGATCCGCGACGTGTGCGACAAGCTTGGCGAGGTGATGATCATCGGCCAAGGCAGCCGCGGTCCGAATCCGGACAAGACAGCGATCGCTGCATTCGCCGCACAGTTCGCCGAAGTCGAGGTCGATACGGAAACGGGGCGGGTGCGCGTGCTACGGATCGTGTCGGCGCACGATTCGGGACGCATCATCAACCCGACGCTCGCCGAGAGCCAGCTCGAGGGCGGGATCATTCAGGGGCTGGGATACGCGCTGTTCGAGGAGCGAGTGCTCGACGAGCGGCTTGGGTTGCCGCTCAATTCAACGATGCACGATTACAAGATCCCGACGATCGGTGACGTTCCCGAGATCGATGCGTTCTTCGTCGACGCACCCGACCCGGTGGCGAATCACACCGGCGCAAAGGGTTTGGCCGAACCGCCGATCATCGGTACAGCGCCGGCGATCGCGAATGCTGTCGCGAACGCACTCGGCGTCGATATGACGGAGATTCCGCTCACGCCATGGCGAGTGTTGGCGCTCGGGCAGCAACAGCGATGACTTTCCGTCCTCGGCATCTCCTCGTGGCCGTGTCGGTCGTCGTCGGCTGCGCGCGGCCAACGCGCCCGGCATCACAGCTAGAGGCAGGGCACCTGGCTACAAACTGGTACGCCGGCGGCACCGACTGCACGAACACGCCGCAGTTTCGCGTGCAACCATACAACGACGACTTCGTCATTCTGCGCCAAGCGGCGTGCACGAACTACGAGAAGCCGTTTCTCTATCTCATCTTCGGACGCGACCGCGCGTTGCTGTTCGATACTGGCGCCGGTCATGTCGACGTCGCAGCTCGCGTCGACAGCCTCATTCGCGACTGGCTGCACCGTAATCAGCGAACGTCGATCGCGCTCGTCGTGGCGCACAGTCACGGACACGGCGATCATGTCGCCGGCGACTCGCAATTCGTGAATCGACCGAACACCGTGCTTGTCGGACGCGACACGGCCGCGGTCCGGGCATTCTTCGGCATCGCGCAGTGGCCGACGGATAGCGCCGTCTTCGATTTGGGTGGACGCGTGTTGGACATTCTTCCAATTCCCGGCCATCAGCCCGCCAGCATCGCCGTCTATGACCGCCGCACGGGAATTCTCCTCACCGGCGACACGTTCTATCCCGGACGCCTCTACGTTCGCGACACCTCGGCGTTCGCGAACAGCATCGACCGACTCACCGCGTTCGCGGCGAACCATCGCGTGACCCACATGTTGGGCGCGCACGTCGAGCAGACGCGGACGCCGTTTCGCGACTATCCGATCGGCACGGTGGACCAACCGGAAGAACACGAGCTCGACCTCGGCCGAGCGCAGCTCGTAGAGCTCGACTCGGTCGTTCGGAAGTTGCGCGGCCACTTTACTCGTACGTTGTTGCGCGATCTCACAGTTTGGCCTCAACCGTAGGGCGAGCTTGGTCGTGATCGCGGCGGAATGGAAGACGTTTCTCGGAACGTGGACGCGAGAGATCGCGGCGTTGGAGACGAAGAACCCAAACACGAAGCGTCCGATCGATCCGGTGAATGGGCTCGGCTTTCCCGGTGCGACCGACGCGCAGATCGCAGTCGTGGAGTCACGGCTCGGGGTCAAGCTCCCGCCATCGTATTCAGAGTTCCTGAAAGCAACCAACGGTTTGCTGCAGCCGTTCGACTACGTCGCCTCATACGGTGGCGACTTCTGGCCTGTCGAAGAGATCGATTGGTTTCGCGTGCGAAACGCCGAGTGGATCGAGGCGTACGCGGTCGTCGACGAAGCGTTGTCTGATCGCGGAGGCATCAGGTTCACCGACGAACTCCGGCAAACCCTCGAGATCAGTCACGACGGAGACTCTGCCGTCTACTTGTTGAACCCGCGCGTGGTCAGCGCCGACGGCGAGTGGGAGGCTTGGGTATTTGCGACCTGGTCACCCGAGGTCGAGCGGTTTCCCTCGTTCGCAGCGATGATGCAGGCACGCTATCGCGAGTTCCGAGAGCGCAACGGCTCCGGGTTCTAGACGCTCGATTCACTCGCCACGCAGAGCGGTGAGTGGATCCACGCGCGCGGCGCGGCGCGCCGGAAAATACGCCGCCGCCGTGGCGACGATCGCGAGCGTGAGCGCAACACCGGCGTAGACTGGCGGATCTCCCGTCGTCACGCCGAACACGAGTGCACGCAACGACCGGGCAGCGATGAGCGCGACGACAATGCCGATCGCTACGCCGATCGTCGTCATCCGCAACCCCTCGCCGATCACCATCATCGTAATCCGGCTCTCGACTGCGCCGAGCGCGGTGCGAATTCCCAGCTCGCGAGTGCGCTGACTTACCGCGTAGCCAATCACTCCGTAGATGCCGACGGCGCCGAGCACGAGACCGATCCCGGCGAACGCGGCGAGAAGAATGGCCACGGTGCGCCGTCCGGCGGTCGACGTCGCGAAGATGTCGTCGAGCGAGCGCACTTCCGCGATCGGCACGGTTTTGTCGAATGAGCGGACAGCCGCGCGCACCTGGGGCGCGATCGACAGCGGCCGATCACTGCCGCGAATCACGAAGTGCATGAAAACGAGGCCTTGCTGCGTGTTTGGTCGATAGGCTTCGTCCGGCGCCGGCAGGTCGGGCGACGCGGATCGAACATCGCCGACGATGCCGACGATCGTCGCCCACTCGTTGCGCGACCCGTTGCCGAGTCGAATGCGCTCGCCGATCGGATCGCGGTCGGGCCAGAAGTGCTTCGCCATTGTCACGTTGATAACGACGACTGGCGGCGCGCTTCGCGTGTCTGTCGCGGTGAACAATCGACCGCGGAGCAGCGGAATGCTCATCGCACCGAAGTAATCTCCGACCACCGATCGCCAGACGACGCTCGGATGCGTCGCCGTCGTGCGAAGGGGCCGCGTCTCAATGTCGAGCTTCCCCATCCAGTTGAATCCACTCAGCGGCAGATGCTGCGCCGCGCCGACGTTGCGCACGCCGGGTATCGCCGCGATGCGTCGAGTGAGCTCGTCGAAGTATTGGGTCGTGGCCCCGACGGATTTCACCTGGCCGCTCGACGGTTGGATTCGAACGCTCATCACGGCGTGCGGCCGAAAGCCGAGATCGACCCTGCTCAAGCGCCACAGTGTCTCGGTCATGAGTCCCGCTCCCGAGACCAGCACGACGGCAAGGGCGACCTCGATCACAACGAGTGACTCGCGCACCGACGCGTGACCACGAGTACTCGTTCCCGATGAGCCGGCGCGCAACACGACTTCTGGATCGATTCGCGACGCGAGGAGCGCGGGCGCCATGCCGAACACGATGCCCGCCACGATCGTGACGCTCGCGGACACGAGCAACACTGCCATATCGATGTTGGCCGCGCCGAGCATCGGGATTGTCGACGGAAGAATTGCCTTCAATGCGTGCATCGCGATCACGCCAATGCCGATGCCTGCCACACCACCCGCGATCGCGAGCAGGAGACTCTGCACCAGCAATTGTCGCGCAATCTGCGAGCGCGACGCACCGAGCGCGCGACGGATCGACAACTCTCGGCGTCTGCCCGCCGCATGCACCAATAGGAGGTTCGCCACGTTCGCGACCGCGATCAGCACGAGAAACGCGACGGCTCCGAACAGCACAAGCAGCGAGCCGCGGACGTTGCCGACCAGACTCTCGTGCAGGCTGATGACAGTGGCGCCACGACCGTAGTCGTCTGCGTAGTTGAACGCCGTGCGCATTTGGGGAACGAACGTCGTGAGCTCGGTCGTCGCCTGCTCGAGCGAAACGCCGCGCGTCAAGCGCCCGAGCGCGAGCGCCGTCTGGCCAGTGTGGAACGGTGACGATGGATCGATTTGAAGCGGCAACCAGGCGTCGACGTCCGGCTGGAACGCCTCGAACGCGGCGGGCATGACGCCGACGATGCGATGGGGCTGGGCGTCGAGATCGACCACGCGTCCGAGAACAGAGCTGTCGCCGCCGAAATGCTCGACCCACAGCCTATGGCTGAGAATCGCCACGTCCCAATTCCCGCGATCGGATTCGTCGGGCCGAAACGCACGCCCAAGTTGTGGCTGAACGCCAAGCGTCTGGAAAAAGTTCGCCGAAACACGCGCGCCGTCGAGCTGGCGCGGCTCACCCGCGCCTGTCATGGCGATTCCCCACCCCGGGCTGAACGCGGCGACGGACTCGAACGATTTCGCGGCTCGTTGGAGGTAGAGCAACTCGGCGTTGGAGATCGCCCGCGTCGGCCAAATCGCGGCCAGTCGGGCCGGGTCGCGATACGGCAAGGGACGAAGCAGCACGCCGCGGACGACACCGAACATCGCCGTGTTCGCGCCGATTCCGAGCGCGAATGTCAGCAGCGCGATGATGGTGAAGCGCAGCTGGCGACGGGCCTGGCGCAACGCGAAGACGATATCACCGCGGATCGTTGCCCATCGTTCGCGCCGCTCCATGCGATCCTCCGGTTGCCGTGTCCGGTGTAGACACGGTTAGCGCGGAAAAGGTTGGCTCGTCCTCCGATGACTCAGCGTCGCCAGGGCGGGACGCCTTCCTTTCGTTTGAGCTCCGGATTCTCGCGATACAACGTCGCCGTGTGGCCGATGACCTGAACGACGTCCGCGTGCATCACCTTCGCGAGATCGTTCGCTGCGTCTTTCGCGGTGACTGCTGCGTTCTTGGTGAATTGAATCTTCACGAGCTCGTGCGTCCGCAACGCGTCGTCGACGGTCTGGCGGAGAGCATCGGTCAGGCCGTGCTGACCGACATGCACCATGGCGGTGAGATGATGCGCCTCGGCTCTGAGCGTGGCGCGCTGCTTCGATGAGATGGCCATAGCCTCAAGCTACAGCGGTCGCGCTAGTACTCGAGCGGTTGTCCCGCGTTGTGCTTGCCGCGGTCCGCGCGCGTCACGCCGCCGAGTGCCTCATACGGATCGATCGGGTCGCCGTTCCAGTACTTGCCGTCGGCCGGCCAACGCATGACTTGAAAGTGCAGATGCGGCGTGTCTTTGGGCGCGTTCCCCGTCGTGCCGACGTACCCAAGCGTGTCGCCTTTCGCGATGGCGCGACCGGGTGACATGGCATCGTTGTACCGGTCCATGTGCGCATAGTAGTAGACCAGGCGCCCCTCGGGATCGACGGCGTACATCGAGATTCCGCCGAGGTTGCTCGTCGTCATGCGGAGAATCTTCCCGTCGTCGGCTGAGAGAATCGGGGTGCCGCGCGGCGCGAGGATGTCGATGGCGCGATGCACGCGTCCACCGTCACGCGGCTCGCTGAACGAATCGTCGACTTTGGACATGTCCGCGCCGGCGACGGGCA
>DASYSU010000260.1:0-16942 GCA_036002925.1 Gemmatimonadaceae bacterium | reverse complement strand
GTCAGCTTCGACTCTTCTTGGTTGAGCGCGCGCAACCGTGTCTTGTCGGGCTCGGACAGGTTCGCGCCGGCGCGAACGAAATCGAGATGGTATCGCTCGACGAGATATTTTTGTTCGGGCGAGAAATTGAGTTGCGCGCGTCGATCGTAAATCTGGCGCACTCGCTGGAACAACTTGTCGTTCAAGAAGATGGCGTCGCTATGCGCGGCGAGCTTCGGCGATTCCTCAGTCTGTATGCCTTGCAGCGTGTCGTTCGTGTTGGCCGACGTCACGCCACCGAACGTCTTGAGCACGCGCGTCAGCAGGTCGCCCGACCGCTCGAGCGCCACGATCGTGTTCTCGAACGTGGGCGGCGTGGCTTGATTGGCGATTGCCTCGACCTCGGCGATGTGTTGCCGCATCCCTTCTTCGATCGCGGCCGCATAGTCCTCGTCATGAATGCGATCGAACCGCGGCGCTTCGAAGGGGAGGTCGCTGGGCTGGCTGAATGGATTCGTTCGCGTGAACGGCGGCGTGATAGTCGTCGGCACAGATGAAATTGAACCGCCCGCGGGCCGGCTGGTGTGAGTGCAACTTGCCGCCAGCACGGCGGCCGTTAGTGAAATCAAGCGGAACCGAAACATTGGATCATCCCTCTCAACGGCAGCATCAACTCGTGTTACCGACTACATCGCCAGGCTCGACCGGCCGAAAGCTCAAGTCCCATGCGAGCCACAGTGTGCGCGAAAACGGAAAGAATAGAAATGGCAGCGCGACACAGAGTACGGCGGCGACGATCTCGATCAACGCCCATGGCTGATGCGGCGCGCTCGCGACCATCCAGACGATTGGAATACCGATCGCCAGCACTTCACCGGCGACGAGATTGAACACGTATGCTCCAATCCAGAAATCGGAGCTCTCGCCGCGCTCGAGCGCCAGCCCACATTGCCGGCAGTGATCGTTCAGCTTGAGCCAACTCCGCAAGATGCCTGGACCGCCGCAGCGCGGGCAACGCAGGCGAAGGGCTCGTCCAAATTTCGTCGCGACCGATGACGATCGGCCGACATCCTGCGTAGCGTCGCTCACTCCAGCCGACAGTCTCGTCACACCTCTCAACCGGCTAGAGCTTTCGCGGTCCACCGCCGCGTCCGAGGTCCAGCAGCTGCTTGCCGATCGCGAGATGCACCGCGACCAGCGCGACCACGACCAGTCCGAGCGAAATCCAAGAAACAACCGACAGCGCCGGCAACATCCCACCCGTCGCAGTGTGACGGCTGATGTAGGAAACGAATGCGAACAGCGCGATGAATCCGCCGCAGGCGGCGAGCGCGCCCAACCCGGCGAGCCGAGCGATTTTCGGTGGCATCACGACTCCGTCGTGGGTTTGAATTCGAAAGTTCTTCGACGCGCACCAGCAAAGCAACCTGAGAATTCAAGCAAGCTGAGGATCAGCGCCTCCGCCTCGGTGACGGCTATTCGTTCGAATAGACCGTTGCTCCGGCAAGCGTGGCCCGATGAGAGATCAGTGGCAGCGGCGGCTCGGCCTCGTCGGCGATCGCGATGGCGGAGCGGAGTGCATTCCGACCCGCGGCGATGCCCGATCGATCGCGCGCGAATATCGTCGCCAGCGGTTCGCCCGCTTCGACCCAGTCGCCCGGACGCGCGGTGATGACGAATCCCACCGAGGGATCGGTGACATCCTCGACGCGCGTTCGCCCGCCACCGAGCTCGATGATCGCGTGGCCGATTCGCTTCGGCTCGATGCGCGCAATGAATCCTCGGCGCGGAGCGGCGAACAACTCGCATTCGGCTGCCTGAGGCAGCACCGCCGGATCGTCGACGACGCCGGGGTTGCCTCCCTGCGCCTCGATGATTCTCTGAAAACACTCGGCCGCGCGGCCCGTGCCGATCGCTTTCTCCATCTCGCGCCGCGCGATGTCGACGTCGGGCGCGGCGCCGGCGAGGACGAGCATTTCGGCGCCTAACGCATAGGTCACCGTCATGAGATCGGGCGGTCCTTCGCCCTTGAGCGCGGCGACCGCTTCCTCGACCTCGAGTGCATTGCCGCACGCACGCCCGAGCGGACGGTCCATCGCGGTCACGAGCGCGACGCAGGGGCAGCCGTGGTCCTCGCCCAGTTTGATCATCACATCGGCCAGCTCGAGCACGCGATCGAGCTCGGGAATGAACGCGCCGCTGCCGCGCTTCATGTCGAGCACGAGCCCGGTCAAATCCTCCGCGAGCTTCTTGCTCATGATGCTCGCCGCGATCAGCGGAATCGATTCGACCGTCGCCGTGGCGTCGCGGAGCGCGTACATCTTCTTATCGGCCGGTGCGATCTCCGGCGATTGGCCGATCATCGCGCAGCCAAGCGTCTCGAGCTGCGCGGTCGCTTCGGCAAGCGACAGGTTGGTCCGAAATCCCGGAATCGACTCCAGCTTGTCGAGCGTGCCGCCGGTATGCCCGAGCGATCGGCCCGACATCATCGGGACGGTGACGCCGAGCGACGCGACGAGCGGCGCGAGCACGAGCGAGACCTTGTCGCCGACGCCGCCCGTCGAGTGTTTGTCGATGCGTGGCTTGCCGAACTGCACGAGGTGGAGGCGCTCACCGCTTTGCAGCATCGCCTCGGTCAGCGACGCGGTCTCCACCCGGTCGAGTCCACGAAGAAAGCACGCCATGAGCAGCGCGGCCATCTGGTAGTCGGGGATGTGCCCCTTGGCATAGGCGAGGGCGAGCGCGCGCCATTCGCCTGGTTCGATCCGACCACCGTCCCGTTTTCGTTCGATCAAACGATGAGCGAGCATGAACCGCCGTTTGGGGTATTATTTGGCATGAAACTCGGCATCGCTCTGACTGCAATCGTGGTGTCGGTCGGTCGAGCCGCTCACGGTCAATCCGCCGCGGAGCACATCGCCATCGGCGACCGGGAGCATGCGGCGCTCAACCCGGCGAGCGCGCTCAAACACTTCGAGGCCGCCCTCGCGCTCGATCCCAACAACTACGACGCGCTGATCAAGGCGGCCTACGACGCCGTCGACCTGGGTGAATTCAACCCGAACGCTGATCAGCGCACCGCCCTATATCGAAGCGGAGAACAGTACGCCCGCCGCGCCGTCGCGGCAAATCCCACTGATCCGGAAGCGCACTTTCAGTTGGCGCGCGCGGTTGGTCGCAACGCGCTCACGATGGGACCGCGCGACCGGGTGAAGTACGCCCGCGAGGTACGAGATCAGGCGCTCGAGGCGCTGCGACTCGACCCGAAGCATTCAGGCGCGTTGCACGTCATGGGCGTGTGGAACGCCGAAGTCATGCGTCTCAATGGCTTCACGCGCATGATCGCCAAGAATTTTCTCGGCGGACAAATCTTCGGCGAGGCGAGCTGGGACAACGCGCAGACCTATCTCGAGCGGGCGGTGGAGCTCGACCCGAGCCGCATCGCTCATCGGTTGGACTTGGCGGCCGTGTACGTCGATCGCCGCCAGAAGGCGAAGGCGATCGAATTGTATGAGTGGATTGCTCGCGCGCCGGTGACGGACTTCAATGATCCGAACTACAAGGCCGACGCCGCTCGCCGCGTGAAGGATCTGCGCTGAACCTCACTCAGCAGCGGACTCTTTCGAGCGCTGGCGGCGGCGCCGAAATGCCTGGCGACCTCGACGCGCAGCGTGGGCAAGCTCGTCGCGCAGATCGTCCCAAGCGTCGGAGCCGCGCCGGCCGAGACGGCGCCCTTTGCGCACGATCGCGCGGCGGGTATCGGTGCCCGATTGCGGGGCAAACAACAGGGCCGTCCCAGCCCCAATGGTGAGCCCCAAGGCGATGCCGGCGGCGAACGCCAAATAGGCGTCTCGCCGCGCCCCCGGGAGAGGTCGAGGCCGGAAGCTCGTTGTTGTCCTAAACCCGCTTCGGCCCGAGATTTCGGTCGATGTCAGGGGTTCGATGCTCGAGGCGCTGCGTTCGCGCGATGCGGGGCCGGCGTAGGACATCAGATTATATCTCCATTGGTCCGTGGTAAGGAACTTGCGGCTTAGCCCGTGAAACACAACGTTCGTTTCGTGGATCTAGGATCAACTCGGGACCGTCTCACGCGATCCTCTGGATTGTAACGCACTGTACGCAGTCCATCATCACCCGTCTCGGCGCCCACGCGGACGGCGGTTCGTCCACTCATCGACGGTGTGAGGACACGCATGACCAATAACGGCAAAACAGGAAAGACAGTCCTTCTTGTCGAGGACAACGAAGACAACCGCATCGTCTATTCCACGATCCTTCGTCATTTCGGCTACTCGGTCACCGAGGCCCTGAACGGCGAGGAAGGGATCGCGAAGGCGCGCTCCGAGCGCCCCGATCTGATTCTGATGGATATCTCGATTCCAGTCATCGACGGATGGGAAGCAACGCAGGTATTGAAGCACGATCCGCAAACACGCGGAATCCCGATCATCGCGCTGACGGCACACGCATTGGCATCGGATCGGGAAAAGGCAATGGAAGTCGGTTGCGACGGCTATCTGGCCAAGCCATGTGAACCGAGGGCAGTGGTCGCGGAAGTTCAGCGTTTCCTCGGGAAGGGCGATGGAAACACCCCGTGACGAGGAGCGCACGCGCGTCCTGATCGTCGACGATCACGAAGACAACATCGAGCTGTTGCGGGCGCGACTCGACTCGTGGGGATTCGCGACCGAGAGCGCCGCTGATGGTGAGGAAGCACTGCGGCTGATCGAGGCCTCGCCGCCCGATCTGATCCTGCTCGACGTCATGATGCCGAAGATCGATGGTATGGAGGTGGCGCGGCGCGTCAAGGGGAATCGCGCCCTTCCCTTCATTCCGATCATCATGCAGACGGCGCTCGACGCGACCGAGAACAAGGTCGAGGGGCTCGAGGCGGGAGCCGACGACTACATCACGAAGCCCATCGACTTCGCCGAGCTCAAGGCGCGTCTCAACTCGATGCTGCGGATCAAGCGGCTGCAGGATGCGCTGGAGGAGCGCGAGCGACAGTTGCTCGAGGCGAACGAGCGGCTGCGATACATGTCGCAGACTGACGCCCTCACCGGGCTCGATAACCGCCGCCATCTCGAGGAACGCATCGACGAGATGTTCGAACACGCACGCCGACTGAACGAGCCGTTCTCCTGCGTGATGTGCGACCTCGACCGATTCAAAAGCGTCAACGACACATATGGCCACCAGGCCGGTGACGCGGTGCTCAAGCAGTTCGCGCGCATCCTTCGCAACGAGGTCCGCGAGATCGACCGGGTGGGACGATATGGCGGCGAGGAGTTCATGTTGTTGCTTCCCGGCACGGTGCTGGACGCCGCCGTGACGTTCGCCGAACGGGTGCGCAAAGAAGTCGAAGGCCATACATTCACGTTCGACGGAACGCAGATTTGCCGCACGGCAAGCTTCGGCGTCTCCGCGTGGCCGCACCCGCGCATCGGCAACTGCGATGTGCTGGTGCGCGCCGCCGACGATGCGCTGTACGTCGCGAAGGAGACGGGCCGAAATCGGGTTATTCGCTTCGACAGCGACGAATTCAACGAGCACCTTGCGGCGGACGATGGACCAGACCGACCAAGAGACGCTATCACAACGCCCCGCGTTGCCGATGAAGGAATCCGGTGGGAGAGATGACGATTTCGCGCGACTCAGGGCCCGCGTAGCCGAACTGCAGCGCGAGCGCGATCACCTCGTCGCGATCGTCGACATCCTGCAGGAAATTTCCTCATCGCTCCACTTCGTCGACATCCTGCAGACGATCGCGCGCAAGCTGGGCGATGCCTTCGGGCTCGACCGGTGCGCGATCTTCCTCTCCGGCGAACACAACGAAGTTCGGCTCGTCGCGAGCTACGAAGATCCGACGATTCGCAACCTCGTCGTCGATCTCAATCGGTATCCTGAGCTCAAGCGCGCGTTCGATTCCGGCGAGACGGTGTTCATTCCCGACGCCGTCTCCGATCCCACCCTGCGCTCCATCAAGACGACGCTCGACACGCGCAACGTGCGATCGATCATCGTCGTGCCAATTCAATGGCAAGGCATGGTGATCGGCGCGATCTTCCTGCGCACTGATCGCGATGCCCAGCCCTTCTCCGACGCCGACGTCCGCTTCTGCCAAGTCGTCGCGTCACTCACCGCCAAGGCGCTTCGCAACGCGCACCGCTTCGAGGCGTTGCTGCGCGGCCAGCAGGATGCGACGCAAGGCCAACGCCGCGCCGAGCTGCAACGCGTCGCGCTCATCGCCTTCTTGCGACGCCTCCTGCAACGCTACACAAAGTCCGACGACCACGTCTGGGCCGAAACGCTGTTGCCGAAGGCGTCCGATGAAGAGCTCGAACGACTCGTCACCGTCGCGATGCAGGTGATCGAAGAGGAGAGCAAGGGGTGATTGGGACAGGGCGGAGCGTGGAGGGTGGAGGGGTGAGGGGATGTGCGCGCCGCTCCGCGCCGCGTCGTGGTTGATATGGCGCGCGATCAAAACGCGGCCGAAGGCCGCGCACCTTCCCTCGACCCGCAACCCTCCACCCTCGACCCTGCTCTGGCGGCACGCGCGAAGACGCTTCGCGAGCAATTAGACAACGCGTCGTACGAGTATCATATCCTCGACCGGCCGTCGATCTCCGACGCGCAATACGACAAGCTGTATCGCGAGCTGCTCGACCTCGAGGAACGATATCCGACGCTGCGCACGGCCGATTCGCCCACGCAGCGCGTCGGCGCCGAGCCGGCGAGTCAGCTCGTCAAGCACACGCATCTCATCCCGATGTTGTCGCTCGCGAACGCGTTCAACAACGAAGAGCTCCAAGCGTGGGAAGACCGCTTGGTGCGCATGACTGGCGAGGACGTCCGGCGCTCGGGTTACAACTGCGAGCTCAAGATCGACGGCGCGGCGGTCAGTCTCACCTACCGCGAGGGTGTCCTGATCGAGGGCGCGACGCGCGGCAATGGTGTCATCGGCGAGAGCGTGACGGCGAACCTGCGGACCATTCGATCCATCCCGCTCCGGCTCCGCGGATCCGACCATCCATTCATGATGGAGATTCGCGGTGAGGTGTACATGCCGTTCAGTGGGTTCGAGCGGATGAATGAAGAATTCGTCGCCGCCGGTCAGCCGGTGTTTGCCAATCCACGCAACGCCGCGTCGGGCGCGCTCCGTATGCGCGATCCCAAGATCACGCAATCACGCCCGCTCAGCTTCTACGGTTACGCCATCGCGGTCCCCGACGGCGACGGACTTTCGGTCGCGACGCAGAACGAACTGCTCGATCTGCTCGAGTCATGGGGGATCCCCGTCGCGCCGCACCGGCGGTGCTGCGTCGGACTCGCGGAAGTCTACGAGTGGGCGGGCGAAGTCGAGCACAAGGTTCGTGCATCGCTCGATTTCGCGATCGACGGCGGCGTCGTGAAAGTGAATTCCCTCGCGCTCTGGCCGGAGCTCGGCGTCGTCGGTGGACGCGAGCCACGGTACGCGATCGCGCGAAAGTTCGCGCCCGACATCGCCGAAACGACGCTTCGCTCGATCGAGGTAAACGTTGGCCGCACGGGAACGATCAATCCGTACGCGGTGCTCGACCCGGTGGAGATCGGCGGCGCGGAGGTCAAGCTCGCGACGCTGCACAACTTCGATCTGGTCGCGCGAAAAGATCTCCGCGTGGGCGACGTCGTGCAGGTCAAGCGGGCGGGCGAGGTGATTCCACAAATCATCGGACCGGTGCCCGACAAGCGCGACGCGAAACATCCACCCGAGCCCTATACGCCGCCGACGCATTGTCCATCGTGCAAGACGAAGCTCGTCACCGGCGCCGAGCAGGGCATGCTCTACTGTCCCAACTTCGATTGCCCGGGCCGCCAACTCGAGACGCTCGTGCACTTCGCGTCGCGCGGGGCAATGGACATCCGCGGACTCTCGTATGCGCGGATCGCGCAACTCATCGACGCTGGACTCATCCACGACGCCGCGGACCTGTACGACCTCAAAGCATCGCAGCTCGTCGAGCTCGAGCGGTTCGCCGAGAAGAGCGCGTGGCAGCTGGTCGAGGCGATTCACGCATCGAAGGCCCAGCCGCTGTCGAAGCTCCTGTTCGCACTCGGCATCGCCAACATCGGCGAGATCGCGGCGAAACAGATCGCCAAGCATTTCGCCACCATGGATGCGATCGCCGCCGCGTCCGTCGACGACGTGTTGGCCATTCACGGCATGGGAGAGACGCTCGCCGAATCGCTCGTGTCATGGTTCTCTGATGAGAAAGCTCAGAAGCTCATCGCCCGGTTGCGCGAGCGCGGGTTGACGTTCGACGAGCCTCAAACGCACACCGGAAGTGCCCTGAAAGGGACGACCGTCGTCATTACGGGGACGCTGCCGACGCTCTCGCGCGAACAGGCCGCCGCGCTGATCGAGAGCAACGGCGGACGCGTCTCGAGCAGTGTGTCGAAGAAGACCAGCTTCGTCGTTGCGGGAGCGGAAGCAGGCAGCAAATTGGAGAAGGCACGCCAGCTCGGTGTCGACGTGATCGATGAGGCCGAGCTCCTTCGCCGCGTTCGCGGATAACCCCTGGGAAATACTCGATGTCACAGTCGATCGACCTACCGGCAAACGCCCTCGTCGCGCTCACACGCGAATCGCTGATCGCGCTGCGCAGCGCATTGTTTCGCGACGTCGGCGTCGGCGCCGTCGCCCCGCTTCAAGAGGCGGGCTACATCGGCGGTCAAGGCATGTACGACGCGTTTGGCCGATGGCTCGCTTCTCGAGGGTTGGCGTCGCCCGACACGCTCGCCGCCGCGGAATTCTCGCTGCGTGCAACGGAGTTCTTCCGAGAGGCCGGCTGGGGCGGTATCGCGGTTGGCGCGCTCGACGGCGTCGCGACGATCGACTCGACCGACTGGGCCGAGAGCGATCCGGCCTATCCGCTCGACTTTCCCGGCTGCTACTACTCGTCGGGAATGCTGGCCGATTTCTTCGGTCGCTTGGCTGGCGAACCGCTCGCTGCGATGGAGGTCGAGTGCCGCTCGATGGGCGCGTCGCGCTGCCGGTTCCTCGTCGGGAGCGGCGAGATGCTACAGCACATTTACGACGAGATGGCACGAGGAGTGTCGTACGAGCAGGTCGCGGCTGGCTGACGGCCGGACCACGGAGCCTGACCTGCATGTACCACAGAGGACGCAGAGGACACGGAGAACGCCACTCAGGCAAAGCCGCGAGAGTTCACCAACGGCGATCCTAACACAAATCGCTGTCTAGGGTTGCTCTGTGCTCTCTGCGTCCTCTGTGGTAATAAGCCGCGGAAAGGTCCTAGCGCGCCTTCAATGCCTCGGCGTACAACGGGTTCGGTAGCAGCTCACCATCGATGAGGACCTCGCGGTCCCACGGCAGAATGATGGTGCTCTCCGTGGCCAAGGCATGAAAGTCGGGGACGTAGGACCCCGTTTGAAACGCGACTGCCGTCCTCACCTCAGCGGCGCCGACGTTGACCATCGCCGCGACCGCCAACCGGATCGTATCGCCCGTATCACACGTCTCGTCGACAATCAAGACGCGACGACCGCGCACCGATGATGGCGCGGCGCTGAGCACGGCCGGAGTCTCGCGGACTGTCTCCGAACCCCAGCGACGACTCACCACCATCGAGTGGAACTCGCGACTCAGGATCGCGGCGATCACGGCGCCCGGCACGACTCCCGCTGTAGCGATCCCGACGACGACGTCGGGATCATACTCGCGGGCGACCTTCAGGGCCAGCGCGCGCGAGAGCTCGCCGAAGAGCGGCCACTCGACCTCGAAAACGCCCTTCGAATGCTCAACCGTCGTGCGGCGTGGCGACATGGAGGTAACCTATCTTCACGAGGATGAGCGTGGAAGCACGAATCCGGGTTGACGACGGCGCACGCTCGATCGTGCGCAGCCGCCGTTGCTCGCATTGCGCCGACCGAATAGCTTTGCCGCAAGCCCAGTCTTTCCCCCGGCCCGCCTTGATCAGGCGCTCGGTTCATCGTTTCTCGTCCCCTCCCCAACACTTTCGAGTCGTATGTCCTGGTGGAGTCGGCTGCTAGGCGGGAAGTCCAGCGGTAGCCCGCGGCCTCAACGCCTGGACTACCTGAGCGAGGCGATGGCATTGGAGCGACAGGGAGACTACGACGCCGCGCTGACGTCGTATCGCCTCGCCCTCCGCGATCGGCCGAACGACACAAAAATTCTGCAAAACATGGCGATCGCGTTCACCAAGACGAATCGTCCGGAAGAGGCGATCCGTTGCTATCGGAACGCGCTCGAGCATGCCCCGCATCTCTCTGGCGCGCACTACGGACTCGCCTTCCTACTACTCAAGCGCGGCGACCGCGCCGGGGCCGAAAAGCATTTCGAGGCGTTCCTCGCCAAACCGCCATCGAGCCTCGAGGCCGAGCGGTGGGTGAGGCACGCCGAATCGACGCTGCAAACGCTCCGCCGCGGCGAAGCGGTATCCGAAGAACCCGAGCAATAGCGTGGGCAAAGTCCTCGCGATCGTCAGCCAAAAAGGCGGCGTCGGCAAGACAACGACCGCCATCAACCTCGCTGTCGCGCTCGCTCGTCGCGGGAGAAAGGCGCTGTTGATCGACGCCGATCCCCAAGGGTCGGTTCGATTCGGCTTGGGCCTCAATGCCGCCGCGACGCGCGTCGGGTTGTCCGACTATCTCGCCGGCACGCATCAGATGCACGAGGTCGTGAAGACGACCAATCTGCCGTGGCTTCGCGTCGTTTCAGCCGGAGGCGTGACCGAAAGCGCGGCACATGACAGCTACCAGCATCAACTCGCTCAGTCGCCACTCACTGAAGAACTGTTTCGACGGGCGCGCGATCGCGGCTACACCGTGATCGTCGACACGCCGCCGGGGCTGGGTCCGGTCGTCCACCGTGTGCTGGCCTGCAGTCAACACGTGCTGATTCCGTTGCAATGCGAACCGCTCGCGTTGCAGACGACGACGCAGATTCTGCGCGGAATCCGCGCCGCGCTCTCCGAGAATCCCAGCCTCGCGCTGGAAGGGATCCTGCTTACGATGGTCGAAGCGGGCAATCCAACCAGTGAGCGCGTGGCAGCCTATGTGCGGGAACAGCTTCCCGCGGGGCTGGTATTGGATGTTGTCATTCCGAGAACGCCGGCATCGGTCGAGGCGTTCGCGGCGGGCCAACCCGTGGTGCTGCGCGCGCCGGACGATGCGGCCGCGAAGGCGTACCGTGCATTGGCCGACCGGCTGTCAGGGAAACTCGAGTGATTCCACGGTTCGCCACAATTCTGGCTGTGATCGGCGCCGTCATCGGCGTGGCATGCGTCGACATGTCGGCGCCGAAAGGCCCGGCGTCCATCTCGGCGTTGCGCCTTCCGTCGCCGTCGGTCGTGATCGGCGACGTGATGCGCGACAGCACGGGCGCACCAGCAAAGCTCGACGTGATCGCCTACGACGCGAACGGGGCGCGGATCACCGATTTGTCGCCGCAGTTCTTCGTCACGGATACCGGCGCGCCCGCGACGGTCGACGCGAGCGGAACCGTCACCGGTACCAGAGTGGGGACGGTGCACGTCGTCGGGCAGATCGGGACGCTCCAGACGCCCGTGGCGGCGATTCCGGTCACCGTTGCTCCGAAGCGCATCGCGCTTACGAACCCCAGAATCGACACGTTGTTCGCGCCGCTTTCGGCCGATACCACGCAGCGGGGCAATGGGCCGGCCGCGGTCACCGTCTCTGGAGATAGCATTGGCTCGGCTGGGTTCATCGTGAAGTACGCGCTCGTGCACGCGCCGGGGACGATCTCGACTTCGAAGACACCGGCGGTATTTCTGGCCGACGATCAGGGGAATCCGTCGGTGGCTGACACAACGGACGCGTCCGGCCACGCGAGCCGCAGCGTGGTTGTCGTGACCGCGTTCCTGAGCGACACGAGCTTATTGCGCGGTCGGATCGATAGTGCGGTGGTCACGGCGCAGACGTCGTACAAGGGCGCGCTGGTTTCGGGGTCGCCTCTCCGGATCGTCATTCCAATCATCGTTCGGCTCAAGCTCCCTTAGGGACTTTCCGATTTGCGGTGAGCCTCGCGCTTCATGCCGGCGTCGCGATGCCAGCGAACTGCAACACAGAATCGCGCGATGAGTTACTCTCGGCGCGAGCGCGCGGTATACTGGACCCCCGAGCTCATCACCGAGGACTCCGATGATCGCGACGGGTGGCCCCCGCAATTCCACGCCGGGCACGCTGAACCAGCTCTTCCTCGACGCCGTCGCGAAATTTCGCCGGCCCGACGCGTTGCAGGTGAAACGCAACGGGCGATATGAACCGATCTCGCACGAGGTGCTGGCGGATCGCGTGCGTCACGCCGCACTGGGGCTCGCCGAGCTTGGCGTGCATTCCGGCGATCGCGTCGCGATTCTCTCGGAGAACCGCCCCGAGTGGGCGATCGCCGACTACGCGTGCCTCATGAACGGCGTCACCGACGTCCCGGTCTACCCAAACCTCCCGAGCGAGCAGATCGCGTACATCCTGCAGGACTCGGGAGCGGTGGCGATCTTCGTCTCGAACGCCGAGCAGGCGGCGAAGATCACGCCGATCCGTGGCGAGTGTCCCGCGCTGCGACACGTCATCACATTTGCCGAGTCGGACGCCAATGCCGACATGTCGCTGGCCGACGTCGAGGCGCGTGGCTCGGCCGTGGACGACGAGCCGCGCCGCGTCGCATACCGAACGCTGGCGTTGGCGGTGCGACCGGGTGATCTGGCAACGCTCATCTACACGTCGGGAACGACGGGTGCGCCGAAGGGCGTGATGCTGACACACGACAACATTTACTCGAACGTGATCGCGGGCGCCGCGGCGATCCCGTTCGCCGGCCACGACGTGTGTCTCAGCTTCTTGCCGCTGTCGCACATCTTCGAACGAATGGGTGGGCACTATTTGATGTTTCATACCGGCACGAGCATCGCCTACGCCGAATCGGTCGACGCCGTGCCGTTCAATATGAGCGAGGTGCGACCGACGCTTCTGATGTCGGTACCGCGACTGTATGAAAAGATGTACGCGCGGATTCTCGACAATGCGCTGTCGGCCGGCGGCGCGAAGAAGCGAATTTTCTTTTGGGCGCGCGGCGTGGCCGATCGGTGGGCCGACGTCATGCTCGCGGGCCGGACGCCGCGCGGCGCCCTGGCCCTGCAATATCGTCTCGCACAAAGACTAGTGTTCTCTAAACTCAAAGCGCGAACCGGTGGTCGGCTCCGTTACATGGTGTCGGGCGGCGCGCCGCTCGCCCCTGAGATCAACAAATTCTTCTATGCGGCGGGCCTGGTGATTCTCGAGGGGTACGGGCTCACCGAGACGTCGCCGGTGATCGCCGTCAACACACCCGCGGCGTTCCGCATCGGCACGGTGGGCCGGCCGGCCGCCGGCGTGGAGGTCATGATCGCCTCGGACGGAGAGATTCTTACGCGTGGACCCCACGTGATGAAGGGCTACTACCACAAACCCGATGCCACGGCCGAAGCGATCGACTCGGAGGGCTGGTTCCATACCGGTGACATCGGCGAGCTGCGCGACGGCTTCCTTGCGATCACCGATCGCAAGAAGGACATCATCGTCACGGCGGGCGGCAAGAACATCGCGCCGCAGCCGATCGAGAATAAGATCAAGACCAACAAATACGTCTCGCAGGCGGTCATGATCGGCGACAAGCGGAAATTCCCGATCGTGCTCGTGGTGCCGAATTGGGAATCGCTCGAGAAGTGGGCGAAGGTGCACAACATCCTCTGGACCGACCGCGCGCAACTGCTAGCGATGCCGACGATCCGCGCCAAAATGGAAAAGGAAGTCATGGCGGAGGTCGAAGGGCTGGCGCATTTCGAGATGCCGAAGAAGATCGGGCTGCTCGAACACGATTTCTCGATCGAGCGAGGCGAGCTGACGCCCACGCTCAAGGTGAAGCGCAGGATCATCGACAAGAGCTACAAACCGCTCATCGATTCGCTATACGAGTCCGGCGAGGTGGAAGGCCACCCCGTTCACGCGTCGTGAGCGCGCGCGCTCTCCACGAGCGCGGGCCAGGCGTCGCGAATGCTCGGCGTTGCCGGATGCCAGTCGCTTGTTTCGCGCAGCTTGCGGCTCGAGATGCGTTGCGAGCGCGCGAACAGCTCCATCATGGAGCCGCCGACCTTGACGAACCAGCCCGGCAGCCCGCTCGGGGGTTTCACGCCGAGCGTCTTGGCGAGCGATTCGCCCCACTCGCGGCGGGTTAGCGGCTCCTCGTCCGAGACATTGTACGTGCCGGCCGGCACGTGGATGGCCGCGACGACCGCCGCAGCCGCGTCGTCATGCGAAATGCTCGAGACATACGCAGTCGGCGCGCCGGGCCACGGACTGGATCCCTTCTTGACCATGCCGATCATCTCGCGAGTCGCCGTGCTATCCGGCCCGTAGAAATACGCGAATCTGAGAACGACACCGCGACCGCCGTGCTTGGTGAACTTGTTGGCCGCGGCCTCGGCATCCAATACCGAGCGGTTGTAGCGCGCGGGCAGCACCGGCCCGGACTCGTCGATCCATTGGTCACCAGCATCTTCGTAGATCGGCGCGAACGACTCTTGAATGAAGCAGTCGGCGCCACCGGACTGCGCCGCCGCCGCGAGATTCGCCGATACTTCGCGGCGGACGCGATCGTTCTCACGCCAAGCCCAAGGCAACACCGATTTCGCCATGGTCGAGGGGACATGCGTCGCGATATTGATCACGACGTCCTGATGGCCGACGGCGCGCTTCACATCGTCGACATTGTACAGGTCGACCGCGACCGGCGACGCACCCTGACTGACCAGGCGTGCATCGCCCTCGATCGACCGGCTCGCGACCGACACGCGGTGTCCCGCGCCGACGAGCGCGGGGATGACGCGGCGTCCGAGCACGCCCGTTCCTCCCGCAACGAAGATGCGGAGGATCAAAGGTCTTTCCTCACCCGCTGAATCGTAACGAGAATTATCAAGTCAGCGAGAGCGTCGTGTTGGAAGAATCGGTGCGCTTACGGTCGCCTCGGCGTCGAGACGCGCGACCCACAGTTCCGAATCCCGTGTAATCTCGACCAAGTTGTCGGGCAACGCCATCGTCACCGGACCAACCATCCGCCCGCCGCCACGCAGCGCCCTGGCTAGCGATGCGATCATCGCGCTGCTCGCGCTGCCGTCGATCGCCACTGCGTTCACCGAACTCGGCGCGATTGGCGCGGTCGCGGCCAATACGATCGAGACGCCGTCACCGCTCGTAATCCCCTCTGGCGGATTCACCAATAACATGGGAACCGGCGACACGCCGCGGAGCATCGGCGCGTACGCGCCCCATGAGCCATTGAGCACCGCGGTCATCCGAGGGTCGACCAGGTCGAGCGCGGCGGCAAGGCGAACGACGTCCTGTTCCGAGGGGCGTCGGTACTTGGGTCGCGACGCGCCGGCGTCAAACACGACGATACCGTCGCGAATCGGGTACTCGGTCAGACACGACGGGCATCCCAGCGTACCCTCAATGATGTCTCGATCCTCGGCGCGGTCAATCGTCGCCACGAGCCAGGTTTCCTCGTGGGGCCGGATGCAACGGAGCATGTCGACGAGCGGAATGAACATCGTCAGGCGCGTGACAGCCGCAGCTCGTCGATATTCACGTCGTCCGGCTGTGTGACGGCAAACAGGACGGCCGCGGCGACGGCCTCCGGAGCGAGCATGGCCGATCGCGGCGTGAAGCCTGGGCGATCGTCGGGATTGACGTCATCCCAAAGCGCGGTGTTCACCGGGCCCGGTGAGATCAGGGTGACGCGCACGCCGCTGTCGCGCGACTCTGCGCGAAGCACTTCGTGTAGTCCGCGCAAGCCGAATTTGCTCGCGGCGTATCCGCCATTCTCGGGAAACGCGACATGGTCGGCGATCGACCCGATCGAGATGATGTGCCCGCGCTTGCGCACACGCATCGACGGCAGGAAAGCGCGGATGAGTCGAAACGGTGCGATCAGGTTGACATCGATGGCGGCCACGAAATCTCGCGGGTCGGTAGTGTCGGCAGTCGCCAACTTGAAGAGGCCCGCGCTGTTGACAAGGACGTCGGGTGCATCGCCGAGCGATTCACGGACGCGCTTAACCATGCCGTCGAGCGCGCTCGCGTCGCCAAGGTCGCAAGACAACGGAATGGCCGACGTTCCCAGCGGCTGCGCGGCCGTGCGCAGCGCGTCGGCGTTGCGTGCCAGCATGACCACCCGCACGCCATGTTCGACGAGACGGCGCGCTATGGCGAGCCCAATGCCGCGTGATGCGCCGGTCACCACGGCCGTGCGCGGATCCATTACTTGCCGTCGTACTCCACGTAGTTGTTCGGCGTCTCCCACAGCACGAGCCGCGTCAGTCGGGCCGGCGCAATCGCCGGCGCGATCACGCGCCACATCGCCACGATGATGTTCTCCGTGGTGGGGATCACGCCGCGCATGAAGTCGACATCGAGATTGAAATTCTTGTGGTCGACTTTGTCGATGACCTCGCGTCCGACGACCTGCTTGATCGTGCTCAGATCGATGACGTAGCCTGTGCGTTCATCGATTGGTCCGGTCACCGAGACATCGAGTGTGTAGTTGTGGCCGTGCCAGTTCGGGTTGTTGCATTTTCCGAAAATCGCCCGGTTCTCTTCGTCCGACAATGCCGGATTGTGGACGCGGTGCGCCGCGTTGAACATCAGCCGTCGAGTGATCGTGACCTGAGGCGCGTCTGACATGACTGTTGGTGTTGGAAACGAAGACTGACGATCGAACAACGAACGAGCCCCGTGGGATCAACCACGGGGCTCGAAGGTTCGGTCCGGAGAGGGTTTTGTGAAGCCCAGTCGAATGTATGAGGTCCTCACCACCAACCTTTCGCCTTCCCCCGCACTGGGGGCATGACGTCGGTGATAGATTATCGAACCCACCCGAAGGACTTGTTGG
>DASYSU010000259.1:0-31215 GCA_036002925.1 Gemmatimonadaceae bacterium | reverse complement strand
TCCGCCCGACGGCGCGCGTGTCGCCGTCTTGTCATACGCGTTCTGGCAAACTCAGTTCGGCGGCCGCAAAGAGGCGCTCGGAACGTTGCTCGACATTGGTCCCGCGAAGTTCACGGTGATCGGCGTGGCGCCCGAAGGATTCAACGCGTTCGCGATGGACCCGCTCGTTGCGTTCATCCCGCTCAGCGCACACATGGCCACGAACTCTTGGGGACATGACCCCAAGAATCCGTGGTACAGCTCGTACGGCATGAGCTGGTTCGAGGTCTTCGCGCGGCGCAAGCCAGGCGTGTCTGTCGCTGCCGCGGATGCTGATCTCGCGCACGCCTTTCAGCTGAGTTACAAACGGGCCCTCGAGGCCAACCCACGGCGCCCGGCGATCGCGCTTGCGAAACCGCGTGCACTCGCCGGCCCCGTCCTGCGCGATCGCGGACCGAACGAAGGCAGTGACGCAAAAGTCGCCACATGGCTCGTCGGTGTCGCGGCAATGGTTCTGCTCATCGCGTGTGCGAACGTCGCCAACCTCCTTCTTGCGCGAGCCCTTCGTCGCCGGCGCGAGATCGCGGTGCGTATCGCGCTTGGCGTAGGTCGCGCGCGGCTCCTCGTCCAGCTCCTCACAGAGAGTTTGCTCCTCGCCATACTCGGGGGCATCGCCGGACTCGCGATTGCGCAGTGGGGTGGCGTGATCATGCGGAAAACACTGCTCGATCAAACGGACACCGGCCCCGGCGCGTTCACCGACCCGCGGTTACTCGGCTTCGCCGCCCTGCTGGCCGTGGCCGCCGGCCTGCTGACTGGTCTCGCGCCGGCGTTTCAAACGGGACGCGATGACGTCGCGTCGGCGCTCAAGGCTGGTGCGCGTGAAGGACACGTGCATCGATCGCGATTGCGCATCGGTCTCCTCATCGGCCAGGCTGCGCTCTCCGTCGTGCTCCTCGTGGGCGCCGGATTGTTCGTTCGCAGTCTCGTCAACGTTCAAAACGTGCGAATGGGTTACGATGCCGAGCGCCTGCTCTGGGTCCGGCCGAGCATGCGCGGTGTCAAAATGGATTCCGTGCAGAACGTGCAGTTGCTCGGCAAATTGCTCGAGCGGGCGCAGAACACGCCCGGCGTCGAGCACGCTGCGCGAGCACTCACGGTACCGTTTTGGTCGACGTGGGAATTCTCGTTGTTCGTCGAAGGGATCGATTCCGTGGCAAAGCTCGGCGAGTTCACGATCCAAGCGGCGACGCCCGAGTTCTTCGCCACCATGGGCACGCGCGTCATCCGCGGCCGAGCATTCACCGCGGCCGACGGCGAACATGCCGCGCACGTGATGGTGGTCGGCGAATCGATGGCCAAGAAGATCTGGCCGACGCAGGACGCGATTGGCAAGTGCGTGCGCCTGAACGCCGATACGATGCCGTGCGTCACGGTCATTGGCGTCGCCGAAGACGTGCGGCGCGGCAAGATCAGCGAGACGGAAATGCATTACTACATGCCGATCGCTCAGTTTCACCCGGACGAAGGCGGCGTGTTCGTCCGAACGCGTGGCGCAGCCGCGGACAAGGCCGACGCGATTCGGCGCGCGCTTCAGCCGCTCATGCCCGGCGTCTCGTACGTGACCGTGACGCCGATGTCGACGATCATCGCGCCGCAGATTCGCTCATGGAAGATCGGCGCGACGATGTTCGCCATCTTCGGAGCGCTTGCGCTGGTCCTCGCCGCGATCGGCCTCTACAGCGTGATCGCGTACAACGTCACCCAGCGCACGCACGAAATGGGCGTACGCGTGGCCCTCGGCGCCCAAGCACGCGACGTCATCCGGCTGATCGTGCGCGAAGGACTGCGCGTCGTGATTCCCGGCGTCGCGCTCGGAGCATTGATCGCGCTCCTCGCCGGAAAATGGGTGGCTCCGCTGCTGTTCAACGTCTCGCCGAAGGATCCGCCGGTTCTCGTCGGCGTCGTCGTGACGCTGATCGCCGTAGCGATCGCGGCGAGTTGGATTCCAGCCACTCGTGCGGCCCGAGTCGATCCGAACGAGGCGCTCAGGGCCGATTGAACGGTGGAACTGTAGAACGGTGGAACGGTGGAACGAAACCGGTTTGGCGTTCCACCGTTCAAGCGAGCGCCAGTGAGCGTCCGTTCCACCGTCATTATCCGCGCTTTCTCGTCTCCCAGCCTTTCTTGGCGGCGCGGCTGCGCTTGGCGTGACTCTGGCTCGAGCCGCCGATGTGGCCGCCCTTTCGTGACGGCTCGTGATTCTCTGATCGGCCGCGTCCGGAGCCGGACTTTTTTCCGCCGTGCGTTTCGGCGTTGACCGTCGCCCACGCGCGGCGTTCGGCTTCATCTTTCCCGACGCCGCGATTCTCGTAGCCTTCCTCGATATGCTCGGCTTGCCGTTTCTGTTTGTCGGTGTACGCGCTCTTGTCGCCTCGCGGCATGGCCGTTCCTCCTCATCAGCGAATTTGAACGTGCGCAAAACGGGGAAAGGCAGCGTCCGCACGGCGCGTGCCGATTTTGTTTTCGGTGGTCGAGAATCGGCCGCGCCATTGACCATGCCGAACACAATGGTCATCCTGAGGCGACTTCTTCCCTAGTAGTTTCATCGAATGCTGACACTCTCGATCGCCGCACTGCTCTTTCAGACCGCCGCGACACCGACCACCGCCGTCGGAGCAAGAAACCCTTCGTATGCGCGCGACGGTCGGCTCGCGGTCAGCGTTCAGGGAGATCTGTGGGTCGTGTCGCCTCACGGAGAATGGACACGCGTCACGTCGGGTCCGGCGTGGGATCGCGAGCCGGCGTGGACGCCGGACGGATCGGCGATCGTTTTCTCATCCGACCGCGCGGGCAACTTCGATCTCTGGCGCGTTCGCATCGGACCGAACGGCGCGACTGGCGAGGCGGAGCGTGTCACAACCTCTCCACTTCCCGAAGGGCATCCAACCGTCGCGGGCGACGGGCGCATCGTCTTCGTGCGTGGACGACTCGGCGCGGCTGCGCTCTGGACGCGTTCGCCCGATGGCAGCGAGTCGCGCGTCACCAAAGATCGCGTTGCCGAAGAGTGGCCTGCGATGGCACCCGATGGAGTGCGCCTCGCCTACGTGTCGATCGCCGATGGCACGCACAAACTCCACGTGCGCGCCCTCGACTCCGGTCGCGACAGCGTGGTTCTCACCGACGCCCGAGTCGAACAGCCGGCCTGGTCGCCTGCCGGCGACCGTTTGTCATGGACGGCAACAGGATCGCGGGGTGCGGTCTATGTGACGCCGCTCGACGGACACTACGTCAACTTGGTGAGTGCGCATCACGCGGAGTCGGCGTGGAATCCCGACGGAAAGACCATCGCGCTCGCCGAGGTCTCGAGCGACGCGATTCCATCGGTCGGCTATAACGGCGATCCGGATCGCACCGACGATCGCGAAGCAAATTTGCTCGCCGTGTCGAACGGCAAGTTGTGGACGGTCGAGGCGCCGTCGTCGCCCGATCAACAACTCGCCGAACAAGCGGGCACACCTGTCGTCGACCGCGCGCAGCGAAACGCCGACGCGTTCGATCAGCTTTGGAGCCGCACCGCCGCACTGTATTACTCGTCGCCCGACGCCGCGGCACGTCGCGCACAGTGGGAGTCGATGAAGGCGACGTATCGTCCACGCGCGGTTGCGGCGAAAAACGACGACGAGCTCAAAGCGGTGATGCACGGCATGCTGCGCGCGCATCCACCCTATCGCCAGTCGGCGACGGGACGCGCGGCAGTGTCGAGCGCGCATCCGGTCGCGACGGCCGCCGGGGTCGAAATGCTTGCCAAAGGTGGCAACGTCGTCGATGCCGCGGTGGCCGTCTCGTTTGCTCTCGGCGTGGTCGAGCCCGACGCGAGCGGCCCCGGCGGCTATGGACAGATGCTCATCTACGAGAAGAGCATGGATCGACCGCAGCTCATCGAATTCATGTCGAGAGTGCCGGAAGACGCGGGGCTCGGCAACAACTCGCTCGTTCAGAACGGTCGATTGCCGGATGACGGGCCGATGTTGGTGAACGTGCCCGGCACAGTCGCCGCGATGCATCTCGCGTGGCAAAAATTCGGAAGCAAGAAGATTCCGTGGACGGATCTTCTCCAACCGGCGATCCGTGCCGCGCGCGACGGCTACGTCGTGAGCGAAGGGCTCGCGACGACGATCGCCACCGAGCGCGATGGGTTCGCGAAGTACGAGGGAAGTCGCGCGCTGTTTTTTCGCGGCGACCAACCGATCCATGCAGGGGACACGCTCAAGAACCCGGATCTCGCCTGGACGCTGGAGCAAATCGCGGCCGGCGGCGCCGACGCGTTCTACAAAGGTGAGATTGCCAAGCGCATGGTGAATGATCTCCACGCGCACGGCAATGCGATGAAGTTCTCCGACCTGGCACGCTACTTCGCGGCCGAACGAGAGCCGGTGAGCGGCACGTATCGCGGCTACACGATCTTTTCGAGCGCGCCACCGGTCGCCGGCGGCGCGGAACTCGCCGCGAAGCTCAACTTGCTGGAGCAGTACGAGAATCCGAAACCGTACTCCGAGGACGCCGGAACGTTGCACGCCATGATCGCCGCGTGGCAGCTCACTCCGTCGACGCGAAACCGAATCGCCGACCCGAGTTTCTGGCCGACAAACACTGAGCCGTTCACAAACAAGGACACGGCGCGCGCTCGGTGGCGCTGCTTCGACCCGGGCAAAGCGGTGAATCCCGCACAGCTTCGCGGCGACACGCTCAGCTGCGCGCTTCCCAACACGAAGGCAGCGAGCGTCGAGGTGGCGACGCCACCGGAGTGCTACGCTCATGGCTACGGCGCGACACAAGCCGCCTCATGCCGTGCGGCGGGGACAACCGCGTTCGCCGTCGCCGATGCGGACGGCAACATGGTGGCGACGACGCAAACGCTCGGCACATGGGGCGGTAACTTCTACGTTACGCCAGGATTAGGGTTCTTATACAACGACAAGATGACGTCGTACGCATCCGACCCGAACGCGTTCGGCGCGCGTCTGCCGTTCGCTCGGCACGGCAGCACAATCGCCCCGACGATCGTGTTTCAAGGCTCGGGGCGATCGCGACAACCAGTGATGGCGCTCGGCGCGGCGGGCAACGCGTGGATCACCTCGGCTGTCTACCAGACGCTCATCGGCATGATCGATCAGCACCTCGACCCGCAGGCGGCGCTGGAGCTGCCGCGTTTTCTGATTGGCGGCGGGTTCGGCGGCGGTGGTCGAGGCGGAGCCGGCGTCGTCGCGCCGGCGAGAGGCGCGACGATTCAGCTCGAGGACGGCTTTTCGCCTGAGGTGATGAAGCGCCTCGACGCGCTCGGCTATCGCACACAGATCGTATCGCTCCCCGGCGAGCTTCGAGAAGGCTACGGGGCTGCGGTTCGCATCGAGAAGGGACGCGTCACCGCGGGCGCCGATCCGAGACGTGCGGGAGCGGCCGGCGCGGTGCCGTGACTCGAGTCGGTTATCACTTCGGCATCTTCATGCCGGGCGGCATCGCACTCGTCGAGTCAGGTATCGATGGCAGATCGGACAGGTGCTCCTGCACGATGTACCAACGGTCGCCGCGTTTTTGAAAGACCGCCGTCCACGCACCGCTGATCGTGTGCGGTTGATTGCGTGGGGTGAGGTGGGGGATGTGGTACCGCGCCGTCATCACGGCGGCGTTTGGCGCGAGCACGTCGAACAACATCTGGTCCCAGATCCACGTCGGGTTGCGCATGTTGACTCCGACATTTTCCCAAAACGCCTTGATCCCCATCGTCAATGAGTCGCGCGACGTGACGACCTGACCGCCCGCCGCGGAAACTACGCGGCCGTTCGGCGGATAGAGACTCAACAGTCTTTGCTCGGCGTTTGGCTTGGATAGATCGTACGCGGCTTGCACTTGTCGCGTGAGCGAATCGACGATGGCCTGGCGTTCTGCGCCCGAGACGGTAGTGTTCGAGGAGCAGCCGGCGACAAACAGCGTCGAGAGAACCGCGAGATGAAGTCGAGACATGCGTCGTGAAGTGCGAGTCGCTGGTGCCGGTCGCGATGCGGTTGGTGTTCGAAGCTATCGGTACACCGGAGGCAGCGGCGCGATTCTGTCCTCCAGCACGGACGCCGGCGTCTCTGTAGTGTGACGGCCGATGGTGATTAAGATCGCGGATTGCGATTTAATGTTTGGCCCACGGCGTGCCAGTTCCCCTATTTGGTTCGCGCGCGCGGGCGCACGAAGCTGGTAGTCCCGCCCTCGGAGGAAACGTGCGTAAGCTCATGAAATGGACGGTGGCGTCGACGGCATTCGTCGCAGTTGCGTGCGGGAAGGGCAACACGCCCACGACGGCCATGTCAGACGATCTCAAGCGCGATCTGAAGCTCGCGTCGCAGACGCAGAACATGCAGATCAGCCCGGACGAGGTCGCGCCGCAGAATCACCAGGAGCTGGCACTCAAGCCCAAGCGGGCGCCGAGTGGACCGAAGGTCATCCGCACCGAACATCCTACTGTTCGGGCGTCAGCTGCTCCCGCCGAGGCGGCGGAGATCAAGTCTGACATCCCGCAAGTTCAGGTGATGGCGTCGGCGCCGGCTCCGTCGGAAACGCCCGCCCCCGACGCGCCTCCAATGGCGCGGCCGGCTCCGGTTCCGGCGCAAGGTTATCCGTCGACAGCTCGCATTCCGGCGTCGAACGGCGGGATGGGCGGCGTGCTTGGTGGGATCCTCGGCGCGGTGATCCGCGGAGGCGTGGTGGGCGACGACGATCATTGCGATCCGCGCGGTGGGCGACGCGGTGGCCGCCCAGTCGGTGGGGACGTGTACCTCCCGATTGGCGGTTCGATCATCCGACCGATGATCGGGGGAAGCGGTCGGCGGGGCAGATAACGATCGGCAAAGTTGTCGGGGCAGCGTCAAGCGCCCAGTCGTCTCTTCGACGACTGGGCGCTCTCGTTTCCTGGCAATTCTGCTTCGACGTTCTCGAACTATTCGCCAACTTGCGGATGTCTAACTCCAATCGTTGACTTCGATTGTCGGTACACGGTCCGAGAGAGGATTCAATGGACGCGTTTCTGCGCGACATCAGGTACAGTCTCCGCCGCCTGCGAAAGACTCCCGCGTTTACGGCGATCGTCATCCTGACGCTCGCGCTGGGGATCGGCGCCAACACGGCGATCTTCAGCGTCGTCAACACGGTGCTGCTCCGTCCACTCCCCTATCGCGCACCGGGCGAGCTCGTTTCGATCGAGCATTTCTATCCGTCGCTGAACAACATGGAAGCGCCGGTTTCGGCGCGCGGCTTCCGAGACTATCGCGACAAGACCAAGAGCTTCGAGTCAGTCGCCGTCGAGAATCAAACCGCGGCGAATCTGACCGGCACCGGCGATCCGGAACGAGTTCCGGCGACCCGCGTGTCGGGTGATTGGTTCCACGTGCTTGGCGTCACCCCGATGCTCGGTCGGCCGCTGCAGCGCGACGACGACCAACCCGGTCGAGAGCACGTCGTCGTGTTGAGCCATGGGTTGTGGACGCGTTTGTTCGCCGGCAATCGTGCCGCGGTCGGCAAGACCATCGAGCTGAATGGCGAGACGTATCAGGTCGTTGGCGTGATGCCGCAGAGCTTTCGCAGCTTCTTCGCGGCGACGGCGGACATCTTCCTCCCGCTTGCATTGGCGCCCACCGCGTTCAATGCCGGCTACACCAACGAGTACTTGAAACTCGTCGCGCGACTCAAGCCCGCAGTGTCGCTCGCACGCGCCCAAGCGGAGATGAAGCTGTTCGCAGACAATCTGAAGAAGGAAAACCCGAACAACTTCGCGCCGACGTGGACGCTCAAGGTTCGGACGCTCGACGACCTGTCGACCGGCCGCATTCGTCCGGTGCTGCTCGTGTTGCTCGGCGCTGTCGGTTTCGTTCTGCTCATTGCCTGCGCCAACGTGGCGAACCTGCTCCTCGCGCGAGCGGCGATCCGCATCAAAGAGATCGCGATTCGCTCGGCACTCGGCGCGGATCGCGCATCGCTCATTCGGCAGTTGCTCACCGAGAGCGTCATCCTCGCCATAACCGGCGGCGTGCTGGGGCTCGCCCTGGCGCAATGGAGCGTGAAGTCGGTCGTGGCGCTCAATCCCAATCTGCCGCGCGCGTCGGAGGTCGGGATCGACGTCAATGTCATGATCTTCACGTTGCTCGTTTCCATCTTGACGGGTTTGCTGTTCGGACTCGCTCCGGCGCTTCAGACGTCCCACACGAACCTTCAGGAAACGCTCAAGGACGGCAGCCGAAGCGGCGCGGCGGATTTCGCCGGGAGGAACCTGCGACGCGGATTAGTCGTTGCCGAAGTGGCGCTGTCGTTGACGTTGTTGATCGGCGCCGGACTGCTGATCAAGAGTGTGGGACGGCTGCAGGGCGTCGATCCCGGGTTCGACCCGCACAACGTGCTCGTGTTCAACTTGAATTTGCCCTCGGTGAAGTATCCGACGGACACCGCGCAGCAGCTGTTCATCCAGCAGCTGATGCCGCGATTGAACTCGCTCGCCGGTGTTCGCGCGGCTGGCGTGACGTCGGTGATTCCGTTCGGCGGCGGTTGGTCGACGTCGAGCTTCAACATCGAGAACGTGGTCGTGCCGCCGGGACAGAACGGACCATGGGGTGACGTTCGCGTCGTCTCGCCACAGTTCTTCAACGCACTACGCATTCCGCTTAAGAGAGGCCGTCTGTTCAACGAGCAGGACATCGCGTCGTCGCCGCCAGTCACCGTCATCGACGAGCAATTCGTGAAGAAGTACTTCGCGAACACGGATCCGATCGGCAAGCGCATCACGTTCGGTCCACGGCGAGGACAGACGGACTCGACTTGGATCACGATCGTCGGCGTCGTCGGACACGCGGCACATGAGGGACTCGATGCGGAGCCGCGGCTGCAGTACTACTTCCCGGCGTCGCAGACCGGTCTGGGCGGAATGACCGTCGCAATTCGGACGAACAGCAATCCGCTCACGTTGCTTCCGGCGGCGCGTGAAGCGGTCCACGCCATCGATCGCAACTTGCCGCTCGCCGCGGTGAACACGATGGACAAGCTCGTCGAGTCGTCGGTGGGTCAGCGAAAACTGTCGATGATTCTGCTCGGCGTGTTTTCGGGGATCGCCATGTTGCTCGCCTCGATCGGGATCTACGGCGTGATGAGCTACTCGGTCACGCAGCGCTCGCGCGAACTTGGAATTCGAATGGCGTTGGGCGCGGCGCGCGGCCGCGTGTTGGCGCTCGTGGTCACCCAGGGAATGGCGCTCGCTGGGGCGGGCATCGCCATCGGATTGGCAGCTGCGTTTGGATTGACGCGATTGCTCACGAGCCAGTTGTTCGGTGTCGGCGCGACCGACCCGGCGACGTTCACTCTGGTCTCGGCATTGCTCGTCGCGATCGCGCTTCTGGCGACGTTGCTTCCCGCGATGCGAGCGACGCGGGTCGATCCAGTGGTTGCGCTGCGCGACGAATGACGCGAGCGGACTCGGCTGGTTTGGCCACCGGCCGCGGTCCTGCTCTTGCGCTGAAGATTCGTTCGGAGGAACCAACCCATGTCCGACGAACGCCTGTACGATTCCAGCGAATGGGTCGACGAAACCGGCGCATCGACCGGCGATGCGCGCGAGAACGACCCGCGTAGCGCAGGATTCACGAACCGCAGCGACCGGCTGTATCGCTCGCAGTTTCAGCGGGTGAATCGGTTAGCCGATCGCGCCGACGCTGATCCTCCCGACGAAATCGAGAAGGATGTCGAGAATGGATGGCTCAACGTCCGCGTGGGCAAAGGTGATTGGGCCGCGGCGCCAGATGTGGCTCCGATCATCGCCGATCGTGTCAAGCAGGGGCGCGTGACCGGAATGCCGCCCGCGGGGACAACTCCGACGCACGATCGGGTCAGCTTCTCCGACCCGATCGCCGGCAACGTGGATCCAACGTCTCCCGAGAGCGCGGACCATCAGCCGTAGGAGCGCGCGTTCCGTGGTTGCGAGGAGGCGACGCCGGTGACATTGTCCCGCGTCGCCTCCTTCGCGCAAATGACAACACGCCGAGACTTTCTTCGCACGACCTCCGCTGCCGCGGCCGTCATGGTCGGCGCACCATCCTTGATACTGCGGTCGCGCGCCGGCGCCGACATCGTCGTCCGCAACGGCAACGTGTTCGACGGACTGGGAGCGCCAAGTAAGGAGCTCGACGTCGTCATTGCCGGCGGACGAATCTCGTCGGTCGTGCGACGAGCATCGGAGCGCGGCGCGATCGAGATCGACGCGCGCGGAATGGCGGTCGCTCCCGGATTCATCGACATCCACTCGCACGGTGACGGAACGCTCTGGACGGATCCGCGCGCCGAATCGCTCGTCCGTCAGGGCGTCACGACCATTGTTGTCGGACAAGACGGATCGTCTCGTGCTCCACGCTCAGCCGACGCGTCGCACGACGACGAGAACGCGACGCAGTTTTCCACGTTCACGCAGCTCTGGTCCGCGCTCGACCGCTTACAGCCATCGGTCAACGTCGCGTCGATGGTCGGTCTGGGCACGATTCGCGGCATAGTCGTCGGCGGCAATGATCGTCCCGCGACCGCCGATGAAATGGCGCGCATGGAGCAGTTGGTGAAAGGCGCGCTTGCCGACGGCGCTTGCGGCGCGTCATCGGGACTCGAGTACACACCCGGTGCCTTCGCGCCGCTCGACGAGCTGATCACGCTCTGCAAACCTCTCGCGGCGCGCAGACTGCCCTATGCAACACACATGCGCAACGAGGACGATCGGCTGATCGAGGCGATCGATGAAGCGATCGCGGTCGCGCGCGGCGCCAAGTGCCCATTACAGATCTCTCATCTGAAGACGCAAGGTCCTCACAACTGGAGCAAGCTCGATACCGCATTCGGTCGCGTGGCCGCGGCTCGCGCCGCCGGATGTGACGCCGCGTTCGATCGCTATCCGTACATCGCGTATCAAACTGGATTGACGAACTTGTTTCCTGTCTGGAGCCGCGATGGAAGCACCGACGCCTTGCTTGCCCGCCTGGCCGACGCTTCGACGGCGCCACGCATCAAGCAGGAGGCGTTGGCCAAGGTCGAGCTCATTGGTGGTTGGGACAACGTGATGATCGCGAACGTCGTCGACTCGACCGATCGCGTGGCTGAGGGTGCACGGCTCGGAACCTACGCGGCGAATCACAACACGGAGCCGTACGACATGGCGGTTGCCCTGCTGCGCCGCAGCCATGGCAACGTCGGAATGGTCGGATTCGCGATGAGCGAGGAGAACCTCGATCGAATCCTCGCGCATCCGCATGGAATGGTGTGCAGCGACGGCGGGTCGTTCGCCGTCGACGGGCCGGCGCATCGCGGACATCCACACCCGCGCGGACTCGGCACGTTCCCGCGAGTTTTGGGGCGCTACGTCCGCGAACGAAAGGCGCTCACGCTCACCCAGGCGATCAACAAGATGACCGCGCTCCCCGCGTCACGAATTCACCTGCGCGACCGTGGACAGATCGCTCCACAGAAGGCCGCCGACGTCGTTGTGTTCGATCCCGCGACGATCCACGACACCGCGACGTACGCCGAGCCGTTTCAATATCCGGTCGGCATCAGCGCGGTGATCGTGAACGGCGTCGTAGCGCTTCGCGAAGGACAGCGCGAGGAACAACACGCGGGCAAGTCGTTGCGCGCAGTATCATCCTGAGGAGCGCGTTACGTCGAGCGAATGTAGGTGCAGCCCGCCTCCTGAGCGCGGTGCACCGCGTAGACACCCGTTGGCTGTAGAATGACGCCAGGAACGAGATTGGCTTTCAATTCCTCGTACACCGTATGCCAATCGGTCTTGGTACGATCGCCGATCACGTTGGCGTAGCCGCGGGTCGCGAGGTCGCAGCCAAGCAAGACATGCCCGTGCGAGGACAGCCACGCGAAATTCGCCTGAGGTCGGTCGCTTGGGGCTCTATTTTCGGACGCGGCACGCGCCGCCCACGGGTTGCGGGTCGCCCATTTCTCGGATGGGTAATCCTTGACCTTGAGTTCCTTGCCAAGCGAATACTTCGCCCACATCGCATCGTTGAAGACCATCGGAATCGCGGCGTGGCGCACCACGACAACCGCCTGCACGTCGTTCTCGCCGGCTGCCGCGGCGTCACGCATGCCGCGGATGTATCCGCTCGCCTGAGCGACGGCGAGCCCGTCGTCGATCTCGGGCGAGTCGAACACGGCTTTGTGTTTCGCTGTGAGACGAGCGAACCACGAGTCATCCCAATGAACCGGTGCCGGCGGCGCTGTAGGTGATGGACTCGGAGTCGGGACGGGTGTCGGCTGCACCGCGTTCATCGGCGTGGTGCAAGCGGCGCCGGCCAGAACGATGGCGGACGCCGCGATCTGTCCGAGGAATTCGCGACGCGCGGTGAGCGCCGGGCTTGGCTGCTCGTCAGAGAGATTCATTGGAAGGGGAGAGAATGGATGCGCCCAAGTTAGCGCGCGCGCGCGTTTTTGCCGTTCGGTTTTGGGACGCGACTTCCCACAGGCGGACGCGCCGAACGTCGCCGTCGTTCGCCCGAGGCCACGAACTCGTTGTTCTGCAACGACTTCTCGCGACTTGTCCCGGGCACGAATGTTCCCTGTGACGAATGCACCTTCATCTCCACCGTCACAGAGTCGAATGGACATCCTGATCCAAGACATCCGATACGCCGCGCGCAAACTCGCGCGCACTCCGAGCTTCACGGCTATTGCCGTCACGACGCTCGCACTGGCCATTGGCGCGACGACCGCGGTCTTCAGCGTGGTGAACGGCGTGCTGCTCAAACCGCTTCCGTTTCGTCAGCCCGACGAGATCATGAGGATCGGATCAATGGGCAAGGACGGAAAGCTGACACACATGTCGGTGCCGGACTTCGTCGACTATCGCGATCAAACACACAGCTTCGTCGGTATGGCGCAGATTCAGGATCGCAACAGTGCAAACCTGAGCATCGCCGGTGCCGATCCCAAGCGACTCAACTCCGCGTCCGTCGGCGCGCGTTTCTTCGAGCTTCTCGGCGTGCAGATGAAGCTTGGCCGCGGCTTCATCACGAGTGAGGACAAGACGGGCGCCGCTCGCGTCGTCGTTCTCTCGGACAAGCTCTGGCGAAATGATTTTGGTGCCGACATTCGCGTCATCGGACGACCGATTTCATTGAACGGGAAGGACTACACGGTCATTGGAGTCGCTCCGCCGTCTCTCACCTATCCGTCGACGCCCGATATTTGGGTTCCGTTCGTCTTCGAATCGTGGATGACCGATCCCGACAACCGCGGCGCACACTTCATGTCGGCGATCGCGCGTCTCCGACCTGGCGTATCGGAGGCGGCCGCGAAACGCGACATGGCGACGATCGGCGGACGACTCCAAAAGGAATACCCCAAGTCCAACGCGACTTTCGGCGGAACAGCTGAGAATCTGCAACGATCGATCGTCGGCGATGTGCGCGGTACGCTGCTCACGATGTTCGGCGCTGTCACGTTCGTGCTCCTCATTGCTTGCGCCAACGTCGCCAACCTCTTGCTGGTTCGCGCCGCGGGCCGCGAGACGGAGATTGCTGTACGCACAGCGCTCGGCGCCGGTCGCGGCCGGATCGTTCGACAACTGGTGACCGAAAGCGTGCTGCTGTCACTCGCCGGTGCGGCCATCGGTGGCGCGCTCGCCGCATGGATCGTCGACGCAATCGTCGCGGTCGGACCCCAAGGGTTGCCTCGTCTCGACAACGTCTCGATCGACGGACGCGTCCTCGCATTCTCCGTGACGATCGCGGTTCTCACCGGCCTGCTGTTCGGACTCGTGCCTGCGTACCACGCGGCGCGCGCCGAGATCGGGCAGATGCTCAAAGAGACCGTACGCGGCTCGAGCGGCCGTCGCGCCGCGCAGCGAACGCGGAGTGCGCTCGTGATGACTGAGATGGCGCTGGCCGTCGTGCTGCTCGTCGGCGCCGGACTTCTCATTCGCAGCTTTGCGACACTGCTCAAAGTCGATCCGGGATTCCGGACGGAAAACGTCGTGAGTTTCGACGTGTCCGCGCCCGCAATCAAGTATCCCAACGATCGCGATCTCCGGCGCTTCACCGCCGACGTCCAATCGGGCCTGTCGTCGGTGCCGGGCGTTCAGTCGGTCGCCGTGGCGTTCGATCGTCCGATGTCGAACAACAACATGCGCGTCACGTTCGACATCGATGGCCGTCCAAAGGAGGCCGCCGAGAATCGCCTGATCGCCAGCGTATTGCCGGCAACGGCAAACTTCTTCGCGACGATGGGCATCCCCGTGATCCGGGGACGCACGTTCACGAACGCCGAAGAGAACTGGGGGCCGCCACCGGTGGTCGTGGTGAACAAGGCCTTCGTCGCCAAATATTTCCCCACCGAGGAACCACTGGGCAAGCACATCACGCTGGGCGTCACGCACGACACCCTCGCCACACCGAGTCCCGTGGTGTCGAAAGGCGAGATCGTCGGCGTCGTCGGCAACGTGCGGCAGATGGGGCTGCGTGAGGATCCTTATCCCGCCGTCTATCTGGGCTGGGGAACGTTCCCGATCAACGACATGTCATTCCTTGTCCGCTCGCGCTCGGACCCGGCACAGCTCACGGCGGCGATCCGCGATCGCGTGCACGCCGTGGACCCAACGATGCCGATTTACAATATTCAAACGATGGAGCAGGCGATCTCAGAGTCGGTGGCGCAGCCGCGGTTTTACACGCTGCTCCTGACGGGATTTGCCGGACTTGCTCTGCTCCTGGCTGCGTTGGGGATCTACGGCGTGGTTTCATACTCGGTCAGTCAGCGCACACGCGAGCTCGGCATTCGTATCGCGCTCGGCGCGACCCAGGATCGAGTCGTGCGCCTCGTGATCGGGCAGGGCATGGGCCTGACTATAGTTGGCGTCGCGGTTGGATTGGTCGGCGCATATTGGCTCGTGCATCTGCTGGCTACGCTGCTGTATGGCGTCAGCGCATCCGACGCGCCGACATTCGTCGGGGTCTCGGTCGTGTTGCTCGCGGTCGCGTGGCTCGCGAGCTATCTCCCGGCGCGGCGCGCCTCACGCGTCGATCCCGTCATTGCGATGCGCGCCGAGTGAATTCATCGGACGCGAGGCCGCCGCTGAGACGGCGAGCGATCGCCGCCGCCAGCCGTTCAGCCGCGCCGCTCGACTCGCCGAGGAAGAGATTGGGCTCGATCAACTCGAGCTCCATGAGCAGGAACGCGCTGCCGCGCGCGATTCCATCGACGCGCGCGTAGAGCGGCGTTTCTGGCAGCGCTTGTAGGACGTGTGTCGCCTGTTCGATCAGGACGCGCGGCGCGCTGACCGGTTCGACACTTCCTCCGTGCTCGGTTTGCACGCGGAATTCGCGCGGAGCGGCGCGCTTGAGCGTCGCGTGGCTGAACTCCCCGTCGATGAACGTGAAGGAGTATTCTCCATGGTGCGATACTTCGTCGACGAACGGCTGGAGCAGCGCGTCGCCGATCGCGGTGACCCTGGCGATCGCATCGTAGGCCGCATCGTCGATCGGCGTACTCAGAGCGTGCGTCTCGTAGCCGCTCGCCGACACGGTCGGTTTAAGGACAAATCGCGGCCAGCCCTCGGCGATCGCGAAGGGCTCCACGTCGGTCGCTCGACCGTGCGGAACGATCATCGTCGGGATCGTCGCGACGCCGCGTCGCGCTAGATCGAGGAGATATCGCTTGTCCGCGTTCCATCGGATCAGCGACGGCGAATTCCACACCGTGACGCCGGCCGTCTCGAGTCGCGCGAGCCAGGCAAGGAAGTCGGCGAAGTGAAGATGGTAATCCCAACACGATCGAATGACGACCGCGTCGAACTCTCTCCAGGGCTCCGAGTCGTCCGACCAAATAGCCGGGCCGGCGTTAATTCCCAACGACGCGAGCGCCGGCGGAAGGAGTTGGTCGTCGGGCGCGAGATACGGTGTGCTGGCGTACGTCGCGAGCGCGACCCGTCTCGACACAGCTACTGTTTGCAGGGCACGTGCGGGTTGGCCGGCTTGGGCACGTCGAGCGCCGGACGATGATCGGCGTTGGCGACGAAGAGCGCAGCGTCGAATACCATCTTCGTCAGTCGCGCGTAGTCCGGATAGTCGATGTATTGCGCTTCGTCGGTCAGCTGGTGGTAATCCATGTGACTGCCGCGTGAGAGCGACACGCTCGGAATGCCATAGCGCGCATAGCTATAATGATCGGCACGGCAGTAGTACTGCTCCGGATGGCCCGGTGCGTCATACTCGAAGTTGAATACGAACGGCACCGGTTCCTTGGCATTGATGGCTTCGAACCAGTCGCCGAACTCCTTCGATAGCCGACGGAGTCCGACCACCTCGAGATACGTCGGACCGCCGCCTTTGATGTCACTCGCGGCGCCGCGGCCAATCATGTCCACGTCGATCTCGGCGACGATCGAATCGATTGGGACCGTCGAGTGATCGGTGAACCAGCTCGAACCGACCAATCCCTTCTCCTCGGCGGTGTGCGATACGAGCAGGATCGAGCGGCGCGGTTTCACATTTCCGCGCGCGAACGCCTGCGCGATCTCGATCAACGCGATCGTTCCGCTCCCGTCGTCGTCGGCGCCATTGTAGATCGAATCGAGACGCGGCGTGTGCACCCTGCGGAGCGAATCGAGAATCGAGCGAACTCGAGTCGCCTCGTCGGGCGTCGGCGCGTGCGGCCGGCTGTCTGCTCCCATCGGCCGGATCACTGTATTGAACGCGCGAAGCGAATCATGGTCGACGGGCCGATGAGTGAAGCCGATGTGGTCGTTGTGCGCTGTGATCGAGACATACTCGCCGCGCAACGCCGGATCGCTGCCGCGCACAATCGCGACGACGTTGCGTGCGACGCCGCGCGGCACGACCGTGTCGGGCACAACGATGTTTGGAACCGTTTGGAAATACGATCCACCTTCGCCAGCCGGTTCGAGCCCGAGCTTTCGAAATTCGGCGGCAACATAATCGGTGGCCTTCGTGTTCCAGACGGTGCCTGCCTCACGACCCATCATCGAATCATGCGCGAACGCCGTGAGACGAATCTCCAAGTCGCGGGTAGTAATCGCACCCGGGTCGGCCGATGACGACGCAACGCGGACTCGCACGCACGCGGTGGCGATCGAGGAAAGGGCGACGAGCGAGAGGGCCCGGTGCAAGCGCATGGCAGTCCCTGGTGGGAGACACCGCAAGATCACAACCTTGGATGCGCCGGAGCAAGCGCCGAGGGGCGATCGTGGTGGATTTGACAATTCACTTGCAGCCGGAAACTTGCCGCGTTGTCATCCGTTTAAGATTGTGAACCCCTTCACCGCCGTTCTCTCCATGCGACATCTCCGCCTCATCCGCTTGGCACCGGCGTTCTTGCTCGCGCTTCCGCTCTCGCTCGGCGCCCAAGTCCTCGATCTCACGATCAACAACACGGGCATCGCGATCGGCGACAAGCCGCGAGTGAACGGGCTGCGAATCAACTTTCGCGATCGAAAGCTCGACCACGTAAACGGGGCGAACATCACCGTTTGGTCGCCGTACGAACCGCCATCCGGCGTAGTGCACGGGTTTGCGATCGGGCTTCCCGCTACCGGAGCAAAGAACATCACAGGCATCTCCGTTGGGGTTCTGGGCGTCGGCGCGCAGAATTCGATCAGCGGCATCAGCATCGGCGGTGCTGGAATCGGCTCGGGCGGTGAATTGCGGGGGATCATGTTGGGTGGGATCGGTGTCGGCTCAGGCGGAGGTATTCACGGACTGAGTCTGGGACTGATCGGTGTCGGCAGCGGAGGTCCGATTCGGGGCATTCAGGTCGGGGGCATCGGCGTCGGCGGTGGGAGCGAGCTTTCTGGAATCAGCATTGGCGGAATCGGTGCCGGCGGCGCCGGCAGAGTCTCCGGTTTGGCGATTGGCGGCATCGGTGTCGGGGGTGGTGGCGGAATTACCGGGATTGGGATCGGCGGAATCGGCGTCGGATCGGGCGGCGATGTGAATGGACTGATGATCGGCGGCGTCGGGGTCGGCTCGGGCGGGATGCTGCAAGGCGTGGCGATCGGGGGCGCGGGCGTCGGCGCACCGCGGATCAAGGGACTCGCCATTGGTGGTCTTGGTGTCGGCGGCGCCGACGTCCATGCCATCGTCCTTACCGCCGGCTACTTCAAGATCGAAGACCGGGGCCGATTCGATGGGACGGCGCTCGCGAGCGTCAGCAACATTCGCGGCGCGCAGCACGGCTTGACGATCGGCTTATTCAACTATGCGAATCAGCTTCACGGCGCGCAGATCGGGCTGATCAACGTATCCGACAATGGCGGACGTCGTCGCGTCTTGCCGCTACTCAGCGTGCGCTAAGTCGCTCACGGCGGTGGCGGTGGGCGGCGCGGCGCCCGCGTCATCTCGTCGAGATGGGTCACCGTCGAGAGCAGCAGCGCGTCGAGGTTCTCGAGGACTTCGTTCTTCGGCACGGGCCGACCAGCGGCCGCGCGTGACCGATACGAGCTCACCGCGCCGAGATCATAGATTTGCAGCAGCAGCATCGCGGAGTCGCGCGGCAGCGCGGTGAGCCGGATGGAAACGAGTAAATCGCTGTTCAGCGTTTTCGTGAGCTCAGTGACATCGCGCGATCTCACCAGCGCCAATCGCACCGAGTCCGCGTCTACGATATTGTATTGCCGCGTTCGAGGACGCAGGATTCGGCGCAAGCTGTCGGCGACAGCTCGACCGAGCAGTGCCGCCTCCGGCCACTGACGGACTTCCGGCGGCTCGGCGATGATCACACGCCGCGGGCCAGTCGCGGTGGTCGCGGAGGCGCCCGAGTTCGCGGCGATGATCGAATCCATCATCTTCCGCTGCGTTTGTTCGGCCAGCTTTGCTTTGGCGACTGAATCGCGCGCCTTTGCGGCGTCGAGTCGGCGGCGGACGGCATCGGCGATTCGTACTGAGTCATCGTGCGTGATCAACGGCTTGGCGACCGGCGGCGGAGCAATCCCACTCGCGGCCGCGGCGCGTTTGACCAGACTCTCACTCGGCGCCGGTCGTGTCGCAGCGGGTGCAGGCGCTGCCGGTGTCGCAGGTGGAATCGACGTTCGCGCCCGTTGGCGCGTGACCGCGTAACCGACACCCGCGAGCACGGCGAACAGTATCGCGATCGCGGCGACGCCGGCCCACGGCCGGCGCCGAGTCGGCGATTTGACCGTTCCGTCCTGTGGCGTGACTCCCAACGGCATCGTGAGCGAGTCTAATTCGCGCAGGACTTCTTCGGCGCGCTGCGGACGTGCGTCGGGGTCCTTGGCCAAGCAGCGCATGATCAGCACCGACAGCGAATGCGGGACGTCGGTGGAGACTTCGTGCAATGGTTTTGGATCGCGTGTGAGTTGGGCGGCGAGCGTCTCACGCGGTGATGGACTGGTGAATGGTGAGACTCCCGTGAGAAGCTCGTAGGCGAGCAGGCCGGCCGCGTAGATGTCCATGCGGTGATCGGCCGTCGAATCACCCGCGAGTTGCTCCGGCGCCATGTAGGCCGGAGTTCCGATCGCGATTCCCGCCGATGTGACGCCGCTGAGAGGAAGCGCGGCGCTGATCGCTTTTGCTACGCCGAAGTCGGTGACCAGTGCGTGCGAACCCTGTGTGAGAATGTTCGCCGGCTTGATGTCGCGGTGGATGACGCCTCGCTCATGCGCGAACGCGAGGGCGTCGATCACGTCGTGCAAAATTCGAATGACTTCACGCGGCGTGAACTGCTTCTTTCGCTCGAGGGCGGCGCGAAGCGACTCGCCATCGATGTACGGCATTGTATACCAAAGCAGGTCGCCCTGTTCGCCCGCCGAGAGCAACGGAACGATGTGCGGATGCTGCAACTGCGCGGCAACCTGAATCTCTCGACGAAATCGCTCGCGGTTGACGCCGGCCGCGAGTTCCGGCGGAAGCACCTTGACTACGACTTTGCGACCGAGCACGCGATCGATCGCCACGAACACGCGGCTCATGCCGCCACCCATCAGCTCGCGATCGAGCTGATAGTTGGGACCAAGCGCTTCCTGGAGATGATCGGCGAAGTCAGTCATCGAGCATGAGCAAAGTTTATCCAATCTGTCATACGGCTCCGAGCATTCTGAAATCGCTCATCGCTCGGCGCATCGGAGAACCTCCGACACACAATTGGACACAATCAAGAAGTAAAGCGCCGAACCGTTATCCCAACCAGAGAAATTGAAAACTGGGTCTTTCGCGTATTCCCAGTTGTTGTAAGATTAAAGCGCTCTAATGTTGGTGGACATCCTCACTCCACTTCACCCAACGAACCGTGGCACGAGCCAAATCGCTTCGCCGCCCCCGGGCGGTTCCCGAATCGGTCATCCCGAAGAATATCCTCGCCAAGGAGATCGCGAGCATTCTCGAGAAGCAGCAGCTGACACAGACCGAAGCGGCGTACATTATGCGCGACGCGCCGTCGCAAATCTCTCTAGTCGTCACGGGCAAGTTGCGCGGGTTCTCGACCGAGCGCCTTCTCCGGATGCTTGCCCGACTTGGACGCGACATCGACATCGTCATTCGTTCCGCCAAGGGCAAGACAGGCAAGGTCAGCGTCGTCAGAAGGTAAGCCCAGCCTGCTGTTGCCGTACACCGCGAAAGTTGGGGCCGGTGCACTCGGCCCCGACTTACTCGTGGTGTATCGCGTCGATCGGTGACAACCGAGCCGCTCGCAACGCCGGATACAGACCGAAAACCGACCCGATCGCGACTGATGCGCCGATCGCCGTCACCACGGTGCTCGCCGACAACCAGGCGCGCATCGGCGCGTTCGCCACGTGGCGCATGATGGCCGTGATCGCGAGCGCCGCGGCGACGCCAAGCCCGATGCCGAGCGTCGAGAGAATTGTACGAAGCGGATTTGTGCGGAGCGTCTCGAACCCGACAGAGACGGAAGTCGTCAGGATGGCGTTGACCTTGCCCTGACTACGACGCCGCGACGGTCGCGGTTACAGCACGGCACTACGCGCTGATCGCGGGCATTGCCGCCACCGGCGTGAAGTTCGCGCCGATGTTCGGATTCCAGACGCGAAGTCCGTCGCGCCCGCCTCGCTTCGCCGCGTAGAGCGCCTGGTCCGCGCGCTCCTTCATGTTGACCTCAGGCGAATCGGTCGACGCACCGTTGCTCGAGACAACGCCGACGCTGATCGTGATGTGGAGGCGTTTTCCGTTCACCATGAACGAGTGCGATCGCACCATGTCGCAGACGCGGATCGCGGCACGGAATGCGCCCGACGGGTCGGTGTCGGGAAGCAGGATGCTGAACTCCTCACCGCCGGTTCTCGCGACCATATCGCCCGCGCGCGCGGTCTGCACGAGCAGACCACCGAACTCACGAAGCACGACGTCGCCGGTGATGTGGCCGTAGGTGTCGTTGATGTCCTTGAAATGATCGAGGTCGATCGCGAGCAGCGACAGATCGCCTCCGCTTCGCGTCGCCCGCGCCACTTCGCGCGCCATCACCTGATCGAGGCCGCGTCGATTCAGGCAGCCCGTGAGCGGATCCGTGAGGACCATGCTTTCGAGCTGGACGCGAACGCGATTATATGCGCGCCCGACCCGCGTTACCGCGTCGGGACTTCGGTCGGCGCCGAGGTCGTATTCTTTTGTGAAATTTCCCTCTTCAGCATCTTCGAAGAGCTCGACGATGTGCTCGAGGCGGCGCCGAAAACTTCCGTATTGGATGATGAACGCCACCGCGGCGATCGTGAACAGTCCAACGGACCACAGTTCCTGGCCCCAGCTGATCGATGGATGCTCGCGGACCATCACCCCCGTCGTGACGAAATAGCCGACCACTACTGCGATCAACGCGACTGTGGCGTGCTTGGCCCCGAAGTGCGATTCCGTGAGATGCAGCGCGAAGAATGACAGAATGAGAATTCTGCCATAATAGCCCGCCGGCGACGACGCGATCGTCGACACGAAGATGAAGACCAAGTCCGACAGCACCGTGGTGGCGACGATCGCATTGCCGGCCTGGCCGGTTCGACGAATGAGCCAGCCGAGGAGGCCCACGATCGCGACGTAGCCGACGATGGCGCCGAGGATCCACTGACTATGGCCGCGGAGGATGCCGGCTTGAACGAGCATGAACGCCACGCCGCCGGCCAGAATTGCCACCGCAACCCGGACCCGCCCCTGCCAGAGGAGCACTTCGGCGTTCGATCGCGCTGAGGACTGGGAATCGCGGGTCACAAGGTAGGGAAAGAGCCGGGGTCGGCGCTGTCGGCGCACCGGTAAGTACCTTAACTATGGTAATATTCGGGCCACCGGACCCAGCAGGTGATCATGTGGTCTCAAGTGCCTGTCAGTCAGTGAGTTAGCTTTTGACCATGTGGCACGCTGCCGATCGCAAACGTCTCGCGCCTTGCACGAAATTCTGTCGTTTGCGAGAACCCGGGAAACGTGGGGCAATCACTGTCGTCGAGGTGTCATGACAAAGCTTTTCGTCTTTACCGGCGCGACGCTCGGCGGGTACGTGGGATGGTGGCTTGGATCGAATATTGGATTCATGACCGCGTTCATGCTGAGCATGGTCGGGACCGGCGTCGGGATGTACGCGGGGAACCGCATGGCGCATAATTATGAATGAGCCCGCGATTGCGAACCGCGGCCATCTGCGCTGCGGTCGCGCTGTGTCCCTGTTTTGCAATCGCCCAGCGCGCGACGATTGTCGGTCGCGTCGTGGTCCTGGGCACCGATGTTCCGCTGGGATACAGCGTCATCGGGATTTCGCCAGACACCCGCGAACAGTTCACTGATTCCGACGGTCGGTTCGCGCTTCGCGACGTACGGGCCGGTCGCGTTCGGATTTGGGCGAAGCACATCGGACACACGCCGCTCGACACGACCCTCGACGTGGCATCCGGCGACAGCGTCACACTTCACCTCGAGTTGCCGCTCGTCTCGATTCAGTTGCCGGCCGTTCACACGCTCGCCAAAGAGTGCGCGCACCTCGGCGAGTCGAGCCCCAAGCTCGGCGCGGCGCTGGCGGCGCTGTTCGAGCAGCTCAAGCAAAACGCGGAGCGGAATCGCTTACTCTCGCGGTCGTATCCGTTCGAGGTCGACATCGAACGCAAGATCACGAAGCCCGAGCCAGCTCTGGAAGCACGCTTCGTGGCGTTCGATACCGTCCGGCGCACCAGCGCGCGCGATTGGCAGTACGCGCCGGGACGGTTGCTCGGCACACGCGAGTACGCCGGGGGTGTATTCGGCGGAACCTGGACGACGGTCGCCATCCCGGAGCTCTCGGACTTCGCCGACGAGACGTTCCTCAACTTCCACTGTTTCGACTACAGCGGCATCGAGGTCGTGGACGGCGACAGCCTGCTGCGCGTGGACTTCATTCCGGCGCCGACGATTCACGATCCCGACGTGGCCGGCGCGATCTTCCTCGATCCGAAGACGTATCAGATCCGCACGACGTTCATCTCGCTCGTGAATCTGACAAAGAAGCTGCGCGAACGGATCGGAGGCCAGTCGATTCGCGTGACGTTCAAGGAAGTGCTGCCGGGCGTGCCGATCCTCGACGTCGTCTCGTCGATGGTCTATCCCCGCGACGATCCCAAAGCCGCGGCTCAGGAGCCATCGACCGAGACGCAGCGCGCGCTCCGGGTCCGCTTTCTCCGAGGCAGGCCGTAATCGCGCTCAGCCGCCGTGCTTGAAGTACTGCACCGCCCGCTCGTGCTTCTCGGCCGCCGCGCGCGATTTGAACGTTCCGAGATTCCGCCGGCGTCCGGTCTTCGGATCCTTCTTTCGCGAGTACAGCCGATATCCGCCCGATTTGAGTTTTCTGATCATGTTCGGTCCTCCTTCGTTCCGCCAATATCGAGTTGAGAGCCTGAGCCATCTCCAGGCGTGGCCGCGGAATCCGCGGAATCAACGGAGCATCGCGGAATGAAAATGAGAACACTCGACGTAAGCCCAGGGATATGTCGGTTCCCTCGACATCAGTGTTCACATTCCGTGGTACTCCGCATCAGTCCGCGGACTCCGCGGCCACGCCTGTCGATGAAGACTGATCCCTTGCAGAACATCGGCAAAAACGGAACCGCGATTGCGGCCCGTGCATCAGACCCGGGCCGCGATCACCTCATCGGCGAAGCGCTCCATCTCCTCGAGTTGCGGACTGCATTGGAGCAACAGAAGATCCACGCCGGCGCTGGCGAATTCAGCCACCCGCTCGGCGACCTGATCGGGCGTCCCCGCCAAGCCGGCTCGTAGACCGCGGTTCGACACCGAATAATCCTGCAAGCTCACCTGTTGATCGAGCTTGGTGTTTGAAATCCACTCGCGATAGTTGTGATAGCCTGGCGAGCCGACCGCGACGTTGGTAATGCGATCGATCTCCTCTTTCACTTCGTGCTCCGAATCGCGAACGATGGCGTATGCCGCCACACCGAACTGCATTGGGGCGAGCTCGATACCCAACGCTTCCGACGCCTCCTCTCGGCGCCGGCGCATGTCCGCAATCTTCGGAGCGATCCGCTCTGGCGGATCACCGTGCATGACGTAGGCGTCACACTGTCGGGCGATCATCGTCTTCGCCGCGTCGGACTCACCGCCGGCGTAGATTGTCGGCCGCGGACGGCCCGGTCGCGACACAGGCTTGGGCTCGAGAATGATGTCGTCGTGATCGTAGAATCGTCCGTGATGGCTGAAGCGCGGTTCACGCCACGCACCATCGACGACGTCGAGCCATTCAGTCGTACGCGCGTACCGGTCGTCATGCTCGTCGAACGCAGCGCCGAATCGGCGCGCTTCGTCCCTCCACCAAGCCGACACGACGTTGAGTGCGAGACGACCACCGGAGATGCGATCGATGTTCGCCGCCTGCTTGGCGAGGATCGCGGGCGGATGAAACGAGGGTCGCACCGCGACCATGAGCTCGAGTCGCTGTGTCACCGCGCCGAGGGCCGCCGCCGTCGACCAAGCGTCCAACGACGGCGCATCGATCCCCTTGATGTCGTTGAGCAGCAGCTCGGCGATGAGTGTTATATCATAACCGATCTCTTCACTGCGCTGTGCGAGGCGGCGCACATAGTCCCACGACGCCGTCATCCCCTCATCTTCGACGTTGCGAAGCCAACCGCCGAATACCGGAAGCCAGTAGCCGTATCTCATGGCAGTGCCGCCACATGATCTTCAGCAAGCGCTGTCGCCGCGCGTCGCGGAGCGCTCCGGCTCGCCGATCGATCAACGAGGTAGTCGACGAACTGACCCCATGGATTGAAGCCGATCACGCTCTCCGGATCGGCGACGAAGTTCGACAAGGCATTGATGTCGTAGAAGTAGTGCTTGCCGTCGCGGTCGTCGACGAGATACTCGATGCCGCCGATGTCGAGCCCGGCGCGACGTGAGATGGCCTCGACTTGCTCGATGATCTGTTTCGGCGGCTCGTATCCCTCGACCCGAAGTCCTGTCTTCGGCGCGTCCGCCGCGCACGCCGCACCAACGAGCTCGACACCATCCGTCGTTTGGCAAGCGTCGGCGGGACAAAGATCGAACGATCCCACCGCTGGGAACACCTTGATGCCGTACAGGTATTTCCCGCCAAGTGTCTCGACACGTACGATGTGTCCGTTGCGTAACGGCGCAGACTCCTGGACCAGCGCGACGCCGTCAACGCCGAGATTGAGCTCGCCACGCGATACCGCGCCGGCAAGCGCGGCTTCGGACTCGTAGCGCACGATACCGGCACCGCTTCCGCCGATGTTTGCCTTGATGAGGACCGGATAGCGCAACCCGCGTGCAGCCTCGACGGCGCGCGATGCGTCGTTGATCGCGCGCGACCGCGGGTAGGGGAGTCCCAGCTCCTCGAGTAGGTCGAGCTGCGAGGCTTTCGAGAGCTCGAATGCGTACACTTGCGATCCGTTGACGACTGGAATGCCGATGCGCTCGAGATGTCGCAGCCAATGGAGCGTGTGGAACGTCGACTGGCGGTGTCCGCGCAGATACGCCGATGGGCTCGCGCGGTTGACGACGAGCGAATACGGTACGTCGTCTTCCGACGGATCGAACGCGTGCGCCGACGCGTCCAGCCGAACGTACGGCAGGCCGCGCCGCTCCAACTCCGCGAAGAGCGGCTTGAACCAGTCAGGATGTTCGTGGTAGATCGCGATCGGTTGCATGGCTGTCCGGGTTGAGGGTCGCTGTGGCGACGCACTCTCGTCACCTCGGATCAGCCGCGCTTGTCGTGAAAACAAAAGCGCTCCGATCCAGTGAGAGGATCGGAGCGCGAGTCGCGAATCGTAATCGCTGTTACATGCGAACGCCCAGAGCCTCGGATGCCGGTTGGCAACAGAGACAACACATACACATACAGCAGCACATGGTCTGGGCGGACGTCATGCTTGGGAAGCTAACCCTGGTGTGAAGCCCGTCAATGGGTCGAGGCGGGCTCAGAATTTGGCCTCGAGATACAGGTCCGCTCGGTACTGCTTCCGAGGGTAGATGCCTCGTGCCACATCGAATCTGAACAGTCCATCCAGAAACGACACGCCTGCGCCGACGCCGCTCATCGGGCGGCCAATCGTGCCGATCTTACTCCGATCGCCGACCCATCCGAGATCTCCAAACACAGCCGGCCGAACGCTCGCGTCGCTCGATCCGATCTCGGTACGCGTCAACCAGAACGCGTTTCCGCTTTGCGTCGTGTCCGGCGATTGGCCGCGAATGGTCTGCGATCCGCCGAGGTACCAACGGCGTTGCGGTGGCAGACCACCCACGGACCCGCCGCCGGCGAGCGTTAGAGAACCAGCAAGTCGACCAAAGCCGTGCGATGCCGTGATATCGAGCGCACCGCGACCGTATAGTGAATCGCCGCTCGCGGCCTCGACGCGGAGATCGCTGAGAACGCGCAACCCGCGCGGATCGAGCCCGTACTCGAGGTTGACCCGACCACCCAATCCGGCGTACGTGCCGCGGCGCGCTTGCAAGTTCGCCGGAAAATCCGAGCCGTTCACCGCGAAGTTGGTCTTCACAGCGGCATTGCGCTCTTGTTCGACGAATGCACGCCACTCGACGCGCGCGCCGCCGAACGGCGTGTCGCGCGATGACGTGAGCTCGGCGCCGGTTGCCCGATAGTAGAATCCCTCGTCGCGACCGAACATCAGCGCCGAGAACGAGCTGCCGAAGCTCAGCGGATGTCCCCAATCACTCGCCGACACCAGATGATTGTATCCCGTCAGTGAAATCGACGTCGTCAGATTCGTTCGCGTCGCCGTCAGCTCGACGTTCGGCTCGAGGTCGGCGAAGCCGATCCGGCCGAGGACGGTCGCACTGTATCCGCCGCCGAGTTGCTGTTCGACTGACGCACCGGCAGAGAATCCCTCGATGCGATTGTACCGCATGAGCGAAGGACCGTAGGCAATCGTCGGCGGTGGGAGCAGCGACAGCTTGAATTGGAGCGGAGCTTGCGCGCTGAGCGACAGCGCCTCCGACTTGAGCGCGTCGAGATCCTTCGTGCCGAACAACTCTTCGCCAGGGTCGTAGATCGACGGAGGGAGATCGGGAGAGTTCTCCAATTTTGAGATATCGCACGGCACCTTCATCGCGACAGGCAACGAATTGTCGTAGCGTGTTCGCGTCGTGATCTGCACGTCGGACGTATCGCACTGCGATGTCCGATGCTGGGCCACCTTGAGACCGCGTCGAACGGAATCGCTCGCCGCGCGTCGTTGCGCGCGAGCGGCGGCGCGGACGGAGTCCCGCCAATCCTGGCGTTGGTCCTCAGTGAGTGAATCCGGCATCCGCATGCGCGCCGGCGTCTCAGCAATCTTGATCGGCGGCAAGCTGTCTTTACCGTTCACGCTCGCGTACTTGAAGCTCTCCTCCATCTTGAACGGCACGTGCATGAAGCTCACCTGCGCGCTTCCTTCGGCGAGACGCAATCGTGGAAGCCAGAATCGACCCTCATGCAGACCGTACTCCACGGCGATCGCCGATACCTCGGCTTTCATTGGGGTGATCATCGGCTTCACCCAGATCGGGACGTCGTCCATGGACTTCGGATCGTCCTCGGTCGCGACAGCCCAGATATCCATCGGGACGGATAAGCGATACGCGGCCCGCACGAGCTGCCCCGACTTCGTGTCGAACCAAAGTGAGCCGACGGCGAGATTCCACTTCGGCTGGCGTGGCCTGACTTTGAGCTCGCGAAGCTGAATGACGGTCTTGTTCGGCAGAGTGAAGCTGATCGAGTCGCCCGTCTCGTACGTGTAGTACGCCTCCGCACCGTCGGCGACCGGGTGCACCAGCTCTGTCTCGTCAACCTGTGCGCGCGCGATGTCGCTGCCGATCCAAAACGTCTCCTGTCCCGGGAAATACGGAATCGAGGCGTTCATGTCGGGGTCGTTCATATCACTACGAGCCTCTTCGCGCGCTTCGTCCGGGGCCACGGGAATCGCCGTTCTTGCTCCCTTCGCCTCGATCCACACGCCGACTCCTTGTCGCCACTGCACTCGGGCCGCGCTCTCGTGACGAAACAGCAAGCGGTCGCGGCCGATCTTCGAGAACCCCAGCCCAGCGGAGATGCGCTGATACGACATGGCGTCGTAGGCGACGAGCGATGAGTCCTGGGTCAAACGAGCCGCCCGCGCGTGGAGCAGCGTGGCCTTGGCGGTCTGGTCCTTGAAGGCGGTGGCGAGGACTTCGGCTGTTACGGGGCGACGAACGCCGCGACGATGCCGCCGACCGGATGTCGCAGCGGAAGAATCTGCGATGCTGTCGCGAACCGTCGGCGGGCGGCGCCGTGACTGAGAAGGAGCCTGCGCCTGGAGATTCAGCGCAAAGGCAGCGCCGAGTATGAGAAGCATCGATGGACCTCGGGGTGCGACGGCTAGTGAACACGATACGGCGGCACCTCGGCCCGGGTTTCGCGTGAGCGCCTATCACGTTGCTACCACCCGAATCGAGCCCGAGGTTCCCCCCATTGCGGGTTGCGGTGGCGGATCCACAACCTTGGGATCGCCGCCCGTCAGCCTACGATCTACACCGATGTCGCTCTCCTATACGATCGACGGTAACCGACGCCTGATTGTCGTTCGCGCCTTTGGCGTCCTGACTGAGGCCGACGTCACGCGAGTGCGGGAGCAGATTCGAGTCGATCCTGGCTTCAATCGAGAGTTCGATCAGCTCTTCGATGCCCGGGACGTCGAGGACATCGCGCTCTCGAAAGAGGGGATGGCACGTCTCGCCGACACATCGATCCTTGCACCGGAAGTCCGACGGGCTTTTGTCGCGAAGACGACGTTGCAGTACGGCATGGCCCGCATGTTCACGGCGGTGAGTGAACAGCGCCAGCACATAACACAGGTCTTCCGGGAATTGGAGCAGGCCGAGGCCTGGCTCGCGCGGCCGGCTTCGCCACGTAGCTGAGGCCCGACTCGAATTACAGCGGCTTGGACCGTCGTTTCGCCGCGTCGGGGTCCCGCGTCCAAATCGCGATCACACCGCACGTCGCGTCGCGCGTCCGAAATGCGGCCGGAATCTCCGACGCGCTTTTGTAGACCTCGATACCCTCGATCGACATCGGCGGAAAATCGTCGACGTTGCCATTCGGGTAGGGCTGACCGTCGACATACATCGACACGGTGCACTTGGTTTGCGAGGTCGTGGCTCCGGATCGCTGCATCTGAATTGGCTGCGGCTCGCCAGCCATGCGCTGCATCACGCCGACGCCGGGGATGTAGCGCAGCAACTCGCTGACGCTGTTCGCTTGCCGCTTCTCGATCTCGTCACGCGTGACGAACGAACCCACGCCGCGCGCCCGTCGGACGTTGAACGGGCCCATCTTCCCGCGCGCCGGGTCGGCGGCCACGAGCGACGCCTGTAGTTCGACCGGCACCGAGGCGAGGATGAAATCGACCCGACGAGTCTCTCCTTCGACGAGGTCGACGCTGAGTGTCTCGGGCGCGTAGCCGATGCGTCGCGCGAATAGGTGCGCCGGTCCAGGCACAATGCCGGTCAGACGATAGCTTCCCGAGTCGTCGCTGGTCACGGACGAGATGGGATCAGTCGAGCCGACGAGTCGAATGATCGTTTGACTTAGGCGCTGTCCCGCCGAATCACGCACCGCGCCGACGACCGCGCCCGTGCGCGTGCGCGTCTGCGCGATCGCGAGTGCTGGACACAGCAGCAGCGATGGCACGACACGACTCGAGATGAGACTCGTTCGAAACACGATGGCTCCAGGCGACCTCACTGCACGCTACGATCAGGCGCAGCGGCAGGCAAGAGTGTGTAGTTTTCTGCCCGTATGTCCGCCCTCGCTTCCTCCAATCCCTCGCCCGCACTTTTCGTTCAAGGTCTACGGAAATTCTACGGCGACGTTCGTGCCGTCGATGGCCTGGATCTCTCAGTCGCCGCCGGCGAATGCTTTGGGTTGCTCGGACCGAACGGCGCCGGCAAGACGACGACGATCGAAATCTGCGAGGGCCTGCTCACACCCGACGACGGCCGCGTCGAGTTGCTCGGGCTTCGCTGGAACCACCATGACCGCGAGCTCCGTCAGCGACTCGGCATTCAACTTCAAGAAACTCAACTTGGCGAAAAACTGACGGTCGAAGAGACCGTCCGGCTGTTTCGAAGCTTTTACGCTCGCGGTCGCACCATCACCGATGTCATCCGCCTGGTGCAGCTCGAGGAAAAACGAACATCGCGGGTGGGAAAGCTGTCGGGCGGACAGAAGCAGCGGCTGGCGCTGGCCTGCGCGATCGTGGGCGACCCCGACTTGCTCTTCCTCGATGAGCCGACGACAGGCCTCGATCCTCAATCGCGCCGCCAGCTATGGGATCTGATCACCGACTTCAAGGCGCTCGGTCGCACGATCATGTTGACGACGCATTACATGGACGAAGCGGAAATTCTCTGCGATCGCGTCGCAATCGTCGATCACGGAAAAGTGATCGCCCTCGGCACGCCGCTCGAGCTGATTGGATCCCTGGGCGCGGAGCACGTCATCGAGTTCTCGCTCGTATCGGGCTCGCCGCCGATCGAAGAGTCGACGCTGCGCTCGATCGACGGCGTCCGCGCCGCTCGAACGCTCGCCGGCGCGTACGAGCTGCAAGTCAGCGCGCTACACCGAACCGTTCCCGCGCTCCTGTCGTTGCTCGCGCAGCGCCACGCTGAATTGGCGAACTTGACGACGCACTCGGCTTCCCTCGAGGACGTCTTC
>DASYSU010000258.1:0-4698 GCA_036002925.1 Gemmatimonadaceae bacterium | reverse complement strand
ATTCAGTCGCTCCTCGGCCAGCCGACCGAAGTGATCATCACGGTATTGCTCGTGGTGACGCTCATGGGTTCATGGGTCTTTGGGTCGGATACGACGGCACTCGCATTCACGCAGGCCGAGCTGTCGCTGCTTTTTCCGGCGCCATTATCGCGCCGAGCGTTGATTGGGTACAAGCTCACGCGCGCGCAAATCGCCGTCATCATCAACGTGCTGATCTGGGTCTTCATATTGCGGCGCGGGGGCACGGTTCTGCCTGGACCCATGCGCGCGATGGCGATCTGGGTCCTCTTCTCGACGCTCAACCTGCATCGCCTCGGCGCGGCGCTGGTTCGTTCGGCGTGGCGCGAGCATGGCGCCTCCGGATCGCGACGAAACCGTTGGTCGATCATCATCTTCGCCGCGGTCGGTCTCTCGTTGTTCGCGGGAATCATCGGCGGACGGGCGGAGCTCAGTGCGGTACACTCCACCGGCGCTTTCTTCACGGTGCTGGGTCGCGTGTTGTCGATGCCGCCCGCGTCGATCGGGCTCTATCCGTTTCATCTGATCGTCGCGCCGGCGTTTGCGCAATCAGTCGCCGAGTGGGATCGTGAGATCATTCCGGCGATCATGATGGTCGTCGTGCACGCCTGGTGGGTCTTCCGCACTGACACGGCGTTCGAGGACGCGGCGATCGAAGCATCGGCCGAACGCGCGCGGCGGCTCGATGCGATGCGTGCGCGTCGCACGGTCGGCGTGGTTGCTCCGCCGCGGGCGCCGGCCTCGACGCTGCGTCTCGCGTCGGTCGGGCACCCAGCGTTGGCGATCTTCTGGAAGAACATGCTCTGCTTGCGACGCACGGCGCAGCTTCGCGTCTTCATCGGTCCGTTGACGATGGCGATCGCGATCGGCGCGGCGACGTCGGGCGCTGGGGCGGATCTCGCCGCGGTCTTCGCGATCGGCGCGCTCGTGCTCACCGGGATGCTGCTGCTGTTCGGCGGACGTTTGATTCGAAACGATCTTCGTCACGACATGCAGCACTTGCCGCTCATCAAGTCGCTCCCGATCCCGCCTGGCGAAATCGTGCTGGCGGAGGTGGCGTCGTCGGCGTTGCCGATGGCGGCGGTGCAGCTCGTGTTCCTCACGTTCGCGTACGTCTGCTTGCTCGCGTCACGCGTGAATCCGCTCGGCGCCGATATTCGGCTAGCGCTCATGATCGCGGCGCCGTTCGCCGTGGTCTCGCTCAACGGAGCCATTCTCACGATTCAGAATGCGACGGCAGTTCTCTTCCCGGCGTGGGTGCGTCTCGGTCCGGTCGTAAGCGTCGGCGTCGAGGCACTCGGCCAGAATCTGCTCGCGACCGTTGCGACCATCTTTTCCCTGGCGATTGGTCTGATCTTGCCGCTGGTCGGGTCATGGCTCGCCATAACGGTCGCGGGCCAGTCACGAGCGATCAACGTGATGATTCTCGTGATCACGGCGTCGGTCGTCCTCGCCATCGAGACTTACGGCGCGATGCGATTTCTCGGACGGGCGTTGTCTCGCGCTGAACCAACACAGACTGAGTAGCTACAGTTCAATCCGTTCGATCGTTTTACCAATCGTTATGGCTTGCCCAAGCGCCAATCTGCGAGAGATTTTCACGCAATGAGGCGACGTAACCGAGATTAGGCCATAACAATGTGTGAAACGATTTGGACGGATGAAACGGATTTGAACGGATAAAAGCCTGAGGGAAATTCGGCCCGTGTGGGATCAGCTCGCGAGTCGCGCGGTCGTCATCACGATCGTCAATGCGCGCGCGACGCCGAGGGTGCCGTGGAGGTTGTCAAACCACTCGGCGTGCGTGTGAGCGTCACCGCCACGCCCGCCCGCACCGATGGCGATCGCTGGAATGCCGTGGCTGATCGCGACGTTCGCGTCGGTCGACGCGAGGGCGAGGTCTGGTTGGCGACCCACGAGCCGCGTGGCCTCGAGCGCGGCTTGCACCAGCGAGTGGTCGGCCGGCGTCTCTCCGCACGGCCGGGCGCCGATCGATTCAACTTCCACGTTCAGAACGCGCGTGCCGACGGCGCGCTTGGCGTTCTCGTCATCGGCCGCGGTCCGAGCGATGGTTCGGATCGCCCGCTCGATGTCGTCGAGCGCCGCGGCCGACGTCGAGCGTGAATCGATCTCTAGCCACGCACGGTCGGGAATCGAGTTGACGGACAGGCCGCCGCCGATGCGACCGACCGACAGCGTTGTGCGCGGAGATGCCGGCAACGGCAACGACGCGAGCCGTGTGGCGGCGGCAGCGGCAGCGTGCACGGCGTTCGGTACTCCGAAGGCGGCCCACGAGTGTCCGCCTGGCCCGGCGTACGACACGCGAAAGCGTCGTGAGCCGAGGGCACGATGGATGATTCGCTCGTCGCCGGCACCGTCGAGCGCGACCATGGCGTGCGCGTCGCGACCGCGTCCCGCGAAGTAGTGCTTCGCGCCGCGCAAGTCACCCAATCCCTCTTCACCCGTCGTCGCAACGAATTCGATCGGATGCTGCGCGCGCAATCGCACCCCATCGATTTCCGTGGCGAGGGCGAGCATCACGGCCAGGCCGCGACCGTTGTCGTTGATGCCGGGTCCGACCAGCCGTACGCCGTCGCGGCGAATCGAGAGATCGGTGTCGCGCGGGAAGACCGTGTCGAGGTGCGCGCAGATTACTACGGGCGCAAGGTTCGGGTTGCCTTCACGACGCCCAATCACGTTTCCGGCGTCGTCCGTGTGGATATCGGACAATCCGCAGTCGCGAAAGCGGCGGGCAATCCAACCGCCGCGCTCCTGTTCCTCACCTGTTGGCGCGGCTATTTGCGCGACGGTGATTTGCGTACGGACGATGGCGTCGTCGTGTGCGGCGAGACGAGCATGCGCTGGAGTGAGCGAGCGATGCGTCGAGACCGTGTCGGCAAGCGCCGGCGCGCGAAGCGTCATGACAATGAATTGCTATACGTCCGCCGCCGACCGCAAGTGGTAGATTCGACGAATCATGGCCGATCGATCAAACGACACCGACCGCGACAGTTCCTCGCGCGCGCTCGGGCGCAATGTGTACGCGCTCGCCGCGGTGAGCTTTTTCACCGACGTATCGAGTGAGATGATCTATCCGTTGTTGCCCGTGTTTCTCACTACGGTGCTCGGCGCGAGCGCCGGCTTCATCGGCGCGATCGAAGGCGCGGCGGAATCGACGGCGGCGTTGCTCAAGTTAGTGAGCGGCTGGTGGTCGGATCGTGTGCGTCGCCGAAAGCCGCTCGTGGTGGCGGGTTACGCGCTGGCATCGGCGGTGCGACCGCTCGTCGCCATCGCGCAATCGGCAACGCAGGTGTTGTTGATTCGCGTGAGCGATCGCGTCGGGAAGGGAATACGCAACGCGCCGCGCGACGCACTCATCGCCGATTCGATTCACCCCAGCGTTCGCGGACGCGCCTTCGGTCTTCGCAGTGCCGCCGACAACGCGGGTGCGCTCCTCGGTCCGCTGATCGCGTTTGCGATACTCGCATGGTGGCATGTCTCGCTGCGCACGGTGTTCTGGCTTGCCGCCATTCCAGGCGCGATCGCGGTCATCGTCGCCATCGTTGGGGTTCGCGAGGTGCGGCAGCGCGAAGCGGCTCACGCGAAGAGCCCCGAGCTTCGTGCGGGAATGGGTCGGCGGTTCTGGCTGTTCCTCGTCGTCATCTTCGTGTTCACGCTCGGGAACTCGACCGACGCGTTCTTGCTGCTGCGCGCGCGCCAGCTCGGTGTGCCGGTCGCCCTGGCGCCGATTCTCTGGGCGCTGCTGAACGGCGTGAAGAGTGTATCGAACGTGCCCGGCGGCGCCCTCTCGGATCGCATCGGCCGGCGCCCGACGCTCGTCGCGGGTTGGCTCGTTTACGCGCTCGTGTACTTCCTGTTCGCGCGCGCGACGCACACGTGGGAAGCGTGGGCGTTATTCGCGGGTTATGGGATCTTCTTCGGGTTGTCCGAAGGAACCGAGCTCGCACTCGTCGCCGACGTGGTCCCGTCCGATCGGCGCGGCGCGGCGTACGGTTGGTATTACCTGGCGATTGGTGTGGGCGCGCTGCCGGCGTCGCTGATGTTCGGCGTGCTGTGGGATCGATTCGGATCGCCGGTCGCGTTCAACGTCGGTGCCGGCCTCGCGCTCACGGCGGCGCTAGCACTGCTCGCGTTGCCTCGACGAGCAACCGCTAACGAACGTGCGGGATGACCCAGGACAGGACGTCGACGATCACGACCGCCGCCAATGCGACGAGCATGAGGCGCTCACGTCGCGTGTTGTCCTTCGCGGCCGGCTGAACGATGATCGTTTGCTTCGGCATAATCGCCGAGGCGGCGCGCAACCGCGATGCGCGCGACGACGAGGATGACTCCCGCCGAACACGGTGCGACTTCCCGCTCGACGGCACGGCGGAAGCTGCCCGGTGTGAGTGTGATCGATGTCGGTGAGAAGAGCTCATGAGGCCACTCGTCCAGAAACGTCACGGCAATAGTAGAACAAGAATGGGCTCCTGACCAGTCCCGGACGAAAGAATTTGTTGCTCAACAACAACGCGCGCCTGGTTTGCTATATCGGTCAACTTGTCGCTGGCGGATGAACTCGTCACGCGACATCGGCCGCGTGCCCGGATGGCGGGCCTCGAGGTGGGCGACGTAGCGATCGTAATCCGGCACCCCGATCACTCGCCGCACCACGTT
>DASYSU010000257.1:0-23605 GCA_036002925.1 Gemmatimonadaceae bacterium | reverse complement strand
TGGGAGCGTCTTTGCGAATTCGCTAATGCGGTGCACAAAGTCGCGCGGTGTTTTCGCGTCACGGAGTTGCACCGACGCCAAACCAAAACCGCCCTCGAGAAAATGAATGTGCGAATCGATGAATCCGGGAACAACCATCATTCCGTGCGCGTCGATGACGCGTGTCGATGGAGTGACCAGCTTGCGCACCTCGGCGCTCGGCCCCATCGCGGAAATTCGGTCGCGACTGATCGCCATCGCGTCGGACCACGGATGCCGCGAGTCTCCGGTCCAGATGCGAGCGTTGACGACGGCCAGGGTGATCGGCTCGACCGGTGCTTGGCTGGGACGATGCATGAAACTGGTAAGCGAGGTGACGGTCAGGAGTGCGACAATGTCGAATCGACGCATGCGGATGTCTCGTGCCGCGAGAGGATCAGTGCTTGGTCGTCGTTCGAGTGATAGCTTATTCCGCCGGCCGTGAAATGCCAGTGACCCGGCCGCCCTGCGCTTCCGACGGCTCGTCCCTCACAGAGACGACTGATCACTCGATGGCCGCTCGTGGGCCGACAGCACGCGAGCTTTCAACATGACTTCTGAATCCACGCCCGCCTTCCGATCGATCAAGACTGCCGCGCTACTCGTCGGAGCGTGGGTGTCGTTCTTCGTGCTGCAGGGGTTCATCTCGGCCGCGTTATCGCCACGACGCGCGGTGAGCAGGGTCGCGGCCCTCGAGCTCGAGCTCACCATTGGCGTGTTGTGGGGGCTGCTCAGCATCGCGATCGCCGCTTGGCATTGGCGGTTGCGCGCCACGACCGCAAGTCTCATCGGTTTGATCGTCGCGCACGTTCCGCTCCTGATCGTTGCCGCGCTGATGGATTGCATCGCGGCGCGCATCGCGCTGCACGTGTTCTCCCATCAGGCACAGCTCATTTCGTTCTCGGCGATGCTCGTGCTCTACGCCGACCTCGACGTGGCGAGTTATGCCGTCATCGTTGCCGGCGCCGAGCTCGCGCTCGTACGCCGCGTCCTTGCGGAGCGACAACGCCAAGCCGCCCGGCTCGAGGCATCGCTCGGACGAGCGCGTCTGGATTATCTCGAGGCGCAGCTCCAACCGCACTTCCTGTTCAACTCACTTGGAGCCGTCTCCGAGCTCGCGTACGATTCGCCCGTCACGGCGAGTCGCGTGATTCGACAGCTCGCGTCGATCTTTCGCACCGCGCTGGGAAAGCGCACGGATGAGATCACGCTCGGCGAAGAGATTGTCGGAATCGAACCATACCTCGACATTCAGCGAATTCGTTTCGCCGACTGGCTGACGATCGAGTATCGCGTCGAGGACGATGCCGTCGATTGGTTGGTTCCCAGATTCGTCCTGCAGCCTCTCGTCGAGAACGCGATTCGTCACGGATTGAGCGGGCGCAACGCCGCCGGCACGATCGAGATCTCGGCGCGCGTTGAGCAAGGTTCATTGGTCGTTTGCGTGGCGGACAACGGAGTCGGCCTCGATGCGAGATCGGCCGCGGCCGGACGCGGTATCGGGTTGTCCAACGTACGCGACCGGATTCGAATTCTGTACGGAAACGATGATCGTCTCCGCCTGTCTGCCGGCCCCGCTGGCGGTACCATCGCCGAGCTCAGAATTCCTGCGCGCCGCCGCGAGGCCGGGTCAGCGGATGATGCGCCGGCGCGAGACGACGCAGACACTTCGATCACGAACGAAACACTGCGTCCTCTGCGTGTGCCAGCGTGGCTGCGGCACCCGGCGGTAGCGATTGGACTCAGTTGGCTGGTCTGCGGAATGTTGTGGACTCAGCAGAGCTTCATCTACCTCATGTTGCGCAATCGACTCGGCGAATCATCGTGGCTCTCGATCGCGCGGACCGACTTGCTCTCGGCGTTGATCTGGGCGGTGCTCACGCCGATCGTGCTGTTCATCGCGGCCCGTTTTCCGTTGCGCGGATCACACGTTGTCGCTCGTCTGCTCGCGTACGCTGGTCTAGCACCGACCGTCACACTGCTGCATGTCTTCACGTGGCAGAGGCTGACGTCGCCCCAGACGCCAATACTGTCGGCCGCGTTCACCTCGACGTTCGCTGTGGATTTCGTTGTGTTCTGTTTGCTGGTGGCGGTCGGGCATCGAGGGTTGTTGATCGAATGGCTGCGGACGCGCGAGGCGGCCGCCGCCTCGCTGCGCGTCGAGCTCACCCACGCACAACAACGTGCCGCCAAGTTGCAGTCGGTGCCACCGATCCTCCTGCGATCGCTAGACGGGATCGCTGAATCCGCGCGTCGAGATCCCGCGCTGACGGAACGACAGCTCACGCGATTGGCCGATTACCTCCGCATCGCGCTCGAATGCAGTGACGACCGCGGAGTCACGCCCGAGCGTGAGCTCGCGCTCGCGGACGCCGTGGCTGCTCTCGGTCGGACCGGTGCATTCTCGCCCGATCTCACGATGAGCGCCTGAGATGCTAACCGTCATCGTTGCTGACGACGAAAAACTGGCTCGACGCCGACTCGTGCGCCTCATCGAGGAGACGGGCGAAGCGGAAGTGGTCGCCGCGTGTACGGGCGGCCGTGATGCCGTCGAGCAAACGATCGCGCGGCAGCCGCAACTTCTCTTTCTCGATGTCCAGATGCCGGACCTCGATGGATTTGCCGTTCTGAGAGAGCTCGCCGGAAAGGCGTCGCCGGCAATCGTCTTCGTTACGGCGTTCGATCAATACGCTGTGCGCGCGTTCGACGTTCACGCCGTCGATTATTTGCTCAAGCCCTTCGATACGGCGCGGTTCCGCGAAGCATTCGGCCGCGCGAAGGACCGAGTCTCGAGTGGTTCACGCGCCGATGACGACCGCATCCGGGCACTGCTCGCCGACTACGTCGGCGGCGCTCAACCGGCGAAGGATTCGTTGGACCGCGTCGCGGTTCGTGTCGATGGCGTCCTCAAGATCGTTCGCGTCGCCGACGTCGATTGGTGGGAGACCGACGGCAATTACGTTCGCTTGCACGTCGGCGCGGCGAGTCATCTGATTCGCAGCACAGCGGCCAGCATCGAGCCGCAACTCGATCCGCGCGCCTTCATTCGCATCCACCGGCGCTACATCGTCAACGTCGATCGCATCGTCGAGGTCCAACCGTGGTTTGCCGGTGACGCCGTCGCGGTGCTGCGAACCGGCGCCAAACTCCGCGTGTCGCGAACCTATCGCGAGCGTCTGCATGCGCGACTTGGCGCTCGCCCGGACGCCGCGGACGGCGCTCCGTCCTGATCAGCGCGGCTTTGGAGCTCCGGCGACTACCGGCGCGGCGATTCGGAAGGTGAACGGCTGCTCGACGAGCTGTCTCACTTTCATCGAACCGATCTTCGCCGCGGAGAATCGCATGTAAGGAAGCGCGTCGCGCACCGCTTGCACGAAGCCCGGATGCGTCGCCTTGAGAATCTCGAGCGAACTCGCGTCGGCAAATCCGGTCGTGTCCACGATGTAGCGAGCCAAAACAAAACCCTCGATGTGTTTTTCGAGCAGATCGAGCGGATACGCGGGCGCGGCGCTGTTCGCCGATCGAACGACCGCGCTGTCGACCTCGAGAATCGTGAACACGGAATCGGTGTTTGACTCTCCCGGCGCCGGCGGTGTCGTCGCCGAATCGACGTGTTCATTCCCCGCTACACGCGATTGTTCAGGACTGCTGATTGGTCGGCGCGCATCGATCGCCGACGGTCCGGGGCCGGAACCGGCTCCCTGCGCCAGCGTGATGTAGTGCACCGCCGCGCTCCCACCCGGAGCACTCGGCGGCCGATCGGGTGGCGGGATGTAAAAGATCCGATTCGCGAGGCTGTCCGTCGACATCGACGTTGGAGGCCTCGTGGCGCCAACCGCGACGAGGATCGCCACAGCATGGACAGCCGCGCTCAAGGCCGCCGAACTCGCGACAGGCGGGCGGCGCGCGTAGGAGACCATCCAAAGGCGCATCATCACCCTTGCAAGATGCATTGCGGACACGCTGGTGACCACCGCCCCGGTATGAGACGTTCAGCGGCCGGGACGAAACGAGTCGTCCCGGATGGGACGCCGGCCGACAGTCGGCCTGAGCGGCTCGTCACCGTTTGCTGCCGCCTGCCTCCGCGAGACAGCACACTGTGCCATGTCCACCGCCGAGCAGCCAGGAAGACTCCGCACGCTCGTATTCCTCTGGGCGATCGTCGCCATCGCGAACTCATGCCGCATGTCGACCGATCCGACGCCGCTCGGGCACTTCGGCGCCGGTCCGCGGCGCATCCTGTTCATCGGAAATAGTCTGACCGGCGCGAACGAAATGCCCGGCATGCTGGTCGCGCTCGCCGAGTCGGCGCGAGTGACTCCGTTGCCGAGCGTCGACGTGGATTGGGAACCGGATTTCGCTCTGATCGATCACTGGTCGCTCGGCACGGCGAAGACGCTGATCGCCAATGGCCACTATGATGTCGTCGTGATGCAGCAAGGTCCGTCGTCGGTCGCCGTGAATCGCGATACGCTTCGACTCGCGGTCGGGTTGTTCTCGCCGGTCATCCGCGCCGCGGGCGGCGTGCCCGCCTTGTTCGCCGTCTGGCCGACCTCGGATCGCCAGGTCGATTTCGATCGCGCGACCGAGTCCTATCGCCTTGCGGCGCAGGACGTCGGCGCAATGCTCTTCCCCGGCGGCGAAACGTGGCGCGCGGCATGGAGTCGGTCACCGTCGCTGCAACTCTACTCGGCCGACGGATTGCATCCGACCGCGCTCGGATCGTACGCGGTGGCCGTCTCGATGTTCGGCATCCTCTACGATCGGTCGACCGTCGGATTGCCGACGACATTTCGCTCGAGCAGCTCCGTCGTCTATCGATTCGACAGCACCGCGGCGCGGGTCATCCAGGATGCCGCCGATCAGGCCAATTACGAGTTCGGGCTCAAGGCGCGGTGATTCAGAGGCGCTGAGCACGTCGCGCAGCATCCGCGAGCGAACGTGGATAACTTCTAAGCCACATGCTCGCGACGAACATCTGGTTCTGGGCCGGCTTCATCGCTTTCGTGCTTGCGATGTTAGCGCTCGACCTCGGCGTGTTTCATCGTCAGGCGCACGAGGTTCACCCCAAAGAGGCGGGCATCTGGACCGCGGTCTGGGTCGCGCTCGCGCTACTGTTTGCGGGCGGACTCTACCTGATGTCCGGCCGACATGTCGCGCTGACCTTCCTGACCGGATATGTCGTCGAAGAAGCGCTGAGCGCCGACAACATTTTCGTGATGGTGCTCATCTTCGAGTACTTTCGCGTGCCGAAAGTCTGCCAGCATCGGGTGCTGTTTTACGGCATCCTCGGCGCGCTCGTGATGCGCGGGCTGTTCATCGCCGTCGGCGCGGCACTCATCGCGACATTTCACTGGATCCTCTACGTGTTCGGCGCGATGCTCGTGATCACAGGCGTCCGCATGGGGATCAAGGGCGACGAGGAGTTCGACGGCGAGCAGAATCGCATCGTCCGCGCGGCGAGAAGACTCCTCCCGTTCTCGCAGGACTTTCACGGCAAACACTTCTTCGTCGTCGAAGCGGGTCGCAAGGTGGCGACGCCCTTGCTCCTCGTGCTGATCCTCGTGGAGCTGACGGATCTCGTCTTCGCGATCGACTCGATACCGGCGATCTTCGGCGTGACGACCGATCCGTTCATCGTCTTTACATCCAACATCTTCGCCGTACTCGGTCTTCGATCGCTCTATTTCCTGTTGGCTGCCGTCGTCGACCGATTCCATTTGCTGAAATACGGTCTCGCGCTGATCCTGAGCTTTGTCGGGTTCAAGATGTTGACCGAGCGCTTCATCGAGATCGACATCGTGCTGTCGTTATCGATCATTCTCGGTGTCCTCGCTCTCTCGATCGCCGCATCGCTGGTGTGGCCGAGGCAGGCGACGCGCTGAGATTAACGTCTCTCGATCGCGTCGCGCACGTCGAGCAGGATCTCGAAGTAGAGTTGCTCGCGACGGTAGGCGAAGTCGAGCGTCGCCATCTGGGTGTCGTCGCCGGTCGCTTTGGCCCGCTCGAAGGCTTCGCGGTACATCTCATCCAGGTTGGCCAGAATGCGCTCGCGGGAACGTGACATACGAGTCTTCTCGATTGCTGTGGAGGTCAAACGCGGTGGCTCTTCGTCCGGACGAAGCTTGGGGTCGACGTCGCCCTCGATCTGATCGAGAAAAAAGCGGCGTGCCCGGTCAATGAGGATCCGGCGAGGCTGCGGGAGGTTATCCATTGAAGCGGAACGGAATCTTCGAGCGCGACGAGTTTCGATGCGTCTATTGCGGCGAACAATTCCCCGCGGAAGAGCTGACACTCGACCACGTCCAGCCGCGCGTGCGCGGCGGCGACCGCTCGGAGGGCAACTTAGTGACCGCGTGTAAGGCGTGCAACACACTCAAGGGGCACCGCCGCGTGAGCGAGTTCCTGCACGAGAACGCGGCGTCTCGCGCGATGTTCTTTCGCAGCGCACGTCACGTGTGGCCACGCCTGTTGCGGGACCTGGAGGCCGAATTGATCGCGCTCGACGCGCCCAGGCGCGATGCGGGCACGGGTGAACTGGCGTTGGTCGCGGGGCGGCGCGGTTTAGAGCCTCAACCGAAAGAACACCGCCTCGTCGACCACACGTCCGTCACGCAAATGCTCGACGACGATCCGGTCGAGGAGCGCCGGCGTGACATCGCGGTACCAGATGCCTTCGGGGTACACCACAACGATCGGACCACCTGTGCACACGCCGAGGCAGGGCGTCTCACCTCGCTTGACGCGGTGCGGGCCGAACAAAAGCCCTTCGCGCTGGAGGAGTGATGGAAGGAGACGATAAAGCTCTTGGCCTCGCCGATCCGGCGAGCAGTAGCCACCCACACACACAAGAATGTGGCGGGAATATGGCTCCATGAAAGGCGGGAAGGCGCCGGTTGTCATAAGATTGTCTATGGATCTTTGGAATTAAGCTATCCGTCCCAACGAGATGATCGAAACGATTCGCGTCAGCGACCTCACGGTCTTGCGCGCGCTTCCGACCCACGTCACTCGGCCGCCGGTCTTGTTCGTCCACGGCTATTTCGCGGACGCAACGGTGTTCAACGAGTGGCTGACGTTCTTCGCGAAGCGCGGAGTCCCGGCATACGCGGTTCATCTTCGGGGCCGTGCCGATAGCCGTACGGGCACGCATCTCGGTCGCGCCTCGATTCAGGATTTCGTCGAGGATGCCGCTCGCGTCGCGAGGGACCTGGACAGGCCGGCGGTCGTTGGCCACTCGATGGGTGGACTCATCGCGCAGCGGCTGGCCGAACGTGGCGAGGTCAAAGCCGCGGTGCTCATCACGCCGGCGCCGCCTCGTGGAATCACTGTGATGTCGGCGCAGCTCGCGCGCAAACAGCTCAAGTATTTGTCGGCGATTGTACGATCGCGGGCAGTCCGCCCGGCACGTGAAGATCTGCGCGAGCTCGTGCTGAATCGCGTTCCCCCAGCCCTACAAGAGGTCGTGCTCGACGCGTTCGTTCCGGATAGCGGTCGAGCGGCGCGGGATATGTCGATCATGGGAGTTCCGGTCGACGTCGAGCGCGTGAGGTGTCCATTACTCGTCATCGTCGCGGCGGACGATCGCTTCATTCCGCGAGCGATCGGGGAGCGCATTGCGAAGCGTTACGGCGCCTCGCTCGAAGTGTTCGAGGGGCATGGCCACATGATCGTCATTGAGCCCGGCTGGCAGGACGTGGCCGACGTGGCCGATCGCTGGATTCGCCAGCACACGTAGTTTTGAGATAACCGTTACTAGGACGATACAACGTGTCATCACCCGTACAGCCCACTGCCGGGCCGACTGCGCCGGTCATCACCCGTACCGAGGTGACTTGGCGCGGCGACCGCTCGTTCGACGCCGGCCCAACCGGACGCACGCATCGCATCGACGCGAACGCGAAGGAAGGACCCGGCCCGGTCGAGACTCTGCTCAACGCGCTGGCCACCTGTTCCGCGGCGGACATCGTCGACATCATCGCGAAGCGCAATACTCCGGTCGAACGTCTCGTCGTGAAGGTCGCTGCTGAACGCCGGCCGCAATACCCGCGTCGCGTACAGCACTTGAGCCTCGAATATCAAATCGACGGTGCGGGCATCGACCGCACGCACGCGGAGCGCGCCATCAAACTCTCGTTCGAGCGCTATTGCTCGGTCGCGGCGTCGCTCGCCCCGGACATTGTCACCGAAGCGAAGCTCACGCTAAACGGCGAGAGTTTCCCCGCGGTGTTTCAGAAGGTGTGGACGCCGGCGAGCGATTGAATGATCAGCGCGGCGAGTAGCCGTCGCTCGCCAGCAAGTCGATCACTCGCGCCTTCACGTGCCACGGCGCCGCGTCTCGTACACGGAGTGACGCGAGCGCCTGCAAAAAACGCTGCTGGAAGTGCCCGTAATCGGAGCACTCCCGGCATTCAGCGATGTGCGCCTGCAGCGATGCTGTCGCTTCCGGCGGCAGGTGTCCGTCGAAGTAGTCCCACACGTGTTTGTGCACGTGTTGGCATTCGTCCGGAATTGCTTCGTTGAGTATCTCTAGCATTGGATGTCCGCTCACCAGCGGCTGGGCGCTGACCGAAGCCAGCGTCCATCGCGTGAGAGAGCAATTGCTCCTGCATAAGGCGTCGACCACGGAACAGCCGCGACCGCACCGTACCAATCGGCACTCCGAGAATCTCGGCGGCAGACTCGTACGACTGGTCTTCTACATCCACAATAATCAGTGTGGAGCGGAATGGTTCCGGAACGTTGTTCAACGCCTTCGAGATCGCTGGTCCCAGATCGAGTCGTGCGAACATTTCGTCGAGGCCGTCCTTGACCGCTGTCGTGTACAGCGAACCGACCGCCGCCGCATCCACCTCGGTGGCGTCCAGCTCGACCGTCGGTCGCGCCCGCTCGCGCGATCGGAGGAAGACGTTGCGGCAAATCGTGAACAGCCAACGGCGGCAGTCGCTCCCGGGCATGTACGTGTGCCAGGACCGAAAGGCCCGCAAGAAAGTGTCTTGCACCACGTCGTCCGCATCGGACTCGTCGCGCGTGAGCGAGAGTGCGAACCGATAAACGTCATCGATCCACGGGAGGGCTTCGCGTTCGAACGCCACGTCGCGCTGTCTCAATGCACTATGTGTGTATGGCACGTTGGTTAATAGTTGACGAGTAAAGTATATGGCAAAGATCGGCGCAACGCGAGTGGCAATCCTCTAGTTTTTCAGCCGCCTATCCAATTAACTACAGAATCCCGGGTTTGGTCACGTGAAACCGAGACCCACAACCGCCGCCTTCGCTTGTGAATCCCCAATTCGATCTGGCTGAGCCAGCGATCCTGGACGCCCTGCGCGACGCTCTGGTCCGTAGCGAGGCACGCTACGGGGCCCTAATCGATCGCGCAGGCTACGGCGTTTACAGGTCGTCGGCGGAAGGCCAACTCGTTGATGCGAACTCGGCGCTGGCGACCATGCTCGGGTATCGCGACCCCTCGGATCTACTGGGCTTGAACCTAATACGCGATATCTACGCGGATCCGGACACAGGTGCGCCGCATCGTCAGACCGGTGCAAGCTTCGCCGACTGGGTCGACGTCCGTTGGAAACGCCGAGACGGGAGCCCGATCACTGTCCGGCTCTCGATGCGACCAATCATTGGGCCGGCGGGCCAGATCGAGTTCTTCGACGGACTCGTTGAGGACGTGACGGACCGCCAACGGCATGATGAGTTGCTTCGGCGCAATGAACGGATGGCGACGCTTGGAACCACGCTGGCCGGGGTGGCTCACGAGCTGAATAATCCACTCGCGGCGATCATTGGGTTCTCACAGTTGCTGCTCAAGAAATCGTGGACAGCCGACGATCGTGCCGCGCTCGAGGCGATCAATCACGAGGCGATTCGCTCGGCGGCGATCGTCCGGGATCTGCTGTCGCTGACGCGAGGCCGAGAGGGCGCGCGCAGGGCGCCGGTCAATCTCAACCAGATCATCGGGTACATCGTGCGCACGCGTCGCTACGCGCTCGAGACAACCGGCATCGGATGCGTTCTCGAGCTCGATTCCGCGCTGCCGATGGTGACCGGCGACCCGACGCAACTCGAACAAGTGCTGCTCAATCTCATGAACAACGCTGAGCAAGCGCTCCGACCGTGCGTTGATGCCGATCACGGACCCTCAGCCGCACATATCGCCATCCGAACACGATGTGAGAATCAGGAAGTGATTCTCGAAGTGGAGGACAACGGCCCCGGAATTCCAGACGAATCGCGCGCACACATCTGGGATCCGTTTTGGACAACGAAGGACGAGGGCTCGGGGACTGGGCTCGGGCTGACGGTCGTTCACGGGATCATCGCCGATCACGGCGGAACAATTTCGCTGGAGAGCGCGCCCGGCTTCGGAGCTCGCTTCGTGGTACGACTGCCTGCGATTCCCGACGCCCGAATTTCCGGGGCGAGCCGCGCGATCCGTCCGCTCGACGTTCTGATCGTGGATCCAGGCGCGTCGGACCTCGTGTTCGTTGAACGCTTCTTAACATCCCGAGGCCATGCCGTAATCAATGCTGCGAATGGCGAGCTCGCAGTCCGACTTGCCGGGCAGACCACGTTCGACGCTGTCGTCTGCGCCGCCGGTCTCGTCGATCATGATGGCCTGTCGATCGCGAGTATTCTTCGATCGACTTCCGGCTGCGCGCGCGCGCGTTTCGTGCTATCCAGCCGCGGCCCTTCAGGTGCGACCCAGCCTCACAGCGTGACCGACGGTTCAGCGCTCATCGCTCATCCCTACGATGTCGAGGAATTGAGGCGATTGATCGAGGGAGATTGACGCCGGGGTCAGGGCCGACGGAAGTTTGGTGCAATGACAAGCCCCGACGCGGCCGCGCGACCGGACCAGTACGCTCGATCGCGCGTGATCGCCGCGTTCGTGGCCGTCTACGTCGTGTGGGGATCGACGTATCTCGCGATCCGCTACGCGGTCGAGACGATGCCGCCGTTCCTCATGGTCGGTGCGCGTTTTCTGGTATCGGGTGTCATCTTGTACGCCTGGTCACGCGCGCGTGGTGAGCCGAGACCTACGAAGGCGCAATGGCGTGATGCGTTGGTGACGGGTGTGTTGCTGCTGTGCTGCGGCAACGGGGCGGTCGCGTGGGCGGAGCAACGCGTCCCATCGGGGCTGGCTGCACTTCTCGTCGCGATCGTGCCGTTGTGGATGGTCCTCGTCGAATGGCTGAGGCCACGTGGGATTCGTCCAACCGTCAGCATAGTCGCCGGCGTGGTCGTTGGCCTCATTGGGTTAGTCGTGTTGATCGGTCCACGCACGCTCGTCGGAGATGGTGACGTCGACCGTCTGGGAGCGATCGTGTTGGTCGTCGCATCACTCGCGTGGGCGGGCGGTTCGGTCTACAATCGCTACGGTGCGCGGCCCGATTCGGCGCTGATGTCGACCGGGCTGCAAATGGTCGCCGGCAGCGTCGGTTTGTTGTTGGTCGGCGTCGGCGCGGGCGAGCTCGGAACCCTTCATCTCGCGCGGGTATCGTCGGCATCATGGTTGGGATGGTTGTACCTCGTCACATTCGGATCGCTCGTCGGGTTTACTGCGTACGTCTATCTGTTGCGCGCCGTGAGTCCGGCAAAAGCCTCGACCTACGCGTACGTCAACCCCGTCGTCGCCGTATTTCTCGGCTGGGCAATCGCCGGAGAGCCAGTGACGATGAGAACTCTCGCCGCTGCCGCGATCATTCTGGGTGGTGTTGCGATGATCACAATCAGTCAAAACAAGACTGCGTGATGTCGAGTCGGGGGCATGCCGCTTGCGCCCAGCATTGAGTCATGCCGACACGAAAACGGTCATCACCCAAGTCGAAGCCGCTTGCCGAGTACAAGCGTAAACGAGACTTCACGAAAACCGCTGAGCCTGAGGGCAAGACAACGCGTCGTCGCTCAGCGCGGGCGTTGAAATTCGTGATCCAGAAGCACGCGGCGAGCCATCTGCATTTCGATTTTCGCCTCGAGCTCGATGGCGTGATGAAGAGTTGGGCAGTTCCAAAAGGGCCGAGCTACGATCCCAGCGTACGCCGACTTGCCATGGAGGTCGAGGATCATCCCATCGAATACAACACCTTCGAAGGGACGATTCCGAAAGGAGAGTATGGCGGCGGCACGGTGATGCTGTGGGACCGCGGGACCTACGAAGCCGAGGGTGGCGGCGGCGTGGAGGCGCTGCGCGAAGGCTACGAACGTGGAGACCTCAAGATTGTCCTCCACGGCAAACGGCTCAACGGCGGATGGGTGTTGGTGAGGATGCGTCGCGAAGGCGGTCGCGCGCAGTGGCTGCTGATCAAACATCGCGACGAGTTCGCCGATCCGGACTACGATGTCGTCGATGAGGCGGTGACATCGGTCACGAGCGGCCGAACGATGGACGAGATCGCAGCGCGAAAGGGTCGCGTGTGGAGGAGTAACCGCGCGTCGTAGGCTCGTCCTAGCGCGGCGGACCGTGTAGGCGTTGTTGTCGCGGATCGGTCAGTCGCTTGACGACGCGCACCGCCATCAGACCCGCGTCGGCGCGGTCGAGCATGTGCTGCAGGGGTTCTCCGGGTTCGCGTGCCGCCCATCCGAGCGAGAAGGGCACCGGCGCGTGTTCCAATGCTTCGGCGCGGAGCCGATCGGCCACAAGCGTCGTTTGTTCCTGATCGGCGTTGCGAAGGATGACCACAAACTCATCGCCGCCGACTCGCACCACGGCCTCCTCGGTTCGAACGTAGCGCATGAGGAATCGCGCCATGCGCCGCAGGACTTCGTCGCCCTCGTGGTGTCCCCAGCGGTCATTATAGATCTTGAAATGATCGATGTCGACGAAGATGACGCCGCACGCCTCGTCGGGATCGCGAGCCAGCGCATCCTCGGCATCCATCAAATAGCGGCGATTGAGCGCGCCGGTCAGCGCGTCACGTGTGCTGAGCTCGACGAGCGTCGCCTCGAGCTGTTTGCGCGACGTGATGTCGATGAGAATCCCGTGTATGAACGCTTCGCCCGTGTCGGGGTCACGAATGACGTAGCACGTGTCGAGGACCGTTCGCGTTTGACCGTCGGGCCGGCGCAACGCAATCTCGAATTCGCGGACGGACCCATCTCGATCGAGTAGCCCCATCTGCTCGACGCGACGCGCCGGATCGACGAACAGGTTTTGGGCCCCGTAGTCGGAGAGATCGGCGAGCGAGTGGACGCCGAACATCTCCAGGAACGCGCTGTTCGCGTCGAGAATCCGACCATCACGCGTCGTGATGTACATGCCTTCTCGCAGGTTCTTCGCGAATTCACGAAGACTCTCCGGGTCACTGAGGCTGCGAAAACGCGTCGAGGTCATGGCGCGTCAGTCGGCCAATCCCGCCGGAAAGATTCCTTTCTCCCCAAACTTGGCGCGGACCCGATCGATCGTGCGCGCGATGACGCGGTCGCGATCCGTCTCCGTGAACTCGGCGTTCCGCTCGAATAACGTCAATTGGTCGCCGGTCGCGTCGACGGCGAGTGACGACAGTCCCACACCCAGCAATCGCGCTGGAACGCGACGAGCCTTCCGAAGCTTCGACAACAGGCGTCGGGCGACCTCGAGGATCACGCGATCCGAGATCACCGGGGCATCGAGCGTCCGGCTCGCCCGCCGTGTCTTGAAGTCGTGGTCGCGGATCCGAACGCTGATCGTGCGCGCGCTGAGCGCGTCACCGCGCAGATCAGCCGCGGCCCGCGTCACGAGCGCGAGCAGCTCGCGCGCCAACGCGTCGTCCTCATCGATGTCGAACGAAAAGGTCTCGTCGCGGCTGATGCTCTTCGCGTCGCCGTGCCGTTCGACTTCGCCATGATCGATGCCTCGGACGCGGTCATACAGCCAGCTTGCCTCGCGAGAGCCCAACCAATGTGCCAGCGTTGCGGCATCGTATTGCAAGACGTCGGTCACCTTCCTCATCCCGAGCTTCGCGAGTCGCTCTTGAAACCGTGGACCGATCATCGGGATGTCGGCCAAATCGAATGTGGCGAGGAATCTCGCCTCGTCTCCCGGCGCGACAACGTGCACGCCTGTCGCGCCGCTGCCGGGCTTCGGCTTTGCGCGCTCGACGGCGAGCTTCGCGACCAACTTCGTCGTACCGCCGCCGATGGAAACGGAGAGACTCGTCGCGGCGACGACGGCCCCACGGATACGTGCCGCCGTGACGGCGAGCGGCTCGTTTGCGTACAAGCCCTCGGTGCCGCCGAGATCGAGATACCATTCGTCGACGCTTGCGCCTTCGACGATCGGCGCGAATCGATCGAGGACGGCCCGGATCTGCCGGCTCTTCTCGCTGCATGCGCGCCGCGGAACCGGAACGCACATCGCTTGCGGACATAAACGCAACGCGCGCGCGATCGGCATGGCGGAACGCACGCCATATTTTCGCGCCTCGTAGGACGCCGAGCAGACGACGCCGCGACTCTCACGGGTGCCGCCAACGATGAGCAGCGGCGCCTTGCCCGCGCCTTCGGGATCAACCATGCGCGCCACGGCGACGAAGAACGCGTCGGCGTCGGCGAGGAGAATGCGACGATCCGTCATCGGACGTGCAGGTCTTGAATGAAGCGCGAATCCTCGGTGTACCGCGTTATGCCGAGGGTTCGGGCCATGATTTCGCCCAACACGCCGGCGACGTGCTCGCGATGCTCGTCGCCGTCCATTCCGTCGGGCGGACTCGTGTTATCGACGATGAAGTCGACGACGGCCCCTGGCGTTTCAAGGAACTCCTCGTCGCCCGCAGCCACGCCAAACTCGTCCTCCACCGCCGCGAAGAACTCGTTGAGGGCCCAGCTCATGTCGGCACGCTGCGGCGACGTTGGGTGGTCATCGAGTCAGAATGTCGCCCGCGACCAGCCGGCGAGCAACAGTCGTCGACGACGAGTTGCCGTCGCCTCGGACCGGTGTCAGTATATTGATGTCGTCATGCCTTCTCCACGCAAAAGTGTGTCTCGCGCCGCCGCGACAGGCGACGGACGTTCCGCCGAGCTTCCTCTGGGAAGCGCCGCCGACGCCCCCCACGGTTCGCGCCCGGAACAGGTCTATTCGCGTCTGCGCGATCTCATCGTTCAGGGGCTGCTCGCGCCGGGAAGTCGGATCGTCGAGACTGAGATCGCGACGCGACTTGGCGTGAGTCGGACGCCGGTGCGTGAAGCGCTACAGCGCCTTCAGCAAGAGGGCTACGTCATCGGATCGCCGGGCGCGCAGCAATCGCGCCTGACGGTTGCGCCGCTCACTCGAGACGACGTGTACGAGCTGCTCAACATCGTCGGCGCGCTCGAGGGAATGGGCGCGCGTGGTGCGGCACTGTTGTCGCAGACCGAGCGACGAAATCTCGTGCGCGACCTCAAGGCCCTCAACGCCGAATTCCATCGTTCCGGAAAAACCAGCCCGATCGATCACAGTAGTTTGTATGACGCCGACGAACGTTTTCATCGCCGGCTCGTGGAGGCGAGCGCTGGTCCTCGACTGCTCGCGCTGCACGACGCCGTCAAACCGCAGGCCGAGCGCTACATCCGGATGTACATCAGCATGCTCACCGGTGACATCCGAACGTCGGTGTACGAACACGACATCATTCTTGCGGCGATCGACGAGGGTCGCGCTGACGACGCGGAGCTCGCCGTTCAGGTCAACTGGCGGCATGCGGCGGACCGCTTGAGCAAGGTCATCGAGATGGCGGGCGAACGCGGCTCGTGGTAGGAGCCGACGCGCGCTACCTGAGCGCGTCGAGCATCTTCTTCGCCTCGACGTTTTTCGGATTGATCGACAGCGCGGTTTGATACTCCGAGCGCGCGATGTCCATTTTTCCCTGCCGTTCGTAGATCATCGCCAGACGCATGTGGGCGCCTGATTGCGTCACGATCGGCGCGGTGCTCGGCGCAGACGACAGCCACGCCTTCAGCTCCCGTTCGCCGCGCTCCAAGTTCTCCCCCGAGATCGCCGCTGCGCGGCCGTACTGAAAGCGCGCCAGGATTTCGTCGGGCCGTTCTTTGATCATGCGGTCATACAACGCGAACACGTCCTGCCATCGCGCGTGATTCTGGTAGAACGCGCCGAGACTGAACCACGCGATCGAGCTGTCCGGGGCCGCCGCGAGCGCCGCTTTGAGCTCGCTCTCGGCCGTCGGCAGATCCTTGTTGTGTTGCGCGTTGTTGGCGAGCGCGAAGTGGCCACGGAGTGGATTGAGACGGAGGATCGTCTCGGCTTCGTCTTTTGCCTTCTCCTGACTTCCGCCCATGAAGCCGGGCGCCTGAAGATAGAACTGTCTCAGGCCTTCATGCGCGTCGACGAGATTCGGGTCGAGCGCGACCGCGCGCTCTAACTCAGCCTTGAGGCGCCGTGCGAGCAACGGTTGGCGAAACTTGTTGGCCTTCTGTGCCTCACTTCCGAGCGCATCGCCGAGAAAGAGGTGGTGCAGTGGATTCTTGTCGTTTGCCTTGACCGCCTTCTCGAACCAGTCGACGGCGTCGCCCGACTTGCCTTGCGCGAGGTACAGGCGTCCCATGCAATGCAACGCCGCATCATCGGCAGGATTCTTCTTGATGAGCGCTTCCGCTTCAGTGCGCGCTTCGTCGTACTTTTGATCGGACGCGAGCTTCTGAATCGATGGCGTGCACTGCGCCGAGGTTCGGGTCAGCGCGGCGATCGCGAGCGCCGGCGCGAGCAGGAGCAAGGTACGCATTGGTTTGACTCGGCGAAGGATGTCGCTGCCCGAGCTTGTAGGCCGATCATACACAAAGGTTCAGCGCATCAGGGCGCCGCCTCGAGCTCCTCGAGTAAATGCGCATAGCTGTCATAGCGCTCGACACTGACTACTCCGGTACGAACGCCCTCGCGCACGGCGCAACCCGGCTCGCCGATATGACGACAGTCGCCGAAGCGACAGTTGTCGAGCAAGCCTCGCATCTCAGGAAAACACTCGTCCAGCTCCTCCGGAGGGAGCGACCAAAGGCCGACCTCGCGCAATCCCGGTGTGTCGATGACGTAACCATCGTCTCCGCCGGGAAGCGGCAGCATGAGCGCTCCAACGGTCGTGTGCCGCCCCTTGTTGACCGATTCGCTGATCGCACCGACACGAAGATCGGCGCCGGGGAAGAGTGCGTTGAGCAGCGACGACTTTCCTACCCCCGACGGTCCGGTCACCGCCGAGCGGCGGCCTCTGAGCGTCGCGCGCACGGCCTCCAAGCCGATAGCCGCCTTCACACTCGTGTAATGCACCGGATAGCCGGCTCGCTCGTACGCGTCGAATCGCTTCCGCGTTGCCGCTTCGCCGACCAGCTCGACCTTGTTGATGATGATGCGCGCAGCGATCTCGTTCGCCTCGGCGATCACCAGGAAGCGATCGATCATGCGCGGATGCGGATCCGGCTTGGCCGCCGCGAACATAACGACGACCTGGTCGACGTTCGCCGCGAGGACACGCTCACCGCGTCCGCCACCGGGCGACCGCCGCGCAAGCTTGGATCGTCGCGGAAGAATCTCGGCGATCGCCCAGGGGTCATCGCGCGCGACGCGCTCGAGGTTGACGTCGTCGCCGACCGCCAGCTTGAGCGTTTGCGCGGCGGCACTCACCGTATCCCGACGCAGTGATCCGTCGGCCCGCCGACCGCTATTTGATTTCTTTAATCGGCCGCGAAGAGACGCCTCGACTGTATCGCCGATCTCGGTGCGAATCTGCCAAATGCCACCGGTCCCGCTGAGCACCACACCGCGAACGACGCTCGGGTTGGTCACGCGTCGCCACTCTCGTCGCGCATGGCATCCCACCAGCGTCGACCGGCGGCGTTGCCGCGGCGCTCGGCGATCAACTGATCGAGAATCGCTTTGACGTCGCCCAACGGTCGCTCGCCGAGTCGAGCGCGCGCTTCAGCCTCTGTCGGCGCGCTCGCGAGATAGTCGGTCTCCAGATGTCCCTCGGGCGACTGAGCGCCGAGCCGCGCCCATTTGACGAAAAGGAAGAACGCCTGCCACGGTTCGGTTGGGCTGTCGGTTTGCTCGGCGATGATTTCCACGCTGTAGGAGAATCCGTCGCTGCCCTCGAACGCGGCAGGACGATCGTGCACCGCCATGTAGCCGCCGATCGTCGACTCGTCGCCCTTGGAGTGATCCGGTGGACGATAGTGCGCGTGGGGTTTCACGCTTTCTTGCGCCTGACCATTTCGCGCATGACGTTGCCGGTAATGAATGCAACGTTGGCCGGACGTTCAGCGAGACGTCGCATCAAGTATGGATACCATTGCGTTCCGAAGGGTACGTAGACGCGCATTCGATAGCCTTCGCGTACCAATTGCTCTTGCACATCGCGACGGATGCCGTAGAGCATCTGAAACTCGAATCGCGAGCGATCGATCCCCTTCTCGGCTACGAACCGCTTCGCCTCGGCGATGAGCGCCGGATCATGCGTCGCAATGCCGGGATAGTTTCCGCATTCGAGCAGCGCGTGCATGCACTTGACGTAGTTCGCATCGACCTCGCGTTTTTCGGGATAGGCCACTGACGCCGGCTCCTTGTACGCCCCCTTGCAGAGGCGAACGCGACACCGGAGCTGGTTTGCCCGCTCGACGTCGGACCACGTGCGGTACAAGTAACTCTGCAATACGATACCGACGTGTTCCTTGTAAGCCGGGTACAATCGCTCCTCGAACAAGCGAAGCGTGCGCTCCGTGTACGCGCTCGACTCCATGTCGAGCCGAACGAACGTCTTGTACGCCTGCGCACGGCCCAGCACATCGTGCATGATCGCGACGCACAGCTCCTCGGAGATGTCGAGTCCCATCGCGGTGAGCTTGACCGACACGTTCGCGTCGAGGTGCTCGTCGTGAATCCGATCGAGGATGCGGAGGTACTCGGATTCCGCCGCGCGCGCCTCCCGTTCATTCGTGACGCTTTCCCCAAGCAAATCGAGGGACGCCGTGATTCCTCGCGCGTTCAGCGTTCGCACGGCCGCGAGCGCGTCGTCGAGCGTCTCTCCGGCGACGAACCGTCTGGCGAACTTCTTCGCGAGCCCATTGTTGCGAACGAAGCGGAAGACTCGCGGCTGGCTCGACAGATACAGGAGAGTTGAACGAAGCATCAGTCGCGAACGGCGTGCGAGCGAACAGTCATCGGTTTGGTGATTCGCACGATCGGGAAGTCATCGTGCGCCGCGAGGATATCGTCGAAGAAGCTCCACTGCGCCAGGCCATCTTCGCTCTGTGGCTCGAGCAGGTAGAATGCGAGGAGGCCGTAAGGTTGTCCCGCGCGAACGATGTACGTTCCCTTCGCAAGCGTTCGGCTCGTCACGTCGTTCCACGCGCCGCCGACATCCTTGAGCATGCGCGACGTCTCTGACCGGCCACGATCGATTACGCTGTCGACGCGGAACGACTGCGCCGACGCGGCAACGGGTGTGTCGAGCTCCTCGACGGCAATGCCGTGCACCTTGAGCGCGGGCAGAATGTCGTGCGCGGCCTTTGCGTCGAACGCGTACGCGTACGGCAGCGTGCTCGTGAGCGTCGGGGTGAAGCTCGCCATGACCGGCATCCTCACGAGCTTGATGACGCCGGTGCGCTGACGCGCACCCATGCCGGGCTCGCGCTTGGTGCTGTCGGTGAGTGGCGCCACCACTTCGACACGCACGGCTTCAAGGCGCGTCGTATCCATGCGTGACTTGAGCGCGAGTGGTGGCGACGATCCCGGATTCTTTGCCCAGGCTGCAACCTTCGTGTCGCCCTGTTTGCCGAGGTTCACGATCTCGACTTTATGCTCGGCGAGATACGAGAGAATCTCGCTCACGAAGTCATAGGTCGACGCCACGCGACGCGCGAATGGATCGTGTGAGAAGGCTTCACTGAGAATGCCGATGCGGTTGCGGAGGCCGTAGTAGTTGGTTCCGTATCGCGCGAGCGACTCGTATGTGGAGAATGCCCAGCCGCTCGTCGGGATGGAATCGGCGATGATCTGCTCGAGTGACGGACCACCGCGCCCGCCGCCAAAACCGCCGCCGCGACGCCCGCGTCCCGCTGCTGAGGTATCGGGCGGACCGCCGCGCGCAGCGCCCCGCTGGCCGCGCGCCACACCGGTGCGACTGAAGTCGCCGTAATCGGTGACCTCGAAGCCTTCACGGTCGCGCATGCGCTCACGAATCGTCGGCAGCATCGTCTTCGCCGCATATGCGACGACGTTCACGGCCGTGGGCGTGAGCGGCGGCGAGTACGTCAGTGCGTAGCCATGAATGCTGCCGTCGGTCGTGTGGAGATCCATGAACACGTCGGGATTCCACCGATTGAGCATTTCCAATGCACCGCGAGTCTCCGGTGCGTCGGCGTCGATGTAGTCGCGATTGAGATTCCAACCCGACGCGTTCTGACGCGTGCCGACGAGCTCCGGCCCGTTTTGCGCGCCACGATTGCGTTCCTGCGGCGCAAACTTTTCGTTGCCGTCGGCGTTGTAGATCGGTTGGACGATCAGCACGATCGAGTCGAGCACATTCTTCTTCTTATCGAACAAGAGATCACGCAGAAGCGATTGCATCGCTTCCTTTCCCTCGACCTCGCCTGCGTGAATGTTCGCCTGGATGTACGCGACCGGACGGTTGAGTCGCCGCGCCTCGGCGGGCGTCGAGATGAGGGGCCGCGAAGCGATCACGAACGGGAGGTCGCGTCCTTCGATTGTTTTCGCGATCGATCCCGTCGTGATCTTGGCGCCGAGTGCTTTGAGGGAGTCGATGAACGCGACGACGTCGTCGTAGTGCGACGTCTCGGTGAAGTTCGTTCGCTCGGCGCGGGTCAGCGGTCGCTTTCCGACGAAGCTTTGCAGCGTGTACCTGCTCTTTGCTGGAATCGAGTAGTTGTCTGTTGGCTGCTGTGCCGTCAACACGCCGGCGCAGCACACGGCAATGAGCAGGACGAAACGATGCATGAACTCCCCGACCATGGTGGAAAGGGGAATTGTACGCGATCGATCCGTGGCGCCGCTACTCTGAGGGCTTGGTTCCAGAGCCGCTCGAACGCAACACGAGCCCGCGCGCCCGCGTGGTGGCGGCGACGCTCGGATCGGCGCCGCGATCGATGTCGGCGCGCACGTTGCGCTGGAAGAGCGCAAGCTCCGGGTCTTTTACGCCCGAGCGGGCGAGCTGGACGACGAGATTCGTCGCCGTCGCGACCGGCACGTCGCGGACGATCAAATCAGTGAGGACGGCGAGCGGCATCGTCATTGGGCGCTTACCGGACGCCGAACGGAGCCGCGCCAAATCACGCTCGGACACACCCGCCGCGAGTGCGGTGGCTGCAGCCTTGATCTCGTCCGGCGTCGCGCTGGAACCGAGAACGCGTTTCGCCGACCCCATCTGCATTGAGAGTTGTCGTACGGCGACGATGATGTTTTGTCCGTCCGATCCCTTCGCCGCGCCCTCGAGCGCTTTATCGACCAATGGCGCGGTGGGGAGCTTCGCAACGCGCGCCGAATCGACGATGGCGTTGACGGCGACGAGCGTCGGCTTGTCGAGACGCGCGCTGAGCCGCGCGTCCTGGGCCATGGCCTGCGGAGCAACGAGCATGAGCGCGATCAAAGTCCGCGCGGCAACGCTCATTTTTGCTCTTGAACGACTATCGCCGAATTGGGCATTCCGTAGTCGTAGTCGGTGACTCGTGGCGCCGTCGGATCGGCGACCCACAGGCTATCGTCCACAACGAACGAGTATCGGTGATGTCCGAGCGGAACCGGCGCGGTCACCGACCAGACGCCGCCGCCGCGGTGCTGGGCTTGATAGGCCGCGTGCGACGCGTCCCACCCGTTGAAGTCTCCAACCACGGCGACCTTTTTCGCGTCAGGCGCCACGAGCACGAACTGCACGCGCTGTGACTGCGCCGCCTTGGGCGGGTTCGGGAAGAACGCGCGCGCGATCGGCTTGGCCGCACGATCGAGGTCGGCGCCCGCGTGCATCGCGCCGAGCACCGCGAAAACGGCAACGGCCGCGGCGAGCATTCCCCACACCAGCGGCGTCACGGTCACGGTGCGCGGCGTGATCAGCCGCGACCAAAGTCCAAAGCGAGCGTGGCGCGGCAGACGACGAACCGCGCGCATGACGCGCGCGTCGAGCCGGCGCCCGATTGCGACGGGCGCACGCAACTCGCGCGCGATCTGCTCGATGTCTTGTTCGGTATCGTCACGCATCATACACCTCACTCAGCAACTCGCGGAGGCGCTCGCAGGCACGCATGACGCGCATCTTCAGAGCCGACACCCCCACGCCGGTGAGCTGCGACATCTCGTCGTAACCCATTTCCTCAACGTACTTCAACAGGAACGCTTCCCGCTGATCCCCTCTCAGCTGCTGCAAGGCGCGATCGATTTCTTCTCGCCAGGCAGTTGTCCCCGCTGGATGTTCCTCCGCCGCGCCGAGCAGCGCGACTTCGTCGACGACAAACGTGCGAGCCCGGCGTCCCCGCCGCGCTCCAAGCGTTCGACATCGATTGACGAGGATTCGAAACAACCAGGCACCGAACCGCTCCGGATCCTCGCATCGCGCCAGTGACCGATAGGCGCGTACGAAGGCGTCCTGCAATGCCTCCTCGGCGTCCTCACGGTTGCCGAGCATATGGAACGCATACCGCGCGTACCGGTCACGATACCGCTCGACCAGTTCACGAAACGCTTCCACATCCCCGCGCAGAACGCGGGCGACGACTACGGCATCCGAGCTACCGGCTTCCACAGAGCAGAGACCTAGGAAGAGGGGTGGGGGTCACATCAAGAAACCGCTGGTGGCCACTGGATCGATCCGAGCCGATCCGGAAGTGCCCACCAATTCTACCGTTCCGGCCCGTAAAAGCTCCGTCGCGACGCCGCCATGTCCAGCAAGAGCGGAGCGGGCGTAAACCGCGACGGGAAACGGGCGTCCAATTCCTCCAATCGTTCTACGATCTTCTCGACCGTCTCGCTGTCCACATAACGGAAGGGTCCGCCGCGAAACGGCGGAAAGCCGATTCCGAAAACGGCCCCGATGTCGCCGTCGCGCGGCGATCGCAGAATCCCGTCGCCAAGACAAAGCGCGGCCTCGTTCACCATCGCGAGCACACAACGCTCGACGATTTCCTCGGCCAATACCTCGCGGCGCTCTCCGCCGATCAGTTCGTACACGCTGTCGTCGACGCGGCCCTTTTGACCAGCGTCGTCGTACTTGTAAAAACCGTTCCGGCCTTTGCGTCCGGTTCGCCCCGCCACGACGACCCGACGCATCGCATCAGACGGCTGCATTCTGTTACCAAACGCCTCGACGAGCACCAGGCCAACTTTTCCGCCAATGTCGATGCCGACTTCGTCGAGCAGCGTGATCGGGCCGACGGGAAAACCGAAATCGACGAGCGCCTTGTCGATCCCCTCGATCGATGCCCCTTCGTCGAGCAGACGACCGGCTTCGTTCATGTACGCCGACAACGTGCGCGTGGTGTAGAAGCCCGGCCCGTCGTTCACGACGATCACCGTCTTGCCGAGCTTCTTGCCATACGCCACGGCGGACACGGTCGCTTCGGGCGACGTCGCCGGCGTGACGATCACCTCGAGCAGCGGCATTCGATGCACCGGCGA
>DASYSU010000256.1:0-70978 GCA_036002925.1 Gemmatimonadaceae bacterium | reverse complement strand
GTCGGCGACAGCGCGAGAAACGAGCGGTCGTATTCGTCGGCCTCCACGACATACAGCTTGTCGCTGCCGGCGCGGAGGTTCCCCTCCCACGCGGCGACTCGACCGCCGACGAGCGCCGTCGGGTCGCGCCCCGCGGCCGCGAGCGCCGTCGCCGTCATGACGGTGGTCGTCGTTTTGCCGTGCGTGCCGGCAATCGCGACGAGCTCGCGACCAGCGGTGACCTCACCCAATGCCTCGGCACGGCGCACCACGGGAATGCCACGCTCTCTCGCCCGCACGAGCTCCGGATGATTCTTGGGCATCGCCGACGTGACGACAAGGGCGCGCGCGCCATCGACATGGGCCGGATCATGCGGCTCGACCGAGACGCCGAGTCGGCGCAGATCGTCGGCGCCGGCTGGATTCGCGTCGCAGCCGGTGATCGGAACGCCGCGGCGCAGGAACAGCTCCGCGAGCGCGCTCATACCCGCGCCCGCGATGCCTACGAAGTGAACAGGGCGCGGATCGCTCGATTCGAGAAGGGACATGGAGAGACGGAGATCAAGAATATAAGAACATGCTCACAGGCCGTCGAGCAACGCGAGGATTCGCCGCGCGATTTCGTCCGCGGCGTTTGGACGCGCGCGCGTCGCGGCGCCCGCGGCGAGACGCTGGAGCGCGGATGGATCGCCGACGAGCCCGCGCACGGTACCGTCGAGTCGCTCGACCGTGAACTGTCCCTGCGGAATGTGTATCGCGGCGCCGGCGCGCTCGAGCGCGACCGCGTTCGTCGTCTGGTGGTCGGCGGCCGCCGTTGGCAGCGGAACGAGAATCGGCGGAATTCGCCACGCGAACAATTCGGCCGTTGTCATCGCGCCGGCGCGCGTCAGGGCGAGGTCCGCCGCCGCGTACGCGTTCGCGATCGGCGCGAGATAATCGCGCACCCGCACCGACGCTCGTTCGAGGTGCTTGAATTGCTCGTACGTCGCGCGACCGGTCGCCCAGATGAGATACACATTCGGTGGCAAACCGCGATCGATCCACTCGGCCACGACGCGGTTGATCGCGAGCGAGCCCTGACTGCCGCCATAGATGAGCAGCACGTGCCCGCCGGTCGGCGGGAAGCCCCACTGCTCGCGCGCCGCGCGTCGATCGGGCAGCGGCGATGGCGGCGGCTCGATCGGCGCGCCAGTGTCGATCAGCGATCCCGCATGATGCGCCGTCAACGCGGTCGCAGCCTCGGGGAAATTCAAGTAGATCTCGCGGGACCACTTGCTGAACGCCCGCGCGGTCAATCCCGGTGCGCTGTCTCCCGCCTGCTGGACGATCGGGATTCGATGGACCACTCCGTACGCGAGCATGATCCCCGCCGCATAACCGCCCGTTCCGACGATCAGGGCCGGCGGCTGTTGTCCAACCAGCGCGCCGATGCGACGCCATGCCGTCATCGCGCCGGCGATCGTCTTCCAGTTCTTCCAGACGGCGGTGCGGTACAGTGGGTGAAGGTCGAGCAAGACGTGCGGGAACTCCGTCTTGGGCAGGACGTCGCGCTCGATCCCGCGCTGCGCGCCCACGAAGAAGGCCTCGATCGATGGGCGCGCGCGCACGAGCGCACGCGCCACTGCGATTCCCGGATAGAGATGCCCGCCCGTCCCGCCGCCGGCAAACACGATCCGCGTCATGGCGGCGTTCTATCTGTGATGATTAGGCAGCCGCGGCGGCCAGCGGATCCGTCGCCGCACTCCCGATGACGCGCTCTTTGGCGCTTCCGATATTCACCAGAATCCCCGTGAAGAGCATCGTCAGCACCAGGTTGGACCGACCATAGGAGACGAACGGCAACGTCAGCCCCGTCGTCGGCAGCAGGCCGATGACGACGCCGATGTGTAGGAACGCGGTCAGCACAGTCGTGAAGGTGAGTCCCACGGCAACGAGCTGCAAAAACGGCGTGCGCGCCTGGCGGGCGATGCGGAAGCCGAGCAAGCCGTAAAGCGCAAATGCGATCGTGATCGCCCCGAGGCCCACGAAGCCCCATTCCTCGCCCACATTGCTTCCGACGAAGTCGCTATATGGGAATGGAACGAAGAACGCTTGCTGCATCCCTTCGCCGAAGCCGCGACCGAACCAGCCACCCGATCCGACCGCGATGAGCGATTGTTGAAGCTGAAAGTTGACCGCCTCGGGCGCGCTGCCAGGATGAAAGAAGGCGCTCAGACGCGCCACCGCGTACCGCCATTTCTCGATCTTGGTCAGAGTGATCGGCAGGAACATCGCGCCGAGGGCAATGAAGTGTCCCATGCGGGCGCCGCCGACGAACAACAGCAGCGCCATGAGCAGGGTGTACAGCATTGCGATCGACAGATCGGGCTCGAGCGCCGCGAGCACATCGAGCACGCCGATCACGACAAGAAACGGCACGAGCCCTTTCGTCAAGCGCCTGAGCGTCTGACCCTTCTTCACGATCAGCATCGACACCCAGACGACGACCGCGAGCTTGCCGAACTCCGACGGCTGAAACGACGAGGCGAAAAGAAATCGGCGCGAGCCATGAATCGTCGGCGCGATGCGACCGGGCAAGATGAGCACCGCGGTCATCGCGGCGATCGTAAGCCACATGACCGGCCATGCCCAGTCGTTCAGCTTTTGGGCATCGAACTTTGCAGCAATCGCGAACACGACGATCCCGGCCGCGACGCCACCAAGCTGCCGAACGAGAAAGTACGAGCTCGATCCGTGTTCGTTGATCGCGACGAACGCGCTCGCACTGTACAGCACGGCGAGGCCGAAGGCTGAGAGCACAGCACTCAACAACACGAGTCCGCGCGCCTCGGGGCCCATGCGCCACCGCTCGCGAACATCGGCGATCGCCGCTGCTGGACGACTTCTGATTGGAATCGGGGGACTATCGATCATTTGTGTTCGGCGGGAACGCGCGCGGCCAACTGTTTGAACACCCGGCCCCGTTGCTCATAGTTGTCGAACATGTCGTAGCTCGAGCACGCGGGCGAAAGGAGGACGACGTCACCGGGCTGCGCCAACTGCCGCGCCATTTCGATGACTTCGTCGAACGACGATCCGAGCCGCGTCAACGGCACCACGCCGTCGAGGTCGCGCTCGATGAGCTCGGCCGCTTCGCCATAAGCGATCACGGCTCGTCCAGTTCGCTCGAGCTCCGGGGCGAGGTCGGTGTAGGGCTCGCCCTTGTGCTTACCGCCGAGTAGAAGAACGGTCGGCTTGGTCATGCCACGCATCGCGACGATGGTCGACGCCACGTTCGTCGACTTCGAGTCGTTGATCCAGGAGACGCCTCCGAACTCGCCGACCGTTTCGATCCGGTGCTCCAGCGCGTTGAACCGCTTGAGCGCCTCGCCAATCGTCCGCAGGCCGCGCGGGCTCCGATGGTCGCGGTCCGCTAACATGACCGCCAATGACGCCGCGAGTGCGTTCGCCACGTTGTGATCGCCAATCAACGGCAACTCGTCGCGCCGAACGATGGGATAGCCGAGAACAATGAGCTCTCCAGAGGAGCGGTCAAGATAGGCGTCGCTCCTGGCACGCACAGAAAACCGGCACTGAATTCCCGCAACGCCTTCGACCATCGCTTGGACGTCCGGCTCATCGGCGTTGGTCACCCACTGCGAGACCGGGCTCGCGTTCTGAAAAAGCAGCGCTTTGTCGTGGTAATACGCCTTGACGCTATCGTAGCGGTCGAGGTGATTCGCCGACAGGTTCGTCAGCACGCCGACGCGCGGATTGATGCTTGGCGAATCGTGCAGTTGGAATGAGGACACCTCGAGCGCCACCCAGTCCGGTGGCGCGGCCATGAGGGCGAGCTCGGAGATCGGCGTGCCGATATTCCCCGCCGTCCCAGCGCGACGGCCAAGCGCCTTGAGGAGGTGTCCCGTCAGCGCCGTCGTCGTCGTTTTGCCGTTGGTGCCGGTGATGGCGATGTAGTTGAGCAGCGGCAGGAAGCGTAGACCTACCTCGACCTCGCTGACGACGTCGACCTTCGCGTCGCGGGCGGCGACGAGTGGAGGCGCGTCGGGGGGAACGCCCGGACTCACCACCACGAGCGATGCCTTGGCAATGCGCTCGAGATCGTGGCCCCCGAGCTGCACGTCGACGTCGTCCTCGCGCAGTGATTTGGCCGTCGCTTCGAGGTCCGCCGATCTTCCCGAGTCGGTCGCATAGACGCTCGATCCGGCGCGGGCCAGCAGTCGAGCAACCGATCGTCCGCTACGAGCCAATCCGACGACGGCGATCTCGCCGCCCAACCACTCAGGATTCATGGCGGGGTTCGATACGCGCGGCATCGGTCAACGGAGCTTGAGCGTGCTCAGGGCGAAAAACGCGCACAGGATGCCGATGATCCAGAAGCGAACGACGACCTGCACTTCGCTCCACCCAATTTCCTCGAAGTGATGGTGCAGCGGCGCACGTCTGAAGACGCGGTTCGCTCGCGCATATTCCAAGCTGTGTCGCCGTCGACGGTACTTGAAGACGTAGCGCTGCAAGATCACGGAGAGCATTTCGGCGACAAAGACCGCACCAACGAACGCGAGGACGAATTCTGCCTTGAGCAAGATCGCGACCGCCCCGAGCGCGCCACCGAGAGCAAGCGATCCTGTGTCGCCCATGAATACAGATGCCGGGTGTGTGTTGTACCACAAGAATCCGATCAGCGCGCCGACCATCGCCAGGCAGAAGACCGTGAGCTCTCCTGAATCCTGGAGATAGAACATCAGCAAGAACTTGCTGTAGTCGACGCGGCCGATGATGTACGAGAAGATCGCGAACGTTCCGAACGCGATCGCCGACAAGCCGGCCGCCAGTCCATCGAGACCGTCGGTAATGTTCACCGCGTTGCTCGTGCCGGTCATGATGAACGTCGTGAACAGGACGTACAGCCAGGCGAAGCCGGCGAGCGGCGTCACGAGGTAGTACTTGAAGAACGGCAAGGTCGTCGACGCACCAGGCAGATTCGGCGACAACGGGTGATAGACGAGGTACAACCCGAGCGCCAACCCAGCTGTCACCTGACCCGCGAGCTTGTATTTCTCGACCAACCCGCGATTCACTTCGCCGCGCTTCTTCTGCTGAAGCTTGAGGTAGTCGTCGAGGAAACCGATCACGCCCATCCAGACTGTCATCACGATTGCAATGAGCAAATATGGATGGCTCACGCTGAAACGTCCCCACAGCACAATCGAGATCAGCGCGCTATTGAGGATGATCAACCCACCCATCGTCGGCGTTGTGCCTTTGCTCGCGTGGGAGTCCGGGGTTCCCTCGCGGACGACCTGGTGAAGCGATTGTCGATTCAGCGCGCGGAGGATGATCGGCCCGACGATGAACGACAGCAGGAGCGCGGTGACCGCCGCGCCGACCGCTCGAAACGAGATGTATGTGAGAACCCTGAACAGCTTGTAGTGACTGGCGAGCGGAAGCAGGAAGTGGTAAAGCACGACGAGACGCGGACGAGGGTGGAGGACCGAGGGTGAAGCTCACCCCCCTCAGCCAATCATCATGACTGGTGCTGTGTTGCCCATTTACTGATGGGCTCAACGAGTCGCTCCAAGCGCATACCGCGCGACCCCTTGAGGAGGATAACGGCGTTCGGATCGAGACGCGACGAGATCGCGGGCCACACGTGCTCGGCATCGTCAGCCGTTATGACGCGCGAATCGCCCGGCGCGATACGCCCGAACGCCGTCGCGAACTCACCGATCGCCACCACCAGCTCGATGCCGGCGTCGAGCGCCGCCCGCGCCACGTCGTCGTGCAGGCGCGGCCCTTGGGGTCCAAGCTCGAGCATTGTCGCGAGGATTGCCACGCGCTGGCGTCCCTTCCCAGTATGAGCCAGCAGCTCGATCGCTGCCTTGGCCGAGCCCGGATTCGAGTTGTAGGCATCATTGATCAGTGTCGCCGCTGGGTACTGCTCCCAGTTCACTCGCATGGGCGGGGCCGACATCGCTGCGAGGCCGCGACCGGCATCGTCGACCGACACGCCGAGCTCTCGAGCGACGGCGAGCGCGAGCATCGCATTTCGGATATTGTGTGCGCCGCGAAGCGGAAGCCGAATGTCTACCGAGTCCGCGGACAGTTTGCCGCAACCGTCGGAGTCGACTGACCAGCTCGTCGCCCGAACCTCACCCGAGTCGAGACCCGCGGTGACAACGCGTCGGGCGCGAGTGCGGGCGGCGTCTACGACTTCAGGCTGCGACGATGGCACCACCGCGACTTCGACCCCATCGGCCGCGGCCATTTCCTCGCGCAGCACGCCGGCCAAATCGCCAAGCCCTTCCAGGTGCTCTTCGGCAACCGAGGTCACGACGGTGATGTCGGGCTCCACGATCGTCCGCAGGCGCGGCACCTCGCCTGGTTGATTCGTTCCCATCTCGACCACAGCGACGTCGGCCCCGTCTGGAATGGAAAGCAGGGTCAATGGAACGCCGATCAAGTTGTTCAAGTTCCCTCGCGTGGCGTGCACCTCGTAAACGCCCCCGAGCGCTGCGCGAATGAGCTCTTTCGTGCTGGTCTTTCCGTTCGTGCCGACCACGCCGACGACGGTTTTTCCCCACGCGCGGCGCCGATACCGACCAAGAGCGCCGAGCGCAACGAGCGTATCGGCGACTTCAAATACCGGAACAGCGAGTCCGCGTCCCACGTTGGCGCGCGACACGACAACGCCCACCGCACCTCGGCGCACCGCATCAGACAGAAAGTCGTGCGCGTCGAATCGTTCGCCCACGAGCGCGACGAACAGGTCCCCGGACTCGATGGTGCGCGTATCGGTCCAGACGCGTCCGAACGTGCTCGTGCCGCGCGGGAGGTTGATGTCGGACAACTCCTCGAGCGCGTCCGCGACTCGGTCGAGCGTCCAAAAGCTTGTCTTCGCGACGGGGGCGGCGGCCGACGGTGCAATGCTCATCGCGACGCCCGAGTGCGACTCGATCTCGAGAGCTCGGCGACGATCTGCTTTTCGTCGAACGGGAACTTCGTGGTGCCCCGGACCTGGTACGTCTCGTGGCCCTTTCCCGCGAGCACGATCACATCGCGCGGCGTCGCCAGCTCGAGCGCTCGCTCGATGGCCGCGCGTCGATCCTCGATTCGCTCGTGTGTGTTCGAAGTCATTCCCTTCTCGATGTCATCGATAATGGCTTCTGGATCTTCGGTGCGCGGATTGTCGCTCGTCACGATCGCGAGATCCGCTTTCGCCTCGGCGATCGCGCCCATCTGCGGCCGCTTGCCGCGATCACGGTCGCCACCACATCCGAACACGACGATCAGCCGCTCGGGCGTGAATGGACGCACCGCGTCGAGCGCGCGCTCGAGCGCGTCGGGCGTATGCGCGTAATCGCGCAGCACCGTCGGATCATCGCGAAGCACCTCGAGACGTCCCGGCACCTGCGGCATCGTCGTCAAGCGCTCGGCGATGCGGCTCGACGAGATACCCAACGCGAACGCACTCGCCGCGGCGCCCAGCGCGTTGATGATGTTGAAGTCGCCGATCAACGGAAGTCGGACGGCGACGCGTTCGGAGCCGAGGACCAGAGTCCACTCGCTGCCGCGGGGACGGTATTGCACCTCTTCGGCGTGAACCTCGGCGGTTTTGACACGTGCGCTGAACGCCACGCGACGGCGATCGGTCTTGAGCCGCGACCATGCTTCGTCGTCGGCGTTGTACACGACCACACCGTGCGGGAGCAAGTGGTCGAGCAATCTCGCCTTCGCCGTGAAGTACGCGTCCATCGACCCGTGATAGTCGAGATGATCGCGCGTGAAGTTGGTGAACGTCACGACGTCGAAGAACACGCCTTCGACGCGCCGCTGATCGAGCGAATGCGACGATACTTCCATCGCCACGCGCTTGACGGCGCGATCGATCAACGCGCGGAACACGCGCTGCAACTCGATCGGCCCCGGTGTCGTGAGCCCCCCACCGCCTTCGAGCGGCTCCCCATCGCTGCCGACCAGCACGCCCAGGGTGCCAAGTGAGGCGCTCGATCCGTCGCCGGGGTCGAGCAAGTGACGAAGCATGTTGACCGTGGTGGTCTTCCCGTTGGTTCCGGTGACGCCTGCGAGCTGGAGCTCGCGTGCCGGAAACCCGAATGCCGCTGCACCGACGACCGCGGCGGCGCGGCGTCCGTCGTTCACCACCAACGCCGGCAGCGTAGTTCGCGATGGATCCTGGACGATCGCCGCGCTCGCACCGGCTTTGGCGGCCGCGTCGAGAAAGTCGTGTCCATCGCGTTCGGAGCCACGGACAGCGACGAAGAGAAAGCCGTCGCGCACGGCACGGCTGTCATCGCTGACGCCGACGACCGTCGCGGGAAGCGCACCGCGAGTCTCGACGAGGAGTCCCGCCTCGTCGAGCGCTTTCGCGATCGTTTCGATTTTCGCGTGCATTCAGTAATCGAAGAGCAATCGAACCAGCGTTCCCGTTTGAGCCAGCTCGCCCGCGCCTGGAGACGTCATCGGCGAGCTACTCGCGCCACCATGCCCGAGCTGGACGCGGAACCCAGCACTGTGCAACGAACGCACCGCGTCGCGCAGAGCCAGGCCGCGAACGTCCGGCACCTGATGAACGGTGCGTGGCATCGGCGGCGGCGGTTGCATGGGCAGCGTGACGACGAACGCCAGACTGCCATCCTGGTCGGCGCTGTCATTGCTTGCGACGACCTGGGTACGTTTCTCGGGCGCTCCCGCTTGCCTGACGCTGGCCGGCCGCGCCGTGTCCTTGCGCGACGGCACCGCGCTCGACGCAAGCTTTGAGCGATCCAGCGCCGCATTTCCTGCTGCCACTGCGGCCTCGAGGATCGCCTTCGTGACCGGTGCCGCCGTTTCGGCCGCGAAGATCGAGCTTTGCGGAGCCGTGAGCTTCACCACGATCACGTATTGCGGCGCATCGCCAGGGAATAGCCCGACGAAATTCGGATTGTACCGGCCGGCCACGTAATGACCGCGCACCGCGCCGCGCGGAGTACCGGTCTTCCCGGCGAGCAAGTAATTGTCGAGCGCGGCCTGGAGCGCTGTCCCCTCATCGACGACGTCGAGCAGCATGTGCCGAATCTTGTCGGCCACGGGGCGCGACATGACGCGTCTCACCACGCGTCGCTCATGCCGATATCGAACCGAACCGTCGGGGCCGATGACTTCCTTCAACAACGCCGGCTCGACCAACTCGCCGCCGTTCGCGAACGCGGCGTACGCCGTCGCGAGTTGCAGCGGAGTGACCGAGATCTCATAACCCATCGCTAGCGAGTTGGCCGACTGCATCGACCACGATTTGGGGATTCGCAGAATTCCGCCGGACTCCGTCGGAAACGGAACTCCCGTCGGCGTACCAAAGCCGAAGTCGCGCAGGGTCTCGTACTCGTCGCGATTCGTCAGTCGCTGCGAGAACTTCACAATGCCGATGTTGCTCGACCATCGCAGCACGTCAGCCAGCGGCGCCCGGCCGATGTGATGCTCGTCGTGGATCTCGCGCCCGTTGATCGCATAGACGCCATCGCCGGTGTCGACCGAATCGCGATCGGACACCAGTCCGCGCTCGAGCAGCCCCGCCGCCATGAATGGCTTCGCCGTCGATCCGGGCTCGAACGGCTCCGTCAACGCGGTCGCCGCGGTCAGGCGCGGATCGAGACGGCGACTTGCCATGGCGAGGATGTCGCCATCATGCGGATCGAGAATGACAATGTCCCCGCCTTCCGCCCCCATGCGCGCGACGGCGTCGGCCAACGCTTTTTCGGCGATCTGTTGCAGGTCGGCGTTTATCGTGAGCACGACGCTGTTGCCGCGGATCGGTGCCGTGCCTGGCGCGATAGGCGACTCGCGGCTCTGTCCTTTGGGATCTTTGAAGATCGTCGCCGCACCTGGAGTGCCGCGCAAAATCGAATCGAGCGACAGCTCGAGTCCGTCCACCGGTTTGTTGTCGCCGTCGACGTGGCCGAGGATTCCCTGTGTCCCTTCGGTCACGGCGTACGCCCGTGTGATCGACGCGAACGAATGGACACCGCGTAGTGCCATTGCCGGGGCGGCGTCCACCGCGAGGAAGCGATTCGGCACCGTAAGGTATTTGACCGATGTGTCGAGCGCCCGCCCGATGATCGCGCCGTCGACGTGAAGCTGCGAAAGTGCTTTGCGCAGCTTGCGTGGCTCTGTGACTTCGCGCGGCGCGATCTCGAGACGCACCATCTCACGACTTTGCGCGAGCACGTGACGCGTGGCGTCGAGGATGTCGCCGCGCGGAGCCGGAACAGTGCGCTCCGTCGTTTGCTGCCGTTCGGCGCGGGCGCGCCATGCCTTGCCCTGCGCCAGCTGGACGCGCGCGGATTGAATGAGAATGGCGAGCGCAAAGATCGCCAACGTGGCGTGCGCGATGCCGATGCGCTTAGAGCGAATCATGAGGCGGGCGTGCTGCTTTGGTCGCGGGTCGCGGCAGAAGCACCTGCTGATCCGGTGTCGGGATGTGCATGTTCAATCGTTGCTCGGCGATCGGCTGTAAATGCGTCCGGCTCGATGCTTCTCGGATCGCGGTCTCCAACCGGATGCGGTCTGCCTCGAGCGCGTTGCGTTTCTGTTGGAGCTTTCGGATTTCCCGCTGCTGCTGAACGCCGAACACTCTCCGTGCAATGACGCCCGTCGTGACCAAGACGAAACCGACGAGCACCATGGCGATCAGGCCGCGGCGCCCCGGCTTTACTCGGCGCTTCGCCATGCGCGGAGCCGGGCGCTGCGGGCGCGTGGGTTTCGAATGACTTCGTCGGCGGAGGCGGGAATGGCGCGCTTGGTGATCGTCGTGCCGAGTGGACGGCCACGGCAGGTGCAGACAGGTTGCTTCGGCGGACAGACGCAGGCCGCGCTCCAGTCTCGGAACGCATTCTTGACGATGCGGTCTTCTCCCGAATGGTACGCGATCGCGACCAACGTCCCGCCTGGCAACAGCCGGTCGCGAAGCGCGGGGAGTGCACGCTCCAAGCTGGGGAGCTCGTCGTTGACGGCAATGCGCACCGCCTGAAACAATCGCGCAAAGTCGCCAGCTCCGCTGCGTGCGCCGAGGACGGCTCGAATCGCGCCGACCAGGTCATCGCTGCTCTCGAAAGGCGCGTTGGCTCGGCGACGCACGACTTCGCGGGCCAGACGAGCCGCGTGCGGCTCGTCGCCGAAGTGTCGGAAGATCGATGTCAGGGTCCTCTCGTCTTCAGTGTTGAGCAATTCAGCGGCATCCATCGGCGAGTCTGCCCCCATGCGCATATTCAACGGGGCGCCGGGGCGGAAACTGAAGCCGCGGTCGGTCTCATCGATCTGGTGCGAGGAAATCCCCAAGTCGAGCAAGATGCCGTCGAATCGAATCCCTTCGAGTGCCGAAAGACCGTCGAGGGCCGCAAAGTTCGACTCGACAGCCGAGAATCTGCCGAGGTCGGAGAATCGGGCGAGGCGCTCGGTAGCCGCGGCCAGCGCTTGAGGGTCTCGATCGACGCCCACCACGCTTTCGACTCCAGCCTCGAGCAGGGCCAGCGAATGCCCGCCCCCTCCTAGCGTACAGTCGAGCACGCGTTTCGAGCGGCGTAGGAGCTCTGTGACGTCGCTGGCGAGCACAGGCGCGTGATATGCGCTATCGAGCGGCATGAGATCCAAGCACATCGCGTTGGTCATCCACGGCTCGCGTGCCGACTATCCCGAGGTTCGACATCTCATCGACTGGGTGCGCCAGAAGGGACACCTCGTCGAGCCGATGGTCACGTACGCCGTCGGCGACGCCACGGCCTTCGCCGCCGATGCCGCACGCCGCGGCGTCGATGTGGTCGCGGCGGTGGGTGGAGACGGGACGTTGAATGAAGTCGTGAATGGCTTGGACGGATACGACGTGCCGCTTGGGGTCATCCCGGTGGGAACGGCCAACGATTTTGCGCGACAGGTAGGGATACCGGCGGATGCCGATCATGCCATGGATGTTATCCTACAACGCAAGCCTAGGCGACTGGACACGGCGTCGCTCAACGGCCGCCGATTTCTCAACGTGTCCACGGCCGGCGTCGGCGCAGAAGCGACAGCCGAGACGCCACCCGAGGCCAAGGAGTCACTCGGCGCGCTTGCCTATGTGATCAGCGGCATGCGCAAGCTGGCCGACCTTCGACCACAAGTTGCGCGGTTCGCCGGCGACGGCTTCGAGTACGAGGGTGAGTTTCTCATGTTCGCTGTGGGGCTGACGCGCGCGTCCGGTGGGGGAACCATGGTCACGCCGATGGCCTCGGCCACGGACGGGCTGTTGGACCTGTGCATTGTCGAGAACATGTCGCGCGCCGATTTTGCGCGCACGGTGCTTCGCGTCAAGCGCGGTGAGCACATTGGCCAGGACGGAGTGCAGTACGTGCAGGTGCGCGGCGTGACGATCGACACGCGCGAAGCGGTGGCCGTCAACGTCGACGGAGAGTCGTCGAACGGAAAGCATCTGGTCTATCGGGCGCGGGCGCGCGACCTGTGGGTTCACGTCGCGACTCTCCCTGGCGAAACGGAAGGGTAGAAGAAAAAGAAACCGCCCGGCGTGTCAGGCGCCGGGCGGTTTCTTGCCGATGCATTCATTTGCCGCAGAGTTGCTTCTTGAATTGCGGGATGGCGGCCTGGATTTGGCCCAGTGCGGTCATGATTTGACCGGCAGCCTCTTTGTTGAAGCCTCCACCAACCGGCATCGACATCGCTGTCGTCGCGGTCATGTCCTCCGCAACCTTCGTTTCGGAGCACGCCTTCTCTTTGGCGTCCTTGCCCTTTTCCTTCGACAGCTTCTGCGCGTTGTTGATCGCGTCCAATCCGACCTGAAAGGAAGCAAGCCCGATGTAGAATTTGCTGCCCTGTGAGCTGGCAATCGCGTCGGCCGATTGCGCCGATTTCAACGCCGCTTCCCAATCCGCGCGCTCCTTCGATTCTTGCGCCTTCTTCACGGCGACATTGACCGGACCAAGCAGCGCTTGGCCAAGCTGCTCTTTGCTCGAGCCAGCCGCGATCGCCTTCTGCGCCAGCGCCATCGCCGTATCAGGCATGTTCAGATCATTCGCCGTGACGATCGCGAAGAGCCAGGCGTTGGCATCCTTTGGATTGATCTCGGTTGCACGTCGCGCGGCGACGAGGGCCTGCTGCAATTGACCCGACTTTCGATAGCTCTGCGCGAGGAGGACTTGAAAACTCGCCTCCATCGGAAATTTCTGTGCGGCTTTCGCAGCGATCTGCTGCACCATCGCCGCGTTGCTGTCTTGCTGCATCGCGCCGATCTGCCTGCCAAAGAAGTCGACGGTGGCCGCGCTTGGGTCGGCCTTCACGTAGTCATCGCCCGCTTTGACCGCGAGTTGCAGCTTCGCCGATTTGGTCGCGCGGTTGCTGTCGGCCTGCGCAGACCTGAGGAGGAGGAGCCACCGTGTTTTCAGCATGGACGGATCGCCGGGATTTTCGGCCAGCATCGATTCGACGATTCGCAATGCGTCCGCAACCGACCCGACACTCACGAGTGAGTTGATGATCGCCGTCCCGAGTGCAGTGTTCGTCGGATCGAGCTTGTACATCGCGAGTTGGGTCTGAATCGCCGTCACCGTATCGCCCTTCCGCAAGTACGCGTCGGCCAAATTCGCGAGTGCGATCAGCGATGTCGGGTCGGCCGCGACCACAGCCTTGCCAACGTTGATGATCGAATCAGCCGGCGCTTTTTGAGAGACGAACGCTTGGAGCAGGCAGATGCGCGCAAGGTTCGAGTTCGGATACGCAGCAAGGCCCGCGCGTCCGGCACGCACAGCGTCGTCGTACTTCGCCGCCCGCAGCGCCGTCACACACAGCTTGTACGACGGAATCGCCTTGCTCGCGTCGGTGAGATGGCGTTCGATTTGTTTGGCGGCGTCGCCCGGATCGTGGGCATCGATGGCGGGAAGGGGCTGCATCACGACCTGTTGACCACTCTTCAACAACAACCGCGGCTCGACGTGCACGCCGCTCGCACTCTTGGAAACCAAACCGTCGAGCACCTCGTCGCTGCGGAGCGACCTCGCGAGCTCGACGAGATCTGTCACGCTCAGCGCGGAATCCGCGGGGTATCCCGACGCGGCTAGCGTATGGATGATGTTGGCTTTGGGAACGACGTACAGCTCCTTGGTCGAATGCTCGCTCTGGAGACGCTTTCGGACCTCGTCGGCAACGGCAACGCCGAGGGCGCGGTCGGGACCCCGGAACGCGGCCACGAGGATGTACGGCGTGTCGGCATTCGGCGCGCCTCCGCGCTGTTCCGGCAGCTTGGACGTTTGTGCGAGCAAAGGCGTGCGTGCGAGCGAGAGCGCCAGAATCGCCAACCCCGTCCAGCTATGACGTTGCGTTGACTGCACGGTCCTCACCTCCCAACGGTGAACTGTGTACAGAGGAACGTGCACTCGCGGCGAGGATTCCGAAATGCTAAAAAACCCTACGTGAGCGAAAAATGCCGCCCGGCAGACGTTGCCGGGCGGCATTTCTCGCGTTCAGTTCGCGTTTTACTTGCCGCAGAGCGCCTTCTTGAACTGCGGGATGGCTTCTTGAATTTGATTCAGCGCGGTAAGGATCTGACCCGCCGCCTCCTTGTTGTACGCGCCGCCCGCCGGCATCGACATCGCCGTCAACGCCGTCATCTCCTCGGCGATCTTCGTCTCAGCGCACGCCTTTTCCTTGGCGTCCTTGCCTTTTTCCTTCGAGAGCTTCTGCGCGTTGTTGATCGCGTCCAACCCAACCTGGAAGGACGATAGTCCAATGTAGAACTTCGTCCCCTGCGAACCAGCGATCGCATCGGCCGATTGGGCGGACTTGAGTGCCGCCTCCCAATCCGCGCGCTCCTTGGAGTCCTGCGCTTTTTTCACCGACGCGCCGACCGGCGCAAGAAGCGCCTGACTCAGCTGCTCTTTGCTCGAGCCAGCCGCGATCGCCTTTTGGGCGAGCGCCATGGCCGTGTCAGGCATGTTCAAATCGTTGGCCGTCACGATCGCGAACAACCAGGCGTTCGCGTTCTTCGGATCGATTTCGGTTGCACGGCGGGCCGCTGCCAATGCTTGTTGCATCTGCCCCGCTTTCCGATAGTTCTGCGCCAACAGCACCTGGAGGCTCGCGTCCTTCGGGAATCTCTGCGCCGCCCGTGCCGCCAGCGTCTGCACCATTGCCGCGTTGCTGTCTTGCTGCGCCGCGCCGATCTGGCGCTGGAAGAAGTCGAGCGTTGCCGCGGCGGTGTCGGCCTTCACATACTCCTCACCCGTCGCAATTGCCTGCTTGAACTTTCCGGCCTTGAGCTGAAGGAGCCATTTCTGACGGAGCATGGTCGGGTCTCCCGGATTCTGCACGAGCATCGAGTCGATGATCGGCAGCGCCTTGTCCGGTGATCCGAACTGCGCAAGCTGCGTAATGATCGACGTGCCGATCGTCGTATTCGACGGATCGAGCTTGTAGATCGCCAGGTTCGTCTCGATGGCCTTTGCCGTGTCACCCTTCTGCGCGTACGCGTCGGCGAGATTCGCCAGCGCGATCATCGACGTCGGGTCGGTCGCGACGATCTTCGACGCAACCGCGATGATCGAGTCAGCGGGCGCCTTCTGGGACGCGAATGCCGACAGCAGGCACAGACGGGAGAAGCTGGAGTTGGCGTACAGCGCGAGACCGGCGCGCGCCGCTTTCGCTGCATCGTCGTATTTGGCTGCGCGCAATGCCGTCGTGCACAGCTTATAGGACGGAATTGCTTTGCTTGCTTCGGTGAGACCGCGTTCGATTTGCTTCGCGGCGTCGCCCGGATCTCTCGCGTCGACCACCGGGAGCGGCTGCGCGACAATCTGTTGTCCGGTTCGCATGAGCAACCGCGGCTCGACGTGCACGCCGCTCGCCGTCTTCGTCACGACACCGTCGAGCACTTGTTCACCGCGCAGCTGCTTCGCGAGCTCCATGAGGTCGGACGCATTCAACGCGGAATCCGCTCGGTAGCCCGAGGCCTCGAGCGTGTTGTTGATGTTCGTCTTTGGAATGACGTAAAGCTCTTTCGTCGATTTCTCACTCTGCAGCCGCTTCCGAACTTCGTCGGCCATGGTGACGCCGAGCGCTCGGTCGGGACTGCGGAATGTCGCGACGAGAATGTAGGGCGTGTCGGTGTTCGGCACGCCGCCGCGCTGATCCGGCTGCTTCGCCACTTGCGCGGCCAGCGGACTGGTCGCGAGCGAAAGCGCGAGAAGGGCCAAGGCCCTGGCACTCGAACGTTGCGTTGACTTCACGGTCGTAACCTCCCAGACGTTGAACTGAGTACCCCGCGACGTGCACTCGGGTTCGCAATCACATACTGCTTAATTAATGCTCAATGGGCGAAGAGGGACTCGAACCCCCGACTTCCTGCGTGTAAGGCAGGCGCTCTAACCAACTGAGCTATTCGCCCGACCTGCACGATCGGGCGGGTCGCTCCTGCACACACATAGCAACTTTCGCGGCGTCCTGCTCGCCCGCCCGCCAGATCCGCGAAAAAGCGCTCAAGAAACTATTTCAGAATTGCAACGGGTACGAGGATGCAATATCCAATCGCAAGCAAGATCGGGGCGATCGTTTCCCCGCCCCGCGCCAAATCGGCGAACCCGGCAATGATCACCAACGCCGCGATTCCCCACCACATCATGCCTCGTGTCCGAGACGCCGCCTCGTTCTCCGCCATAGGGGATGTAGTGTAGACCTTCCTAGGAATGGTGTCAAGCGACGTGCTGACGCGAAGTTACGCCATGATGAGCGCGACATTACGGACTGATTAAGACGGAGGAATCTCGGGCGTTCCGCCACGCAAATCGGTCTCATCATCCCCGCGCAGGAGTGCCTCGATCGCGCTGCGTCGCGCCGCCCGCTCGGCGGCCTCGTCTGCCGCAAGCAGCGCCGCCAATCGTTGGCGATTTCGTTGGCGCCTGGTCACGTACAACGGGAACACGATCACCAGCAACACCAGTCCCCCGATGGCAAAATCGCCAACGAGCGCGAGCGCTCCGTAGCGACGGCGCGTGCGCTGTTGCCATCGCTGCTCGAATCCGACCAGCGTAATGCCGAAGGTCGCGCGGAAGGCGCGGTCCATCGAGCCCGTATCCTTCCAGGCGCTGAGAAACCGCGCGAGACCGGACGCCGTGTCGAGCGACGCGAGCTCCACCACCGCACGATACGCGAGCGCGTACGCGTTCTGCGCCGTCGTCGAGCCGGCGTTGAATTCGGCATCTAGCTCGTCGAGGGTCGGCGTTCCCTTCAATGCCAACGCGACGTTGGCCGCCAACGCGTCGTCTCTCCGCCATTCGTGCGCAGCGTAGCTCGCGTAGCCTTCGTCGAACCAGCGTGGCGGTGCGTCGCCCAAGTACTCGTGCAGCGCCAAGTGCGCGAGCTCATGACGCAACACTTCGCGCGGATCGCCGGCGTCGGCTCCGGCGAATCGCCCCTGCATCACGATGCGACGCGATTCGGGAAACGTGATCGCCGCGCCCCACTCCGGCGCGCCCGGACCGATCCACTCACGGAATCGCTTGCGGTTGGGCGCGATCGCCAGCCAGACGTGCTGGCGCGGCCGCGGCAATCCGGGAAACGTGTCGTTGCGGACCGAGTAATCCAACAATGACTGCGTCAGCGTTTGGTCGCTGGGAAAATAGACGGCCGTGAATCGGCCGCGGTCGAGCCGCTCGGGAGCTTCTTCTTGCGCTGCGGCGGCGGTCAGAGCCAGCGGAATCAGCGCCGCAACCGACAACACGCGGCGCGCGCGCGACAGAACCGCGCCTAAGGCGAGCCGCCTGCCTCCACCGTCGTGAGCACTTCTGCGCAGCGTTTTCCCCACGGATTGAACTTGTTCGCCTCGAAGCCGGCCTTCCACGTGGCCATTGCATGTTCTCGGCGGCCATTGAGCCAGTACGCGCGACCGAGCTCGTAGTACGCCTCGATCAAGTTCGGGCCGAGGTTGAGCGTTTTCTGAAAGAATGTCTGCGCGTCCTCGAACATGTCGCGCTCGAGATACACCAACCCGAGATAGAAGTGCGCGTACAGCGTCGCCTTCTTGTCGTTGTCGAGACGAATCGCCCGCGACAAATGCTCGATCGCCTCACCAAAAATCCGCTTCTTGAGACAAATATACCCGACGTTGATACGGGCCAACGCATTCTGGGGCTCGCGGGCGAGCACCTTCTGAAAGTTGAGGAGCGCGTCATCGAACTTCTCTTGCAGCATTTCCGCCCAGCCCAACATCGACGCGGCCGCCACGTCGTTGGGCGCGAGCTCCAGCGCCTTGCGAAGCACCTGTTCGGCGCCCTCGTAATCGCCGACTGAAATCTTGCTCCACCCTTTCTCGACGAAGGTCGACGCACCGATGTGATCCGCATGGACCACGGGCCGCTCAGCGACAAACTGGGGTGCGAGCGACGGCTGCGTGGCCTTCGTCGCCTTCCATCGGTCGACGAGTTGCAGCACATCGGCGCGCAGCGCATTCAGTTGGCTCAGCTCCAGCTCCACCGCCTTGAAGAGCGCGCCGATCTCCGCCTTCAGTTCGTCGAGCTCTCTCGCGGCATCAGGCGCATCCAGCCGCCCGCCGAGGGCATCATGCCGGGCGCGCAGCGTTACGGGGACGCTTTCAGGCACGTACAGCCGGCTCCAGTGCTTCGACGCTTTGCTCGAACGCAAGGCGTTCGCTGCTCGACAACACCAGATCGACGTCGAGTACGACGACGACGTGTTCCCCGACTTTGGCGATGCCGCGCATGAACTGCGCGGGCAGCCCGTGGAACAACGCTGGGGGCGGCGTCACATTCGCCGCCGGAAGCACCGCGACCTCCGACACCGAATCGACGATCGCGCCGATCCAGCCATTGGTGGTGAAAAACACGAGGAGGCGCGTCTCGGGCGTGATCGTCGCGTCGGGCAGCTCGATCCGCCGACGCATGTCGACGACCGGGATGACAGTGTCTCGATATGGCATCAGTCCCGCGATCCAGCGCGGGACGCCCGGCACCGTGTTCGGCTGCGCGTACCGCAGCACGCGCTCGACGTCGAACACGTCGGCCGCGAACAGGTCGGCTCCGAGACGAAAGATCACAAGCTGCACGACGTCCTTCTTCATTTCCTCTCTCCGTCGCCGGCGATCGCCGCATCGAGCAGCGCGTTGGCATCGAGTATCCCGATCAACTCTCCTGCACGACGAACCAAGCCGACGAGAATCCCGTCGGACGCGTCGGCGCCGCCGCCTGGCGCCTTGAGCAAATCGCCGTCCTCGATCTTGATCGCGTCGTACACGTCTTCGATCGCCACACCGACTCGCCGGTCGTCTCGAACAAACAACAACGCGGCGCCGTCGAGTCGACCCTCGACATGAAGCAGCGGCCGTGGGTCGTACAGCGTGATCAACTCTCCGCGAATCGTCGACACCCCGAGCACTGTTGCCGGTGCGTCGGGAACCGCCTGAACGCTGGGTGCATCAATGACTTCGTCGACCGCGGGAAGCTCGACGCCGAAACGCTCGGCCCCTATGCGAAAGACGAGAAACCGCGCGGCACCGTCACGGAACATGGGCAACCACGTCGACGAATTCCGCGATGACGCCGCCGATGTCTTGCAGCGGAGCGACGCGGTCGGCACCCGCGCACTGGATCGCCGCCTGGGGCATGCCGTAGATCGTCGCGGACTCGCGGTCCTGAATGATGGCAAGCCCACCGGCCTCGCGGACTGCGCGTGTTCCTTCGGCGCCGTCGCGGCCCATCCCCGTCAGAACGACCGCAACCGTCGACGCGCCAAACACCGCCGCGGCGGAACGAAACAAGAGATCGGCAGCTGGTCGCACGCCCCAGAGTGAGGCCGACTTGTCGAGCCCGATCGCCGGGCCCTCGCCGTCGTCGCGAACGGTCATATGAAATCCACCCGGCGCCAAATACACGCGTCCATGCACGACGGGCTCTCCGTCCTCCGCCTCGTCGATTCGGATGGGGCTGACGGTATCGAGTCGCTGCGCCAGGCTCTTGGTGAATCCGGCCGGCATGTGTTGCACGACCAACACCGCAGCCGCGAGTCCGCGCGATAGTTGCGGAACGATCGCCGAGAGTGCGCGTGGACCGCCCGTTGACGACGCCACGACGACGGCGCGCGTCGCGCGATCGGAGCGCGACACGGGATCGACCTTGTGTCCGAATCCCTCGGGCGCCGGGCGCGCCAGCATGCGCAGTCCACTCATGTTCGCGGTCGCCGCGCCGCGAAGCGCCGAGAGCAACCGATCTGAAATCGTTCGCAGATCCAGACTGATCGCCCCCGACGGCTTGAGCACGAAGTCGACGGCGCCCAACTCGAGTGCCCGCAACGTGGCCGTGTGTCCGCCATTCGTGGTGCCGGCGCTCAGCATCACCACCGGTCGCGGCGTCTCGCTCATGATGTAGCCGAGCGCGCTCAATCCGTCGAGCTCCGGCATGTCCACATCGAGCGTGACGATGTCGGGATTGAGCTCGTGAATCTGTTTCAGCGCGTCGTATCCATTGCGTGCCGTGCCGGCGACGGCGAACTCCCCCGAGTCGTCGATGATCTGTGACGTGAGTCTCCGCATGAACGCACTGTCGTCGACGACGAGAACGCGCAGCTTGTCAGAGGACACGCGAACCCTTCTTCAGCGACCGCACTTCGACGCGGCCGTCATCGAGGAACAGGAACACGCTCCGACCATGGTCGCTGCCAACATCTTCGGCGACAATCGGCACCTTCGCCTCGGACAGCGCACCGCGAACGGCGGTGATGTTGCGTTCACCGATGTTGATGCCGCCGGCCGGAATGAGATTGGCGAACATGCTCGCGCCGCCAACGATCTTCGCCCGCACGCGTTCGCGCGTCGCCCCGAGCAGACGCATCTCGTCGAGCAGCAGCGGAACGGCCGACGCGGGAAATTTCGCGGGGTTCGAGCGATCTCGCGACATCGCCTCGTTCGGCAGCAGCACGTGCGCCATACCGCCGACGTGTGCCACGCCGTCATACAGGATGATCGCGACGCACGAGCCGAGGCCGATCGTGGCGATCGTGCCGCTCGCGGCCACCGCGTAATCGGCGACTTTGACGAGAACCTCGGTGGAGGTGTCCCTCATAGACGGCGAAAGATTCGCTCGCGTGAGTCAACCGGCGCGAACCGCGGGCGGATGGGGCCCAACAGCGTCTCGACCTTGCCGAGGACCAGAAAGCCGTCGGGCGCGAGGGCCTGATAGAATTTCTCGAACAATTGTTCTTGGGTTTCGCGGTCGAAGTAAATCAAGACGTTGCGGCAGACAATCAGCTCGAACTTTCCCGGCGGTGCGGGATCACCGAGCAGGTCGCGGCGCTCGAACCGCACGAGGCTGCGAACGCCCGCGGAGACGACGAACGGCGGTGCTGCGGAGAAGTATCGGCTACGCAGCTCATCGGGTGTATCCGAGAAATCGGCTGACTCGAATTGTCCGCGCTCCGCGGCGGCCAAGGAAAGTCGGTCGATATCCGTGCCGAGCACCTGAACCCGCCCGATTTGGGGAAGCATGCCGTTCGTCGCCACATAGCGGTGGAACAGAATGGCGAGCGAGTACGGTTCCTGGCCCGACGAGCAGCCGGCGCTCCACACACGGATCGAGGGCGTCGTTCGAAGCCACAACGCGGGGACGACGTTCGCGGCGATCGACGCGTAGACGTCCCAATTCCGAAAGAGCTTGGTGACGTTGATCGTCAGAACGTCGAGCAGACGCTCGTATTCACCCGCGTCGGCATCGAGGATTCGCGCGTAATCGTCGTACGTGTGAACGCCCCGGGCGCGCATCCGCACCGCGATCCGCCGGCGAAGACACTTCTCTTTATAACTGGCGCACCCGAACCCGCGCTCGAGCGTGATCTTGCGCGTGAGGACCTGGAAGTCTCCGAGCTGCGACTCGGACATCAGAAGACCTGACGAACCGACTCGAGATTCGTGCGCACGATGGCGTTGTCCGGGTCGAGCTCCAGCGCACGCTCCCAGCACCGCACGGCCTCGTCGCGCTCGCGACGGCGCAGGCGAATGTTCCCGAGCTTGAGATACACGTCGCTGCCCAACTCGGGATGCGCCTTGGTGGCGCGGAGATACGACTCCAGCGCGTCGTCGTACTGCGTCGCTCGGTATTGTAGATCGCCGAAATTCTTGTGCAATTGCGGCAGCGTCGGATCCTCATGGATGCCTCGGTCCGCGGCAGCCCGCGCTTCGTCGTAGCGGCCGGCTCGCTCCAAGACCACCGCGAGGTTGTTGAGCAGCGCGGCCGCGTGCGGATGCGCTGCAACACCTTGGTTGAGCGTCTCGATGGCGCGCGTCGAGTCTCCGAGAAGGGCGGCGGTCAGTGCCATGTAGTGAAACCACGCCGCGGTCGGTGCCCCGCCGGCGAACAGTGCTCGCGCCGCGGAGAGTTTTGCGTCGGCGCCCTCGAGATCTCCGGCAAGGAGACAGATGATGCCGGCAGACGTCTGCATGCGTGGATTCTTCGAGCCGCCCCGCCGAATCGCCTCGTCGAGCGCGATGCGCGCCTCGTCGTATCGACGCTGCTGCTCGAGCGCGTATGCGAGATTGTGAAAGATCGCCGGCTTGGCCCCGGGTTGGGCGGCGGCATCGGCGAACGTCGCCACGGCTTCGTCCCATTGACCTTGACGCGACAACACCAGCCCGACGTAGAATCGCGCCGACGCGTCGTTTCCACGCAGCTCGAGTACGCGTCGAAATTCGCGGAGCGACTCGTCGAGCATGCCCGTTTTGTAGAACGCGATTCCCAGATTGCGATGCTCTTCCGCCCGGCCTTCGGACAACGCCTGCGGCGGACCGGCGCTCTTGCCGATCCGGTGGATGAATCCGGTGGTGACCAGTCCATACAGCGCCTTCCCGACCTCGAACTCGACCAGCCCCGACTGGTCGACGATCGCTTGCACGTCGCGCGCCCCGTCGACCAGATCGAGCACGATGCGTTGCTCGTTCGTCAATTCGACGTCGCTCACCGACGCATGCGGGCGATCCGCCTCGAAAATCAGATCGAACGTGGGAATCTTCTTCTCGATCAGGCCCCACTCGTCGACGCGGCGCGCACCTTCGAGCAGCAACGACTCGGGATTGATCGACACGACGTGGTCGAGCTGATCGGGAGCGACGTCCGCTTCGAAGTTGAACGTCCCTTGGTTCCACGTAAACAGGTAGTAGACCGCCTCGCGAATCTGCACCTCGATCGCGTCGTGCAGCTCCTCGATCCGCAGCGCGCCCATTTCGACCAACAACTCCCCCAACCGTTTGTCGCGCCGGCGATCCTGCAACGCAATCGCCGCATCCAGCTGCGATTGCGCGAGCGCACCACTCTTCACGAGCACGTCACCGAGTCGGTCGCGCCGATTGACGATCGACGCATAACAAATGCGCCCGCGCTCGAAGTAGATGTTCCCGAAGTTCGAGCGATGCGTGACACTCAGGCAGCCGGTCTTCTTCCCCATGGCGAGGAGTTGAAGCACGTCGGGAAGGCTGGCCTCTTTCAGGCTGCCGCGAATGGCCATCTAGATGGCCCTCCTCATCGCAGCTCCTCGATCAGCCGCGTTGACGCGTCGGGCCATTCCCACAGGACCTTCTCTCGGTCGAGGAAGAATCCATCGGCAGCGGCGCGCTTGACCGCGGCGCCGGCCGGGCCGCTGTCGTCGGGCTCGAGGGCGGCGCGAATGAACTCCATCGTCACCGGCACGGCCGCCACTTCGGCCGACGCGACGACGCGATTCGCCGTTCCGATGATCTCACGAACGCTCAACGCCGGCCTCGTCGACAGATACTGCACCATCTCAGCCGTCGGCTCGACACCGAGCTCCCGAAGGTAGCGCGAGTACAGCCGCTCGCGCAGCGCGTGATCCGGCGACTGCATCTGGACGACCAATCCGCCCTCGAAGCGCGAACGCAGCCGTTCCTCGAGACCCGACAACTCGCGCGGCGGACGATCACTCGCGATGACGAGTTGCTTGCCTTCCGCATAGAGCGCGTTGAAGACGTGGAACAGTTCTTCCTGCGTGCGCTCTTTGCCGGCGACGAATTGGACGTCATCCAACAGCAGCGCCGATGCGGCGCGATATCGCGAGCGCCACCGATCGATCGTTCCCTCCTGAAGCGCGGCGATCAGCTCGTCGATGAACAGCTGAGCGGGAACGCACGCAACCGCGGACGAACCGGCGGCGCCTTGAACCAACCCATTGCCGATCGCGTTGAGCAAGTGCGTCTTGCCGACCCCACTCGGCCCATGGATGAACAGCGGATTGTAGCGCGAGCCGGGAACACCGACGATCGCGTCAGCCGCGCGGACCGCGAGCTGGTTGCTCACGCTGACCTCGAACCCCGCGCGCGTGAACGCCGCCGAAGGACCCGGCGGCGGCGTCGACGTGCGCAGCGCACGCTCGAGCAAATCCTCGGCTTCGCTCAGTCGATCGGGGTCGCGGAATGCGTCGTGCGCCGCGAGCGCGGCGTCGAGGCGCAGAAGTTGGCGTTGCAAGTCGCGCAGTTTGGTGACGCCTGCCTCGAACTCGCGCAGCACCGTCTCGACGCTCGTCGGCGGCGTGCGATCCGCCAACACACGCTCGAGCGCGCCCGTGTGAAAGCCCTCGCTCTTCCAGTACTCGATGCCTTCGATGATCCTCGTCTTCCACTGCTCCACGTGGTGCGCAACGGCCGACGCGATGTCGGTCAGGAAGTTCGCGAATTCGCCGCCGACGGGGCGTGGCGCCGGCGAGCGGGCGCGTTGGTCCGCCAGATCGCCGAGAATGGTGAGCACCGCCTCCGGCTCGACCTGCTCGCCGCCCAATGTTTGGAACGCGATCAGCCGATTGAGGGCGCCCTGCAACTCACGAACGTTCTTGAACTCGAGGCGTCCGAGCTCGTCGATCACGCCGCCGCGAAACCGAACGCCGCGCTCTTCACACTTGGCCTTGAGAATGGCCATGCGGGTCTCGTAATCGGGCGCGCCCATGTCGACGATCAACCCGCCGGAGAGCCTCGTGAGCAAACGCTCATCGACGTCGGCGATCTCGTTCGGCGGCCGGTCGCTCGTCATCACGATCTGTCGGCCGTCCGCTTGCAGCGCGTTGAAGATGCGGAGCAATTCCGTCTGCGTCTCGCGATGACCGGTGAGGAATTGCATGTCGTCGATCAGCAACACGCCGACCTTCAAGTAGCGTTCCTTGAGCCGCTCGGATTGGCCGGCGGCAATCGCCTCGTGCAGTTCCTCGACGAAATCATCGAGCGTCACGAGCTCCACAACGAGGTCGCTGCGGTGCCCGACCTGATTGCCGATCGCGCTCATGAGGTGCGTCTTGCCGAGCCCCGAGCTGCTGTACATGAACAGCGGGTTGTAGACCGCTCCCGGCGATTCGGCGACCGCGTGCGCCGCGGCCACGGCAAGCCGGTTGGCCGAGCCAACGACGAAATTGTCGAAGCGCAGCCGGGAGTCGATCTGCATTCGGTTCATCCCCGCGCGCCAGCCACGACGCCGGCACTCGTGCCCGCGCTGAGGCGCTTCAGTACGACCTCGGCGATCGAGCGAAGGGTTTCGAACACGCCCGGACCGTGCAGCGCGTCGGCGGGAAACTCGGGCACGCCGCGAAAATTGATCGCGTCGGAAAGCTCGGCCGTGGTGAGGATGAGATCGCGCGGCAAGTCCTGCTTGTTGTACTGCAGCACGAGCGGAACCGTGCGCGCATCGATTCCCTGCTCGGCGAGATTCGCGTGGAGGTCCTGAAAGCTCTCGATGTTCTCTCCGAGCTGTCGTGCTTGCGAGTCGGCGACGAAAACGACGCCATCGGCACCCTGGAGCACGAGCTTTCGCGTCGCCTGGTAGTAGACCTGACCGGGCACCGTGTACAACTGGAACTTCGTGGTGAATCCCGAGATCGAGCCGAGATCGAGCGGAAGAAAATCGAAAAACAGCGTGCGGTCCGTCTGCGTCGCGAGCGACACCATGCGGCCTTTCCGATCATCGGGCACCTGACCGTAGATGTAGTGCAGGTTGGTCGTCTTACCGGACCGGCCGGGTCCGTAGTAGACGATCTTGCACGTGATCTCGCGGGTGGCGTAGTTGACGAGCGACACAGGACGATGCGGGAGGCGTTACGGGTGGTGTCGTCCGAAGAGCGCCGCGAGGTTCCGATTGAGGTCGAGCTCGAAATCGGCGGCGATCGTCGGTTGGCGGATGGCAGGCAGCGGCGGTGCGGCTGCCGCGAGATCGTTGCACAACTCCTCGAAGTAAATGCGCACGAGCCCGAGCGAGCTCTCGGCGTTGAAGACTGTCAAGCAAATGTAGGCCCCGCGCGCCGTCTCGACCGGTGACAGAAAGAGCTGCCGATCTGGTCCGGCGTAGTGCAGACTGCGAAACGCATGACCATCCACGCGCCGTCCGAGCTCGCCGGCGGTGGCGTGCGACGCCGCCGCGAGCGCGCACGCGCTCATCACGTCGACCTCGCGCGTGAAGCCCGCCTGCGCAATCACCTGCCCCGACGGATGCAACAACAACGCGAGGCGGGCACGCGCATCGTCGACGAAGCGCCTGAGCGGCGCTTCGACCCACGGCTCGACCGTCGCGATGTTCATTCCAGCGACTCCAGCGCCCTGAATAATTCCACGCGCATCAGACCTACGTTCGCCGCCGGATCGGCGACGACCACGATGACGAGATCACTGCGGCCACCGACGGCGCATATCCGTCCACGCTCGGCATCAAGCTGGAGGAACGACACGGCGCCCAGCCGCGCCGCCCCCGCCGATAACCGCGCCTTGCGGTACATCGACGCGGCCAGCGCAGCTATGCGGTCGCCATCTTGTCCGAACCGGAGATTTGAATCGACAATCAGCCCATCGTTCTCGGAGACGATCAAGCTGGCCCGCACGCCACGCTGGCGGGTCAGCGATTCGAGCATCGACGTGAAGGGGCTCATGGCCGTCTCCCGCCGTCCAGCCACCCGGCTGCCCGCTCGGCGCATCGGTCGAGAAGCCGACGCAGGAGTCCGAGCGGGGTCGAACGAGACGCCGCGACAACGACCAGACTGTCGTCCGCCGCGGGCGCCATCGCCACGACCGCGGCCTGCGTCTCGAAGATGATCGACCGCCAGTTTCCGATGTCGAGATGGCGCATCGAGCGCTCGACCTCATCGGAGATGCCGCTCAACTGCGCGCCGATGTCCTGCGACACGTCGTCGCCCACTGAATCGAGATACAAGCCGCCGAGCACGTAACCGCTGCCGTCGAGCAGCAGAGCCGTTTGACCGTCGTCGAGCAGTAGATCGGCGAAGATTCGCTGCGGATCGGGCGCCGGATTCCGGTCGCCGGTCCATGTCGGTGCAATGCCGGTAGTGCGACGTATGGTCTGTAGTGCGTTCGACACGTCGCTTCCCGCTCCGCCGGCTGCAGCCTGGCTCAGATACGCTTCCGCATGATCGAAGCGGCCTTGATGGAAATGGACGTAGCCGAGGCCCTTCATTGCTCCGACGTGGTCGGGCACCAAGCGAAGCACCGTTTCCCACTCTTCGAGCGCGCGCGAGAAGTCGAGCCGGTCGACCGCGATTCGCGCCACGAGGTCGTGTGCCTCGGCATTGCGTGGATGCCGCTCGAGTCCTCGAAGCGCGATTTTGAGCGCGATGTCCACTTGCCCCTGTCGTCGCAGTGATTCGCCGAGCTGCAGGAACACGAGGCTCGACGGATCGCGCGCCAACTCATCGCTCCAACGGCGGATGTCGTCAGCCATTGGCGTGCACCTCGAGCACTCGTTCGAGCTCGGCCAACGCGCCGAGCGCGCTGTGCACGAGCGGCGCCGCTGGATCGCGAGGCGTCAAGCGGAGAAAGTGCTGCCAACTCGCGCGCGCCGCGGAGAGATCGCCGGTGCGCGCCGCGGCGAACGCGAGATCGAGATGCGCGCGCGACGTCAGCGGATCTTCCTGAACGGCGCGCCGGAGCTCGTCGAGCGCTTCGGCGTGACGCCCGGCGGTCGTGTACGCGCGCGCCGCCTCGAGGCGCGATTCGACGCCGCTGCGATCGAGCTCCGGCGTCGGTCGCTTTGGCGACCGCATCGTGATGATGCCGGTCGTCGCGAGTCCGTATGCGATCTTCGCGATCTCGAATTCATCGCGGGCCAGCACGGCGGCGATCTCACGCAGATCGCGCTCGCTGTCGATCATCGTCAACACCTGCCACTCGTGCGGCAAGAGATCGAGCATGGCTCCGTCGCGCGCCGAGTCGATCGGGGCGAGCTCCGGAACCGCCGCGACATTCGGAACGATGTCCGCGATGCGCGACCATTCGTCGATGCGCCGGGCGCCTTCCATGAGCAGCGACTCGGTCGAGACGGTGATCAACGTCTCGCCCGGCATCTCATCGCGCGTGCGTTCCTCGAACGAGAAGAACCCTTCGCGCCACGACATGAGCTCGAACACGACGCTCTCGAGCTGCAGTCGGAGCTGGCGCTCGAGCTCCTTGTGCGTGATCGCGCCGACGTCGACGAGCAGATGCACGATCTCGCGTCCGGCCCGCCCGTTTTGCCGCTTCGCCCGCGCGCGCTCGAGATCCGACTCGGTAATTCGGCCGGCCTGGAGCAGCACCATCTCCATCGGAAGCGTCTTGCTGCGAATCGTTGCTTGGACGACGCGCCCCCCGTCGAAGCAGACGAGCCCCTCGTCCTCGCGGAGCTCCGAGGAGACGCGCAGCATCCCTGTCTTTCGGCTCAGGTCGAGGAGCTGAAAGACGTCGTGGATGCCGAGCTCGCGGAGCGGTCCCTCGATCGCCATCGCTAGTGCCTCGCTCGCGGCGAGAGGATGCGCTGCAGATCAGCCGCGGTGCGCATGTCGCGTCGGGCGCGGCGCGCGTATTCAGTCGCTGGTCCGAGCTCGACGACTTTCTCCCAGCGAGCGATCGCGTCGCGATAGCGATGCTGCTCGACGAGGATCGCGCCCTCGTAAAACAACGCGCCGATGTGCGACGGATCGAACCGGAGCACACGCGTGAATGCGTGGACGGCGTCGCGCTTTCGTCCGAGCGCCAGCAGCGTCTCGCCGAGCGAGATGAGGGCGTCGAAGTGATAGGGATCGCGATGGAGCAGATCGACGAGCAGCGTGAGCGCCTCGGCGGGCCGACCCAATCGTCGGCGCAATGTCGCGAGCTCGAGCGTCGCCTCCGCATATGTGGGGACTGCGTCGAGCGCCGCGACGAGTTCCTCTTCGGCGACGCGATCGTGTCCCTTCGACTGGAGCAGTCGAGCCAACTGGAATCGCACTACGGCGAAGTCCGAATCCAACTGCAGCGCATGCCGGTACGCGGAGACCGCGCCGTCGCTGTCGCCCAAGGAGCCGGCGATGTCGCCGATGCGCTGGTGAATATCGGCCCGCATCGGCGCGACGCGACGCGCCTTCTCGAGGGCCGAGAGCGCGGCGGCCGGATCGCCGGAATCCGCGCACGCCGTCGCGACAAGCATCAGCAGATCGACGTCGTCCGGATGTTGCTTCGCCAGGCGCTCGGCGAGCGGCCGTGCTTCGGTCGCGCGTCCGAGACGGACCAACGACCACGCCTCGCCGATCGACGCGGCACGAAGGTCGGGCTGCATCTGCAGTGCGTCGCGGTATCGCTCCAACGCTTCGCCGAACAATCCCTGCTTCGCGAACACGTCGCCCAGCATGGCGAGACCGTCAGCGCGTGCATTGCCTCGCGCCATCGCGCGGTTGATCTCCGCCGACGCGCGATCGAACAATCCCTTCGACAGGTAATCCGTCGCCATTGCATAGGGCGACGAGTCGGTGTTGCGGTTCCGAGGCGGCGGCTCGACGACCGGCGTCAGCTCGGTGAACAGCGAGTCGAGCGTTTTTGGGTCGAACGCGAAGTCGGCGATCGCGGCGTCGGCCGCGCGCTCGCTCCCCAGATCCGGCTGGATCGACAGATCCGGGTCCTCGTACTCGACGTCCATGGCGAGCTCGAACTTCTGCGCGACATAGTACGGGTCGAGCTCGAGCGCGCGTTTGGTTTCGCGCAACGCGCCCTCGAAATCGCCGAGGTTGGAGAGCGTGAAGCTCATGTTGTAGTGCGCTTCGGCGAACTCCGGCCGTGCTTGAATCGCCCGGGCGAATGCGTTGCGCGCGTCCTCGAACTTGCGCAGCTCGGCGAGCACGACACCGATGCCATTCCACGCCACCGGGTGCTCCGGCGCGGAGCTCAGCACGAGTCGGTAGGCTTCGAGCGCCGCTGGAAAACGCTTCGCGCGGCTCAGCAGCAGCGCCAGATTCAGTCGCGCCTTCGCGAATCCGGGCTCCTCATGGAGCGCGGTTCGAAATGCCGTAACCGCATCGTCGACGGCGCCACGGTGGTACAAGGCGACGCCCAGGTTGTTGTGCGCGATCGCGTACTCGGGCTCCGATTGCAACGCCCGGCGATAGCTCTCCTCCGCGTCGGCGAACCGACCCTGCTGGTGCAGCGACACGCCGCGCTCGTTCCATAGCTTTGGGCTATCACATTGGCGCTGCAGCAGTTCATCATAGAGCGCCAGCGCTTCCTTGGGCTGACGCATGAGCAGGTGGACCTCGGCCATCGCTTGTAAAACGAGATCGCGCTCTTCGCCACGCTCGAGCGCGGCACGGTATTCACGCAACGCCTCGGCGTAATACGCCTTGCTGCGAAAGGCGAGGCCCAGGTTGTAGCGCGCGAGCTGTCCTTCGCCCGACACCTGCAGCTCTTTCTTGGCCGACGCCTCGTTGCCGTTCGTCTGCGCCGCGCGTTGTTGATCGATCGCTAAGTTGGCGTGCGCGCGTGAGAGCGTCGGATTGAGCTTGATCGCGCGGCGGGTGACTGCCTGCGCCTCCTCATGTCGTCCGATGTCGCCGAGGACGAAACCCATGAGATAGAGTGCGTCATGGTTCTCCGGATTGAGCTCGATCGCGCGCTCGAGCGCACGCAGCGCTTCCTCGTTCAATCCGCGATGATAGAGCACCTCACCAAGCGTGAACTGAAGAAGCGAGCTCTCGGGGTCGAGCACGAGCGCCTGTTCGACGCACGATTGGGCCCGTTCCATGTCGCCGGCCTGCTTTTCGGCAAGCGCGAGCTGGAGAAGCGCGCCGACGTCATTCGCGTTGTGCTGCAACAGGACGCGGAACTCTTCAGCCGCTTCCTCGTGTTGTCCCAGCAACGCGAACGTGCGACCAAGCTCCCACCGCGCGTCACGGTCTTCGGGACGCGAGCGCAGACGTTCGCGGAGCTCGGGTATTCGAGTATCGTAATAGCCAGTATTGAAGTACGCGATCTCGAGGTTGCGGCGCGCGACCTGCATTTTTCCGTCGAGCTCGAGCGCCTTCATCAGCGCACTGACCGCTTCCTCGTACAATCCCTTGTTGTAATACAAGACGCCGAGGTTGTTGTGCGCCCCGGCGTCCGACGGATCGATCCGGCGGGCGAACGACCGAAGTACGTCGCGGTCACGCTCGGACGTGAGAACCATGGCTCAGGCTACGCGAACGGCCTTGAGGATGGCTTGCAGCGACGCGGCGTCGGGAAGGAGCAGGAAATAACCGGACAGTTTCTCGCCGATGTCGCTCAGACGAAACTCGCTCTCGACGCAGAAGACATAATCCTTGTCGCTGCCGAATTGGAGGTACGCCGTCGTCAGCACCGCGGTCGACATGTCGATCGCGAGGCTGGGCGGCGATGGTAACAACATCATGCCCATGAAGTCGCTGAGGGCGTTCATGTAGGCCGAGCTGAGAATGTTTCCCGCTTCCTTGATCGCCGACTGCTGCATTTCGGAGAACGTGTCCGCCGGGCTCGGGCGATGCAGCAGCAGCTCGGCCAGACGGACCGCCGTGCGGCGCGGAAACACGAGCAGCGTTCGTCCGGTCAGATCGCCGAGCATGTGCATGAGCACCGCCGCGACAGGTTGATCGGGCTCGCCGACTTGCGGTGGCACATCCTCGAGCCGCGCGATGTTGATCGTCGGCACGCTGATCATGATGGTTTCGCCGACCATCTGCGACAGCGCCGTGGCGGCGTGACCCGCGCCGATATTCGCAACTTCGCGCAGTGCGTCCAGTTGGATGGCCTTCAGCGAACGGAGATCTTCCATGAGCATCCTCAGAGGAGACTGCTGACGTCGACGATGAGCGATGGGCTGCCGTCGCTGAGGAGCGTGGCGCCCCCGAAGAACGGCAAGCCTTCACGAACCGCGTCGTATTGTTTGACCACAATTTCTTCCTGCCCCGTGAGCTCGTCGATGACGAGCCCCGCTCGACGATCGCCGAGGTCGATCACCACGACGTGTTCCAGCGCGATTTCGCTCGGCGGTTGATACGCCGGCAGGCCGACGAGATCGCGCAGCCGCATGAGCGGAAGCACTTCGTTGCGCGCCAACAACACCTCGCGACCTTTCACGGTCCGCAGAATCTCGGACTCGAGCTCGATCGTTTCGCTCACGTGCGCCAGCGGAATCGCGTAGATCTCGTCGGCCACGCGGACGAGAAGTGCGCGGACGATCGCAAGCGTCAGCGGCAGACGTAGGATCATCGTCGTGCCCTGACCGGGCACGGATCGAATGTCCATCGCGCCGCCGAGTGCGCGCACGCGCGTGTACACGGCGTCGACGCCAACGCCGCGACCGGATAGGTCGGTCACTTTCTCGGCGGTCGAAAAGCCCGGGCGGGCGAGCAGGCGGAGCAACTCGTCTTCGGTCAGATCGTTGCGATTCGCGTCGACGAGCCCATCGCGCTTGGCGCGCGCGAGCACCCGTTCGCGATCGATGCCCTTCCCGTCGTCGCTCACCTTGATCACCACGGCCGAGCGATCGCGCGCCGCGCTCAAGACCAGCCGGCCGGTGGGTGATTTCCCCGCGGCAGTGCGGGCCTCTGGGGCTTCGATTCCGTGATCGACCGCGTTGCGCAACAGATGCACGATCGAGTCGCCAATCTCATCGAGCATCGACCGATCGAGCTCGATCCCCTTTCCGTCGACGACGAAATCGATCTGCTTGCCGACCGCTCGCGCCGCGTCGCGCACCACGCGCGGGAATCGATCGAAGACATGCGAGACCGGCACCATGCGGCTCGCCGTGATCTCGTCGCGCAGCTCGCCGATGAGCCGTGACGATTGCGTCACCGTCTCCTCGAGCGTGAGATCACCAAGCTCGCCGGCGAGCTGCGTCAGACGTCCGCGCGCGATCAACAACTCTCCGATGAGATTCATCAACGTGTCGAGGCGCCGCACATCGATGCGGACATGCCGCGCTTGTCCGACAACCGATCGGGTGTCGGCGGCTGGCGCGGACGTCGGCGCAGCGGCAGGCTCAATGGTGACGGGCGCCGAGCGCCGCGGCGGGGCGGCCTGCGGCTCGCTGACGCGCACGAAGACGACGTCGCCGGCCTTACGAATCACGCTCTCGATTTCGGTCGCCGGTGACGTGCTCACGACGCGAACCGCGAAGTCGGTGTCGAAGCCGTCGGCTTGGATTTGTTCGATCGGCGGTTCGGTGTTCGTCACCTCACCGAGCGCACCCAATGCCTTGATGATGATGAACGCGCGGACTCCGCGCAGCGGCGTGTCGGGCGCCAATCGGATGCGCACCAAGGTGCCGGCACCGGAGGGCGCCGGAATCGTCCATCCGCCACTCGAACGCCTCGGCCCCGATGCGCCAAGGGAGTGCAGCGTCGTCACGAGCTCGGTGGCGACGACCTCGCCGTCGCGGCCGGCGACAGCCGCTTCTACGGCCTTCTCGAGGACATCGGTTGCGCGAAACAGCACGTCCATGATCGCGACGTTGATCGCCAAATCGGCGCGACGGATGCGATCGAGCACTGTCTCCAGCTCGTGCGCTAGTTCGGCGACGATGGCGTACCCCATCGTCGCGCCCATGCCTTTGATGGTGTGAACGCCACGAAAGATCGACGCGACCGCGGCGGACGCACCCGGTCCGGTCGCATCGCGCTCGAGCTCGAGCAACGCCTTATTGACCCCGGCGATGTGCTCTCGGCTCTCGGTGAGAAAGAGCTCCGCGTACTGGGCGTTATCCACGACGACGCGTGTGCAGCGCTCAGCCTAACACGCGCTGCACGGCTTCGAGCACGCGACTCGGTTGAAACGGTTTGACGACGAAATCCTTCGCGCCGGCTTGAATCGCCTCGACGACGAGCGCCTGCTGGCCCATCGCGCTGCACATCAAGATCTTTGCTTGCGGATCCTGCTTGCAGATCTCGCGCACGGCGTCGATGCCGCCCATGTCTGGCATGACGATGTCCATCGTCACCAAGTCGGGCTTGAGTTGCTGATATTTCTCGACGGCTTGCAACCCCGTCTCGGCCTCCCCCACGATCTCGAATCCCGCTTGCGTGAGAATGTCGCCGACCATGGTGCGCATGAAGATCGCGTCGTCGCAGATAAGAACGGTGTGGCTCAAGTAACGCCTCCCTAAGAGTGCAGAACCTGCTTGATCAGTGCGTCGAGATCGAGCACGACGACTGTTGCGTCATCCAACGTTGCCATCCCGCGCACGATCGACCCCGCGCCGGCGTCACCGTCTTCGATCTCGAGCGCGCGCAAATCGACTACTTCCTCGACAACGATTCCCACCATTCGATCCCGATAGCGCAGCAGCAGAATCGATCCCCCATCGGCGATCGGCGCGCTCGACGGATCGAGTCGCATCCCGAGATCGAGCACGGTCACGATCGTTCCGCGCATGTTGATCAACCCACGCACGTAGGCCGGCGCGCCGGGAACACGCGTCATGCGGCGGAGCGGAATGACTTCTTGTGTGGCGTCGATGTCGCACCCGTACGTCGATCCCCCCACGCGAAACAGCAGCGTGGGAGCGAGAGTCGCTTCAGGTATCGACGCGGTAGAAGCCAAAGAACTCGAGCGGGTTGGTGTCAGCGACGGGGACATCGGGACCAGCGGCGACGACGATCGCGCGATGCAGCTCTTCCGGCAGCGGCGAGCGGAGATCGATCGGTTCTCCAGTCACCGGATGACGGAAGATCAACCACGCCGCGTGCAGAAAGTGTCGGCGCGGCGGGAGCCCCATCAGCTTGCGGCCGCCACCACCGCCGTACGTGTCGTCGCCCACGACCGGATGTCCGATCGAGGCGAGATGTACTCGGATCTGATGCGTGCGTCCCGTAAAGAGATGAGCCCGAAGCAGATCGGCGGAGTCGAAGCGCGCGAGCCGAGTGAGGTCAGTCCTCGCCGGCCGTCCACTACTGACGACTGCCATGCGCTTTCGGTCTCGCGGATCGCGTGCAATCGGCTTTTCGACCGTGACCCGCTCTTCGGTGAGATGTCCCCACGACAACACCGCGTAGCGTCGCACGATCTCGCGAGCCTGCAATGCCGCGCCAAGTCGCCGATGTGCGCGGTCGGTTTTCGCGACCAGCAGGAGGCCAGATGTTTCCTTGTCCAGACGGTGGACGATCCCCTCGCGGCCTTCATCCGTGGCCTCGGAAAGTGATGCGCCCCTGCCCTTTAGCGCATTGACCAGGGTCCCGGACCAGTTGCCGGGCGCGGGGTGGACGACCATTCCCGCCGGCTTGTCGACGACCAACACGTCGTCGTCTTCGTAGACCACGTTGAGCGGGATGTCCTCACCCAAAACCTCGCGACCCGGCACTGGTGGGACCTCGATCATGACTCGTTCGCCCGCGCGCGCACGGTAGCTCGCCTTTTCTCGGCGGCCAGCAACGAGAACGTGACCTTCGGCGATGAGCGTCGCGGCTTGATTCCGCGAGATGTCGAGGTGTGTGGCGACGAGGACGTCGAGACGAGGAGCCTCGTCCGGGGCGTCGAGCGTGTGGTGCGTGCTCGGCATTCGCGCCTACGGCGACGAACGCGCTTCGCCGCCCTCGCGTGTCGACTCGCCCGCCGCGGCGGTTGCCCGCGCAGCGGCGTTCGCCGCCCGATCCTCTTGCCAGAGGACCCATGCCAGCAGCAACGCACCGATCGTCACCGCCGAATCGGCGACGTTGAACGTCCAAAAGCGCACGTCACCGACGCCAATGTCGATGAAATCGACCACGCCCTTGGTCGAACGGAATCGGTCGATCAGATTGCCGGCCGCGCCCCCCCACGCGAGTCCGAGCGCCAGCACACGGGTCGTGTCCCCTGCCGCGGTTGTTTTGTATAGGCGCCACAGGATGAACAGCGCGATGACGGCAAACGCGCCGAAGATGTAGCGGGAGTACATGCCCAACGACATGCTGAATGCCGCGCCAGGATTGAACGCCAGCGTGAGTCGCACGACGTCGCCGACGATGCGCCGCGGAATGTGGACGTCGAGGCTCTTGACGGCGAGCACTTTCGTGGCGACGTCGAGGCAGATGACGGCAGCGGCCGTCACCCAGAACACGCGGCCGTTGTTGCCCGCCCGCGATGGGCTCATGTCGCCTGGCTTACGAGAGCTCGCCGGATTCGCCGGCGATCGTCGCCTGCGCCGGCACAGTCGATCGATCCGCTGCCGTGTCTTCGCCCCACAATACCCACGCGAGAAGAAACGCGCCCAAGCTGACCGCCATGTCCGCGATGTTGAACGTCGGCCAACGTGAGTCGCCGAAGCCGATATCGATGAAGTCGACGACGCCCATCGTCGAGCGCACGCGATCGATCAGATTCCCCATGGCGCCACCGCAGACGAGTGCGAGCGACAACGTCCGGACGATGTCGCCGGCTCGCGTCACGACGTAAAGCCGTCCGAGAATGACCAAGGCAACGATCGTCAGGACCATGAAGATCCATCGCGAGAACTGCGGATTCCCCATTTGGAGTCCAAACGCCGCACCCGGATTGTGGACGAGCGTGAAACGAATCCACTCACCGTAGACCGTGTGTGGTAACCCCTGAGGAATCAAGCGCGTGGAAGCGATCGCCTTCGTTCCGAAGTCGACCGCCGCCACGAGCGCCAGCACGGGCCAGAACAGCCCCGCGTTATTTCTTTGCATCTTCCTCGCGCTGTTTGCAGTCAATGCAATAGCGGGCGTGCGGGAGGGCGTCCAGACGATCGAATGCGATCTCGTTCCCGCACTGATGACATTTACCGAAGCTTTCCGGTGCGCGATAGAGTCGCCGCAACGCCTCGTCGATGTGCCAGAGGAAACGTCCTTCCTGACTCGCGAAAAGGAACGCCTTTTCGCGCTCCATCGCGTCGGTTCCCTGATCGGCCATGTGGAACGAATAGCTGCTCAGATCCCCGTCCGCCGATTGCGGTGTCGCGCCGAAGGCTTCGTCAGCCCGGCCCAGCTCCTTGAGCACGCGCTTGCGCTCCTCCTGCAAACGCTTCTCGAAGTGCTGCAGCATCTTCTTGTTCATGCCCTTCGGCTTCTTCACGCCGTTGATGGTCGCCATTGCTACTGTATCCTGTTGATGGCCGCGTAGGCCGTAATCCCGTCGAGATCGATGGCGTTCGTGTCCTGCCCTCGCCCCCCGTCCGCGCCCGCGAACACGAGCTCGGTTGCCAACACTTCGTCCGCGATGCGCGCACCATGAGCGTCGATCACGGCCTTCACCTCTTCACCTCCGGCGACGGTCAGCACGATACGGTCGCTTACCGAAAGCCCCGACTCCTTTCGCATACGTTGTACCCGGCTGATGAGCTCTCGGGCATGCCCCTCGAGCTTGAGCTCGGGCGTGATCGTCGGATCGATCGCCGCGAAAAAGCCCCCATCCTCCTGAACCGCGAGTGCACCAGACGCGCGGCGAATGATCGTTAGGTCGTCAAGTCCCAGCTCGTGCGACTCACCCTCAACGCTAACGACCAGCGCCTCCCCGTGGAGGAACCGTCGCAGCCGCTCACTTCCAAGGTCGCCGACGGCCTGGGCCGCCAGCGGCGTCTTCTTCCCGAACTTCTTACCGAGCGAGCGGAAATTCGGTTTCGCCTCGAGCGTGACGAGCGAGTCGCCCGAGCTGGCGAAGTCCACCTCTTTGACGTTGAGTTCAGCGGCGAGCAACGGAACGAGCGGGACGAGCGCCTCTTCGGCTACGTCCGGCGCCACGCAGATCATCCGCGCGAGCGGTTGCCGCACCTTGATGCCGACTTCTTCTCTCGCCGCACGGCCCAACCGCGCCAAGGTTCGAATGGCCTCCATACCAGTATCGAGCGTCGGATCGACCCGCTCAGCACGCGCGCCGATGAATGGCGCCAAATGCACCGACTCGCCGGTGAGCTCCCGGTGGATCCAGTCGGTCACGAAGGGCGCGATCGGGGCGAGCAGGCGGCAGACTGAGACGAGCACCTCGTGGAGCGTGGCGAACGCTGCTCGGTTGTCCTCGCCGTCGACGTCGTAGAAGCGACCACGGCTCAATCGCACGTACCAGTTCGCGACGTCGTCGTCGACAAACTCGATGATCGCACGCGACGCGGCCGTTGCGTCATAGGCTTCGAGCGCCTCGTCGACCGTGCGTTCGACCGACGCAAGCCGGCTGATCATCCAGCGATCGATGACCGGACGCGCCGAGAGCGGCGGATCCTGCTCGGACGGTGACCAACCGAAGTTCGCGTACTGCGCGAAGATTCCGCTGTACACGTTCTTGAACGTGCGCAGGAATCGCCCCGCCTGTTCGACGAGCACGCGCTCGTCGAACCTGCGCTCCACCCACACGTTGCTTGCCGCGACGAAGAACAGTCTGATCGCATCGACACCATGACGCGGGATCACTGTCCACGGATCGATGATATTGCCGCGGCTCTTCGACATCTTGAGCCCATTCTCGTCGAGCACCTGGTCGTTCACTACGACCGCACGATACGGTGACGCGGACGCCGCGTCATTGTTGGGCAGCGCATCGCCAAGGCCCGTCGCAATCGCCAGCAGCGAGTAGAACCATCCGCGCGTTTGATCGACGCCCTCGGCGATGAAGTCCGCCGGGAATTGCTCCGTCACCTGTTCACGATTCTCGAACGGGTAATGCCACTGCGCGAACGACATCGAGCCCGAGTCGTACCAGGTGTCGATGACCTCGGGCGCGCGTCGCATTGTGCCGGCGCAGCCGGGCGCGCGACACCGCCACGTATAGTGATCGACGTTCGGCTTGTGTGGATCGAAGTCATGCGGCAACACCGTCCCCGCACGCTCTGCGAGATCCGCGAAGCTGCCGATACACTCGACGTGCGACGCCTCGGCGTCGCACAGCCACACCGGCAACGGCGTGCCCCAATATCGATCGCGCGAGATCGCCCAATCGATGTTGTTCTCGAGCCACTCGCCAAACCGGCCCTCACCGATGAACGGCGGATGCCAGTCGACGCGCGCATTGCGGGCGAGCATGGCATCGCGCACCGCCGTCGTGCGGATGAACCAGGACGTGCGCGCGTAATAGATCAGCGGCGTGCCGCAGCGCCAGCAGTGTGGGTATTGGTGCGTGAGGCGACCGGCCTTCCAGAGCACACCGCGTCGCTTGAGCTCTTCGATCAGTAGCGGATCGGCATCTTTCACGAACAAGCCGCCCACGATCGGCATTGACGATGGGAATTCGCCGCGCAAGCCGACCGGCTGCAAGAAGGCGAGCCCGTGGCGCTTCCCCGCCTCGTAGTCGTCGGCACCAAAGGCAGGCGACATGTGCACGACGCCGCTTCCGTCGGTGGCCAACACGAATTCTTCACCAATGATGATTTCGTGATTGGTTCCCTCGGGAAACTCGACCCAATCCAACGGGCGGCGATACCGCGCGCCGACCAGCTCCGCGCCTTTGAACCGGCGAATGAACTCCCAGCGGTTTTCGTAGTCCTGGCCCAGGACGGCATGAACGCGCGCCTCAGCCAGAATGAGCGTTCTTTTATCGAGACCAGCGGCGTCGGCGTGCGCCTTACCATCGTCGCGACGGATCAACTCCACGTAGTCGAAGTCGGGGTGCACGGCCAGCGCCGTGTTCGACACCAACGTCCACGGAGTCGTCGTCCAGACGAGAATTCGCCGACCCACGTGCGGATGCAACGAGGCATCCCGCGTGTCGCCGTCGTCGACCAGATCGAGTGCGACGTACACGCTCGGGTCTTCGTCCTCCTGCCATCCCTGCGCCACTTCGTGGCTCGAGAGCGCCGTCCCGCAGCGCGAGCAGTACGGCAGGATCTTGTGGCCGCGATACAGCAGCTGCTTGTCGAACAGCGTCTTCAACGACCACCACACGCTTTCGACATAGTCGTTCGTGTACGTCACGTACGGATGCTCGTAGTCGAGCCAGTACGCGATGCGCGCGCTCAGCTTCTCCCAATCACCGCGGTACTTGAAGACACTCTCGCGACACAGCCGGTTGAACTCGGCGACGCCAAGCGCTTCGATCTGCTGCTTGCCGCTGATGCCGAGCTGCTTCTCGACCTCGATCTCGACGGGAAGCCCATGCGTGTCCCATCCCGCTTTGCGCGCCACGCGGAACCCTTTCATCGCCCGATGGCGGCAAAAAAGATCCTTGATCGTTCGCGCGAACACGTGGTGGATGCCCGGTTTGCCGTTCGCCGTCGGCGGGCCTTCAAAGAACACGAACGTCGGCGCGCCGGCGCGCGCGTCGAGCGTCTGGCGGAAGAGATCCTCCTCCTCCCATCGCGCGAGCAGCTCGCGCTCGACGTCATCCGCCGGCCGATCGGGCGGCAAGACCTGATATCGCGTCATGCTGGGCGCGGTCACATGCGCTCCAGTACGCCGCGCACGAGCGCCGTCAGCTGCGGCTCGGCGCGATTGGCCACCGCGATGATGCGCTCGACCGTCGCGGGCTCCAGCGCGTCGGGAAGGCACATGTCCGTGATGATCGACAATCCAAGAACTCTCATGCCCGCGTGAATCGCGACGACGACCTCGGGTACCGTCGACATGCCGACGACGTCCGCGCCGATGGCCCGCAGAAAGCGGTATTCGGCGCGCGTCTCTAGATTCGGGCCCGTCACGGCAACGTAGACGCCTTCGCGGAGCGTGATTCCCTTCTCGGCCGCCACGCGGCGCGCCACATCGCGCAGCGCGGAATCGTACGGCGCCGACAGATCGGGGAACCGTGGACCGAGACGATCGTCATTCGGCCCGATCAGCGGACTATCGCCGAGCAAGTTGATGTGATCGGCGATCAACATCAGATCGCCGGCCGACCAGAGCGGATTGAGCCCGCCGCAGGCGTTCGACACAATCAACGAGTCCGCGCCGAGCGCGCGCATGACGCGTACCGGAAACGTGACCTTCCGCAGTGAATAGCCCTCGTACCGATGGAAGCGGCCCTGCATCGCGATCACCGTCTTGTTGCCGAGCGTGCCACACAACAACCGACCCGTGTGCGACTCGACCGTCGACAATGGGAAGCCAGGGATGTCGGCGTACTCGACCACCGCGTGCGCGTCGATTTCAACGGCAAGCCGGCCGAGCCCTGTGCCGAGAATGATCGCGGCGTCGGGTCGACGGTCGAAGCGCGCGCGAATCGTGTCGGCTGCCCGCTCGATCGCGTCCGACGAATGCGCGTCCAACGTCGCAGTGGGCGACGTCGCGAGACCTGATTCGAGCGTGCTCATTCCTTGACGAGCGATCCCATCCAAGAAGGCGAGCCCGCGCCGTCACGGACGCCGCCGTCGGTACTCGGTGCTGCCTGTTCGGCTACCGTGATCTCCGACAGTTGGCGCTCGATGAGTAAGCGGACTTGCGCGAGGTAGGCACGCCGCGACCGGTCGAGCGACACGATTTGATCTTGCAGCCGGCGAATCTCGGAGCGGGCCTCTTCGACGATCTTCTCGCCATCGGCCCGTGCCTCACGGAGGATCAGCTGCGCCTCCTTTTCTGCCTGCTCCCGGATCTCCCCGCGCAGTTGCTGCGCCGAGATGAGGGCTTCGTTGATCGCTTTGTCGCGCTCGCGAAACGCGCGAAGCTGCTCGTGAAAGCCCTTCGCTTTGGCGTCGAGCTCCTGGTTCAGGCGCGACAGCCGCTCCAGCTCCTCGGCGACCTGCTCGCGGAACTGGTTGACGCGTTCGGGATCATAGCCACGCATCGCCTTGCCGAATTCATATCGGCGCACGTCGAGCGGCGTGAGGTGGAAGGTCTCGTCGATCATGCGGGTCTCGCTCCGAAGAGTATCGTTCCGAGGCGGATGTACGTGGCACCCTCCTCGATCGCGACTTCGTAGTCACTGGACATTCCCATGGACAATTCCGTTGCACTGTGCCCTGCCGCGCACAGGACCTCCCGCGCCCGGCGTGCGCCTGAGAATGTCGCGCGCAGGGTTGCCTCATCAGCATCCAACGGCGCCATCGTCATCACGCCCATGACGTGAATGCCGGCGAGCGACCGGAGGCGCTCCGCCTCGCGAGGCACGTCATGTGGGGCATAGCCACCCTTCGACTCCTCCCCGACCACGTTGATCTGCACGAGTGATTTCACCGCTGTGTTCGCGCTCAGACCGAAGTCGTTGACGGCGTCGGCGAGCCTGCTGCTATCGAGTGCGTGGAAGAGATCGAACTTGGCGAGGGACTTCACCTTGTTCCGCTGCAGGTGCCCGATGAGATGCCACCGTACCGGGACCGAGATGGCGTCCATCTTCGGAAGGGCCTCCTGGACCCGGTTCTCGCCGACGTCCTGAAGGCCCGCGTCCCATGCGGCCTGTACTGCGTCGGGGCCGTGCGTCTTCGTGACTGCCACGATTGATACCGCCTGTCCATGACCACCGCGCCGCACCGCGGCATCGACTCGGTCGCGTACTTCCCGCAGCCGGTCCGATAGGTCAGGAAACGGCATAACGTAGCAACTTACCGGAGGTTACAGGGTGATTCAACTAGCCGCCATCGGAATGTCCGACGATCCGTAAAGTAGTTGGGAAACAACCGAGGTGAACGGCGGGGTCTGCGAGCTTGGTCGGGACCCACCGGGCTTGGACTTCTAGCGGCCCGGAACGTTGCAGATCGAATCGCGCGCCGCGAGTTGCTCCCTCGACGGAACCGCCGTGAGCAGCAGGCTGGGGCACGAAAGCACATTCATGAAGTACTCGTCCGTTCCATCGACCGCCGGCCGCGGTGTGCGCCCCCGGCGCCATCGCTCGATCGCCGCAGCCGCGGATCGCGTCGCCGAGGTATCGATCGCGATCGACGCCGCCGGCTCGCCGGCGCTGCGCGCAGAGGACGGACTCACGTCGATCGCAACGATCCCGAGCACCTTCCATGATCGCGACAAACTGTCTCGATCGATGCCAGGCACCGTGACCGCGGCAGCCACAGGTCGACCCTGTTTGCGCGCGGAAGTCGCCACCGCGCTCGCAAGATCGTCGATTTCGTCTCGCTTCGCCGCGATGCGCAACCCGTGTCGACGCGCGAGCTCCTCGACATACCACGGAGCAGCCAACAGCGGCATGGTCACCACTGTCACGTCGCGCCGCCGGCCCTCGACCTGTTGCGCATACCACAGCGGGTAGGTGTCATTGTCGCCGGCAACGAACAACACCGCGCGAGGCGGCAGCCCGTCGAGCAACGCGGTCGCGAGTGCGCGCGGCAGACTCGCCTCGGGCTCGGAGCGACGCGTGACCGCCGACCAGTTCAGCGCGATCGGAAGCGCGGCGACAACGAGCCCCACTCCGATTGGCAACGCAAACCGTCGAGCGAGCGCGATAGCTCCCATTCCGGCCCACACTCCCCATGCCCAGAATCCGAGCACGAAGAAGTAGTCCCGGTCGCGCGCCTCGTGTCGCGCATCTTGAGGCACAAAGTGCCAGCCGAACGTCCGCCCCGCTTTCAAGTTGAGGTATACCAAGACGCCCAGCGAACCGCACAGAAAAAGCAGCGCCACGGCTCGCCACCTCCGCGGATCCATGCGGCGATGCCAGCTCGCTCCAAACAGTCCAAGCATCGCGAAGGCAAGCGTCGCGAATACACGCCACACCGTTGGAATCACGGTCGGCCCCAGCGAGAGGGCGAATTGCCAATCGGCGTACTCGAACCAATTCGCCAGTTGCAGCCACAGCGGCGCTTGTCGCGGCCACAGGCCGGCGACGTCATACTGTTCGCGTCCCACGACGTAGGCGACGCGACGCCACGTATTCGGATCGCCTTGATTGATGAGCGGCTCGTGACGGGCCCGCAGCAACAGGAAGATCACCGCGCTGCACGCGACCAGGCCAACGCCGACGACCCACGCCACACGCCGCCTTCGTTCGCGCTCGGGATCGTTGCCACTCACTATCGCGCTCGCGATCAGGACAAGCAAACCGATCGCCAGCGTCAGCGTCGAGACACGACTCACTCCAACGATCGCGATGCAAACGCCGAGGAGTGCACAACCGGCGCTCCAGTCGCGCGTCCCGTCGACGCGGTCGGTGACAAGCAGAATTACCACCGGCGCCGCCACGAGCGCACTCAGATGGAGCGGCAGGGACAGCGCGAGAAGATAGGCCGCGAGGATGGTCCACCTCCTCTCGCCCGTCTCGCCCGAGCGATCGGCGGCGACAATCGCCGCGACCGATAGCAACAGCGAGGCGGAATAGACCTCCGTCTCGGTCGCGTTTTGCCAGACGGAGGTCATTGCGCCTGCCGTCATCGCGGCCGCCAACCCGACGACGGCCGAACGTGTCGACCGCCCGATCCACCATGCCGTCAGGCCGGCAGCGGTCGCCGTGCAAACCGCCGAAAAAAGATTTGTCGCGGTCGCGAAGGGCAGGAACCAACACAGTCGCGCCCACGCGTTCAGCACGACGACGAACAGCGGCGTCCCCGGCGGGTGCGGAATGCCGAGCGAGTGCGCCGCGGCGATGAACTCTCCGGCGTCCCAAAATGTGACGCTCGGCGCGAGCGTCGCGACGTAAACCAGCAGCAAGACGGCGCCCGCGAGCGGTGCCGCGCGCCGCTCCGTCACGAGTGAACTTCGAGTCCCGCCGATTGCGCGACTTGCGCCAACGGCCGCCCGGCGACGAGATCGCGCACTTGGGGCGCCGTGAAGTCGCGCCAGAGCCGGCCGTTTGCCGCAACGGTGATCATCGCTGTCTCTTCCGAGACGACGACGACGAGCGCGTCCGTCTCTTCGCTCAACCCGAGTGCCGCGCGGTGCCGCGTGCCGAGCGAACGGTCGATCATCGCGGCCTGCGACAGCGGGAGAATGCAGCCCGCTCCGACGATCATGTCGCCGCGAATGATCACCGCGCCGTCGTGCAGTGGCGAGTACGGCGTGAAGATCGTGGCCAGGAGGTCGGCCGATACCTTGGCCTGCATCTCCGATCCCGACTGGACATATTCGTCCAGTGACACCTCGCGCTCGATGGCGATGATCGCGCCGATTCCGGAGCGACTCAGGCGCTCGACTGCCTCGGCGACTTCGTCGGCGATCTCGCTTTCACCCATGTGCGCGAAGAACCGCGACATCGGGGAGCGCCCGATCTGCGCCAGCGCGGCACGAAGCTCGGGCGCGAACACGACCAGGAGCGCGATCGCCCCGTAGCTGAAGACCAGCGTCAGGAGGTAGATGATCATGCTGAGCTGCAGCACATAGGCGACGCCATACGCTACGGCAAGTACGGTGATGCCGACGAGCACCTGCATTGCCCGCGTCCGATGGATCAGCACGAGCACGCGGTAGATCGCGTAGCTCACGACGACGATCTCGAGGGCGTCGCGCCATCCTGGATGCGCCAACCTGAGTTGTTCAAGAATGCTCATACGGATGCGCTCTGCATGATCGCCCACGCTACGTCGAGTGCGTCGCGAGAGGGCTTCACGTCGTGCACGCGAAACAGCCTCGCTCCGCGCTCCAATGCGACGACGTTCGCTCCCACCGTCCCGGCCATGCGGTCGGCCGGCGACGCGGCCCTCGTAATCTCACCAATGAACCGCTTTCGCGAGACCCCGACCAACACGGGAAAGCCAAACTCCGTGAATCGCCTCATCTGCGCCAACATCGCGAGCGACTGTTCTCCTCTCTTCGAGAAACCTATGCCAGGGTCGATCACGATACGCGTTCGCTCGACGCCGGCGTCGACGGCGGAGGCGACTCTCGTGCTCAATTCGGCGATCACCTCGCCGACCGCGTCCGCTCCGTATCCGGCATGCACGAACGTCGCCATGTCGGCAACGTCGCCGCGCGAGTGCATCAAGACAACCCCCGACCTGCCGTGCGCGCAAACCTTGGCCATCTCGGGGTCAAGTCGGAAAGCCGAAACGTCGTTGACGATCGATGCGCCGGCGGCAAGGGCCTCGGCGGCAACGCGTGCCTTCACCGTGTCGACCGATACGGGAATACCAGGAAAATCAGCGATCGTCGATTGAACTGCCGGAAGCACGCGGCGTAGCTCGTCGTCAACACCTACGGGCCTCGCGCCCTGCGGTCGCGTCGACTCGCCGCCGATGTCGATAACGTCGGCGCCTTCCTCGGCGAGGCGGTCGACGTGGCGCCGCACGTCGTCCACCGTCCGCAACATGCCGCCGTCACTGAAGCTGTCCGGCGTCACGTTCACGATCCCGACAATCCGCGGCCGGTCGATCGTGAGGACACCCGTTGCATGATGCCAGAGCATCAGCGAAAGCTATTGGCTTGTCGCCGAGGCCGAAAAAAAAACGGGAACCGCGTTCGCGATTCCCGTTTCCCTTTCTTTCCGAGCGAGCCAATTACGCCGGGCTCGGCTCCGGACCGCCCAGCAGCGGCGGATTCGTTCGCTTCGGCTCGAGTACGGGTTGCGTGACCGGCGCCGGCGCGGACGGCGGAGCGCCGCTCGTACGAGGCGGAAGCTGCTCGCCACGCGACAACATCTCGATGTCTTCCCGGCTGAGCGTCTCGCGCTCGAGCAGCGCCGACGCAACCTGATGCAACAAGTCGATGTTGGCCTGCAGCGTAGCCTTTGCCCGATCGTAAGCGTTGTCGATCACGCGCTTCACTTCCCGATCGACCAATTGCGCCGTCTGCTCCGAGACCTCGCGACGATGCTGGATCTCTCGGCCGAGGAAAAGCTCTTGTTCGTTGTCGCCGACGAGGATGGGGCCGATCGCATCGGACAGACCCCACTGCGTGACGTAGCGCCGCGCGATCACAGTCGCCTTTTGGATGTCGCTCGCAGCGCCGGTCGTGACCCGGTCGTGCCCGAAGATCAACTCTTCGGCGACGCGGCCACCGTACGACATCACGAGCACCGCCTCGAGCTGCTGGCGCGTGATCGAGACGCGGTCGTCCTCAGGCAACGTAAACGCGAGCCCAAGCGCGCGGCCGCGCGGCACGATCGTGACCTTGTGCAACGGATCGTTGCCGACCACTCGCATCGCGCAGATGGCGTGTCCAGCCTCGTGATACGCCGTCAGTCGGCGCTCCTCGTCCTTCATCACCATCGACTTGCGCTCGGCGCCGAGCATGACCTTGTCCTTCGCGTCTTCGAGATCCGACATGTAGATCTTGTCGTGGTTCACGCGAACGGCGAGCAAGGCGGCTTCATTGACCATGTTCGCGAGGTCCGCACCCGACATGCCCGGCGTACCGCGCGCCAGCGTCGTGATGTCGACGTTCTCGGCGATCGGCTTGTTGCGGAGGTGCACCTTGAGAATGCCCTCGCGGCCGCGGAGGTCAGGCGCGTCGACGACGATTTGTCGGTCGAACCGGCCCGGTCGCAGCAGCGCGGGATCGAGGACGTCGGGACGGTTTGTGGCGGCGATCAAAATCACGCCGTCGTTGGACTCGAAGCCGTCCATCTCGACGAGCAGCTGATTGAGCGTTTGCTCACGCTCGTCATGTCCGCCGCCCAAGCCGGCGCCGCGGTGACGTCCGACGGCGTCAATTTCGTCGATGAAGATGATGCAGGGCGCATGTGCCTTGCCCTGCTCGAACAGGTCGCGAACGCGGCTCGCGCCAACGCCAACGAACATCTCGACGAAGTCCGAACCGGACATCGAGAAGAACGGACGCGCGGCCTCGCCGGCGACTGCCTTGGCGAGCAGCGTTTTGCCAGTGCCTGGCGGACCGACGAGGAGCGCGCCCTTGGGCAGACGTCCACCGAGCTTGGTGAACTTCTGCGGGTCGCGCAGGAACTCGATGATCTCCTGAAGCTCCTGTTTGGCCTCATCCGCGCCGGCTACATCGGCGAACGTGATCTTTGGCGTGTCGCCCGTGAGCAGCTTCGCCTTCGACTTGCCGAAGGAGAACGCCTTGGCGCCACCCGCCTGCATCTGCTTGAACAGGAAGAGATAGAAGCCGATGAGCAGCAGCCACGGCACGAAGTTGAGCACCCACGCGGTGACCGACACGCCTGCATCCTTCGCGTCGATCGACACGTTGCGCTCGTTCAACGCCGCGACCTCCGCCTCGGAATTCTCGACCGGCAGGCGCACCATGAAATTCTTGGTGTCCTGACCGCCGATGTTCACCCGTTGGCGAAACTGGCCGTTGATGATCTTGCCCGCGGTGATCGTGACCTTGGCGATGTTGTCGTGCGCCAGCTCGTCACGGTACTGCGTGTAAGTGACCTGCTTCGACGCCTCGGCCTTGTTGCCTGATAGTTGGATCAGGACGACCGGGATCAGAATGATGAGAATCCAGAATGACAGGGTCTTCGAGAACCGACCCCAACTGAATTCTTTTTTGTTTTTCGGAGGAATGACTGGCATTACTGCAAGCTCGCTATATACGGAAGGTGCCGGAAGTTCTCTGCGTGGTCCAATCCATACCCCACGAGGAACTCATTTGGTGCATCGAAGCCGATAAAACGCGTTGGAAACAGCAGCTCGACCGCGACGTGCTTATGTAACAATGCACATATCTCGAGCGAACGCGGTTTCCGTGCCTGTAGCAGGTCCATGAGCCGGCTCAGCGTCCGGCCGGTGTCGACGATATCCTCGACCAGCAGGATGTGTTTTCCCTCGAGCTCGGTCTCTGGATCATATAGTAGTCGCACGTTGCCGCTCGAAACAGTCGAATCTCCGTAGCTCGATGCCACGAGGAAGTCGACCTGCAACGGGCGCCTGATTTCTCGCACCAGGTCGCTCAGAAAGATAAAGCTCCCCTTCAAGAGTCCCAGCACGAGGAGATCGCCATCGGGATATGCCGCGGTGATTTCGGCCCCTAGTTGGCACACCCGCTCGGCGATCTGCTCTTTTTCGTACACGATCCGACGGACAGCTCGCCCGAGGAGCCGCGGATCAGCGGTTGACGTATTCACACACGAAAGCTAAACCCGGCCGGCCGGACCGTGCGGTCGCCGCGTTGCCGCGACGAATTCCAGGAATCCACACGATCTGATCCCCGGCCAAGACTACGGGCCAACCGGCCCGTTCGTGTCCGGTGATCCCGGCGTCGCTCAAGAAACGCTTGACCTTACGCTCCGTGCCGTCCGCACGAACAACCATGGTATCGCCGGCCTGCCACGAACGAACCTTGAGCGGGCGGTCGACCGGAAGCCACGCGGACCATGAATCAGGGCCTAACTCGTTCGACGCGGGCCGAAACGACCAACTGCCCCAACTCATGGCGCAGGACAACGCTAGTGGTTCCTCGGCTGATCGTCGGTGTCCCGACGCACGAAGCTGGAATGCGTCACGCGAGCGAATCACATCCCACCCGCCCGACAGTTGTACTCGAGCGCCGACTCGGCTCAGCCCGGTGAATGCCGCGAGCCGCGCCGTCCCTCGACGATCAATCGCGATTCCGGCGCGTGCGACGATCGCCGGCCATAGGATCAAAAGCGCTTCGGTCGAGAATCCCGAAAGCGACGATGCGGCGATATCCAAACCGTTCGCTGAAGCCACTCGCCGCACGTCGATGTGCTCCGCGGCCAACGACTCGACGTCGGCCCGCCAGCGGGCGGCCTTGCGAGCGGATGCCAGGAGCTCGCGCTCGATCGCTGGCCGCGCGCGTCGCAACGCCGGCAAAAGATCGTGACGGATCCGGTTTCGCAGGTAGCGTGGCGATTGGTTCGACGGATCCTCGATCCACGTGAGTCCTCTCGATCGAGCGTACCAAGTCAAGTCGCGCCGCGTGAGTCGAAGAAGCGGGCGCACGAGGTCGCTGGTCGCGTACAGACCGGCGAGCCCACGCGCGCCGGCGCCGCGAAGGACACGCATGAGCACCGTCTCGATTTGGTCATCCATACTGTGCGCGGTGCAGATCGGCGCTTCGCAGGCATCGCGGGCCGCGACGTCGCGCAGAAATCTCCACCGCGCGTCCCGCAGCTCCGCCTCGCTCGATAGAGTTGCGGTCGCGCGACCCGCGACGCAATCGATCCCCAGCGCGCTCGCGGAACGCTGGACTAGTGCAAGGGCAGATGTCGCCGTTGCTCCGGTGCCGTGGTCGAAGGTCGCAACGACCAGCCGGTCGCGCGGGACCGACGCCGCCGCGGCGTCGAGCAGCACCATCGAATCGAGTCCGCCGGACACGGCCAACACCGCGCGCGCATGCGGGCGAAGCGCGGCGGCGACCGATTGGCGCACCGACGTCGTATCACGAAGACTCACGCTGGAAACTTAGCGTCGGCGGCAGACGTCGGGCGCTCGAGCGCCCCTGGAAGGCGCCGACCAGGGCCACTATACTTCCGGCGTTCCGTTCATCCTCGGGAGCGCACGCTTGGAAACGCATGGTCCGTTTGCCACACTCTGGGTCGGTCTTGGCCTCGGCTGCTTCTACATCGCGCTGATTTGGTTGAACACGTTGCTTGGGTTCTTTCTCACGCCGCTGTTCGTCATTCCGGCCACATGGTTGATGGACCGCCTGGGCTCGCGCCGCACAGAATCGAACAGCTGACGCGTCGCCGACGCGTCTCGCGGCTCAACCAATCATGACTGCTCGCGCGAGGACGGGGATGCTCCCCGTCCTTTTTCGTTGCGGGCTCGCGGTCATCTTTCTCGGCGTTCCGGCCAGTGCGGCCTGGAGCCAGTTCGTCGTCCGGTCGTGGCTCGACTGGCGTACGATCGAGACGGCGCATTTCGCCTTCCACTATCCGGTCGAGCTGGAGGCCTGGACGCAGGGGATCGCGGCGCACGTCGAGGCCATCGATACCGCGGTCGCGCGGGTCGTCGGGTACGCCCCGGTCCGCCGGACCCACATCGTCGTCGACGATCCATATGCGATCTCTAACGGATCCGCCTGGCCGTTTCTAAATCGGCCGGTGATCAATCTTTGGGCGACGCCACCGGATCCGCGCGACGACATCGGCGAGTATCGCGACTGGAGCGAGATGCTGCTGTCGCACGAGTTCACGCACATCGCGCATCTCACCCGTCCCTCGCGCAACGCATTCATGCGACGCCTGTGGGAAACACTGCCGGTCGACGTCGGGCCGATCGCCATTCGATCGCCACGATGGGCGATCGAAGGCTACGCGACGTACGTCGAAGGACGGGTGACCGGCTCCGGTCGACCACATGGCGCGTGGCGACCGGCCATCCTCCGTCAGTGGTCGTTGGAAGGTCAACTGCCGCGATACGATCAACTCGATGCATCGGGCGCGTACGATGGTGGCGAGTTCGCGTATCTCGCCGGCTCGGCGTTTCTCGAGTGGCTCGTCGAGCAGCACGGCGACTCCAGCCTTGTCCAACTCTGGCGGCGACTCAGCGCCCGACAAAACCGCACGTTCGATGCGGCGTTCGCTGGTGTATTCGGCGAGAGTCCGCGCGCAATGTACGGGCGCTTCAGCGCCGAGCTCACGGGCCGTTCGCTCGAGGCAGAGCGCGCGATCCGCGCGGGGAGTCCGAGCGACACCGGAGAGATCGTGCAGCGTCTGTCGTGGAGCACGGGAGACCCCGCCATTTCGCGCGATGGGCGACAGATCGCGCTCGTACAGCGCTCGCTGACGGCGCCGTCGCGCGTCATCGTGTGGGGCACGGCGCCAGAGCCCGACACGAGTCGAGCGCGGCGCGACTCGATTCTGCTCGCGCGCGATCCGCAGGACGTCCCGGCGCGACCGATCTACCCACCACCCAAAAAGGTGTTGGCGTCGCTCCGCGCCGCGGGCGGTGCGCCGTACGAGTCCCCTCGATTCTTTCGAGACGGACGAATCTTGCTGTGGCGCAACACGTCGCGCGGTGATGGATCGCTCGTGCCGGATCTCTATATATGGGATTATCGTCGACATTCGATTGTTCGGGTCACACGCGCCGCATCGTTGCACGATGCCGATCCGGCACCTGATGGACGATCTGCCGTGGCTACGCGATGTCGCGGCGGATGGTGCGATCTCGTGATGGTCGACCTTGGCAGCGGTGCGGTGACCACGCTGCTCCAGGGCGGGCCGTTGCAATCGTTTTATCGGCCGCGGATGTCGCCCGATGGGTCGCGCGCGGCGGTCGCCATTCACACCGGTGACGGGTGGCGCGTTGCGATCGTTTCGCTGCGCGACGGATCGCGCGCCGAGTTCTTGACGAGCAGCGCCAACGCCTATGACGTCGCATGGGCAAACCCGTCGACGCTCGTCCTCGTCTCGGAGGATGGCGGCGTCGCAAACGTTCAACGAGTCGACCTCTCGACTCGCGTGTCGACGTCCATCACGCACGTGACCGGCGCAGCCGTTGCGCCCGAGGCAAATCCCGCCGACAGCAGCGTGTGGTTTCTGTCGCTCTATTCGCGAGGGTATGATCTCCGCCGCGTCGCCGTTCCGGCGTTGAGCCCGGAGGTGATCAATCTTGATCAGCAGCTGGCTCCCGCGGTACCGACTGCTCCGATCACTGAGCCACGCTTCGCGGCGAACACCGTCAGCGAGCCGCGTCGCTTCGGCTTCGGGCCGCGTGTGTTTCGTTGGATTCCCCAACCCGAGCTCGACGCCGACGGCGCAAGCGCTGCGCTCGGACTGTTCAGCACCGATGTCATTGGACGAAGCGACATCCTCGCGACAATCGCCGCGGGCGACAGGGCGGCGTGGCGCGGCGGCGCACTGAATCTTGCGTGGCACGGCTCGCGCCCAGGATTCCGACTCAACCTCTTCGACGCCGCGCAGCGACTGAGTGGCAGCCGTGCCGATGCCGACCTCCCGCTCACGCTTGATTCGCGTCTCGCGGGCGCTGAGCTCGCGCTGGACGGCAGCTCCTCTTTCGATACGTGGGCAGTCCGCTATAGACTCGGCGGCACGGTCAGTCGGATTCGCGTCGATCTCCCATCGAGCTTGCGGATCGACGGCGCGAGCAGTCGACGGGAGATCGCGTTCGGCGACGGTGCGCTGTCGCTTGCGCAGCGCGGCGACCATTCGACCATCACGGAATCAATCAGCGCGAGCGTCGCCCTTGGACAATCGTTCAGCCACCGATTCAGTCGCGGCGTCGCGTCCGCGACGCTCGCGACGTCGGGGAATGCCATGGTGCCGGTCGTCGCCACGGCGACGTACGGACGCACCCAATCCGACGCTCCCATCTTCGAGCAATTCTCACTTGGCGGCGCCCTATCGCCGCTGATTGATCGCGCGTTGCTCACTCAGCGGTTTAGCATGCCGGTGTTGCCCAGCGGTATTCGCATCGGCTCATCAGCATTTGCGTATCGTGCGACGCTCAACACGCGCCCATTAGCTCTCTATCTCTACGCGGGGAGTACCGCGGCGGCCGGGCAGCGATTCGCGATCTGGAATCGAGTTGTCGGCGCCGACTGGTCGGCGTCCATTCCGGCGATCGCCATTGCCGGAACTCCGCCCGCCCGCGTGCAATTCGGCGTCGGAGAGTCACTCGACGCGCCGTTTCGGAAGCGCGTCCGGGCATACGTGAGTGTCGTGCTGGATCCCTAGTCATTTGAACAGCGGGGCCGCGGAATCACACGGAGTGAGCGGAGTGCGACGGAATGAATGAATGGAGGACCGACGTCGATCCTTCGCCCCGCGCCAGGCGCGGCTTGGCGGATCGCAATAAATTCAGTTTTCCACTCCGCGGTATTCCGTTGGCTCCGCGGAGTCCGCGGCTACTCTCAACAGCCTACCTGCCGATACGCTCGTCGAGTAAACGATAGCCCGGAATAGTCAGGAATTCCTGAAAGTCGCCAAGGACGAGTAGGTCGAGCAGCGCAGCGGCTTCGTCCCAGCGCGCGCCTTCGGAAGAATCGGCGCGCAATGTTTTCAGCAGACGATCGCGGACATCCTTGTAGCCGTTGGCGCTCATCGTGCCGTCGTCGGCGATCGTCGCCTCGTGACGGATCCATTGCCAGAGTTGCGAGCGGGAAATCTCAGCGGTCGCGGCGTCCTCCATCAAGTTGTGAATCGCCACCGCACCCTGGCCCCGCAGCCACGCTTCGATGTATTGCAGCGCGACGTCGATGTTGGTTTCGACTCCAGTGAGCGTCACCGCGCCGCCGGCGACGGCGAAGTCAGTGAGCTCTCCGGCGGCGATATGGACGTCGCTCACCTTGTCCGTTTGATTCGGCGTGTCACGGAGCACGCGGTCGAAGACTTCCCGCGCGACCGGCACGAGATCCGGATGCGCGACCCACGTGCCGTCGAATCCATCGGTCGATTCCCGTTCCTTGTCCTCGCGCACTTTCGCGAACGCCCGCGCGTTGGCCTCGGCGTCCTTCCTATTCGGGATGAAGGCTGCCATTCCGCCGATCGCGTGCGCACCTCGTTTGTGGCAGGTCTCGACGAGGAGCCGTGCATACGCGCGCATGAACGGCACCGCCATCGTGAGTTGCGCTCGATCGGGCAAGATACAATCCGCTCGCGTTCGAAACGTCTTGATGACGCTGAACAAATAGTCCCAGCGACCCGCGTTCAATCCGGCCGCGTGCTCACGCAGCTCGAAGAGAATCTCCTCCATTTCGAAGGCGGCAAGAATCGTTTCGATCAACACCGTCGCGCGTATCGTTCCGCGCGGAATGTCCAACGCGTCCTGGGCGGTGTTGAAGACGTCGTTCCACAGTCGAGCCTCGAGATGACTTTCCAATTTCGGAAGGTAGAAATACGGCGCGCTGCCACGCTCGATCAACTCACGGGCGTTATGAAAGAAGTAAAGCCCGAAATCGAATAGGCTCGCAGAAACCGGGGCATCGTCGACGCGAAGGTGCGATTCGGTGAGATGCCAGCCACGTGGTCGGACGACGAGCGTCGCGATCTCCGCATTGAGACGGTACCGCTTGCCTTCGTCGGTCTCGAGTGAGAGAACACGGCGCACGGCATCCATCAAGTTGTGCTGGCCTTCGATCATGTTCTCCCACGTCGGGGACGACGCGTCCTCGAGATCGGCCATGAACACGCGCGCGCCAGAATTGAGCGCGTTGATCATCATCTTGCGATCCGTCGGTCCTGTGATCTCCACGCGACGGTCGTTGAGATCGCGCGGCGCGGGATTCACCCGCCAGACTGCTTGGCGAATGCCGATCGTCTCCGCGAGGAAGTCGAGACGCTCACCGCGCCGAATGCGCTCGCGGCGTTCATCCCGACGCGCCAACAAGCGTTCGCGCGTGGGATTGAACTGCCGATGGAGTCGCCGAACGAAGTCGAGGGCCTCGGGCGTGAGGACCCGCGCCGAGTGCGCTGTAGACGGAGCCGTGATCAGGACGTCGCGGCTGAAAGATGGGACCATGAGTGTTCCGATTGCACGCGGTTAATGCTCGTGGCCCAAATGTAAGCCGACACGATTTTTGGCAATGACTACGACAGAATACGTACTTGTAATTCTCGCGTCGCCCCGTAAGATCGTGTTGCCCCTCCGGCCGGCGTAACGCCCGCCTGTGTGTTCCCTCCTTGGAGGCCGTGCATGTCAACGAAATTGGTCTTACGTGGTCTGAGCGAGCTGAAGCCACGCCTGTTCCGCCGCGCGTCGAGCGCCGCGTTCGTTGTTGCGATCGCCGCTCTGCCCGCAGTGGCTCAAACCGGCGGGATTAGTGGTCGCGTGACGGAAAAGGTGTCGGGAGAACCACTCACCGGAGCAACAGTGACGGCCGTGCGCTCGGGCGGCGGTGGATCTGGGTCGACCAAATCCGTGGCCGACGGCGCATACCGTGTCACGAACCTTCCGGTTGGCTTGTATACGGTATCCGTCACCGCACGAATTGGATTGGCGCCGAGGACGGTCGACAGCGTCATGGTGCGCTCCGGAGAAACCACGTCGCTCGTCCTCGCGATGTCGCCCATCGCGCGACAACTCGAGCAGGTCGTCACAACGGCGACCGGCGGCGCGCAGCCCGAGCGCATTCAAGACTCGCCAAACCCAATCTCGGTCGTCACCGCAACACAGATCGCCGAGCGGCCGTCGGCGACGATTACAGATCATTTGAAGTCGGTTCCGGGACTTTCGATTTCGACCGGCGGTATCGCGCAGGCGAACATCGTCTCGCGCGGATTCAACAACGCCTTCTCGACGCAGATGTTGATGCTGCAGGATTATCGCTACGCGGGCGTCCCATCGTTGCGCGTGAACGTTCCGTTGCTCGCCACGGGAACGAACGAAGACATCGATCGCATCGAGGTGTTGCAGGGTCCGGCGGCGGCGATCTACGGACCGAACTCCGGCAACGGCGTGCTCCATGTGATCACGAAGTCGCCGTTCCAATCAGCCGGCACGACGATGACCGTGGACGGCGGCGAACGATCGATGGTGCGCGCGAGTCTGCGCAACGCCGGCATTTTCGCGGACGATAAGCTGGCCTATAAGGTGTCGGGCGAATACCTGACAGCGACCGACTTCAAGTACATCGATCCGAACGAACCCACGGTGTACTCGAGCACCGACACGCGCATTCCGCCCGAGCGGCGCGGCAAGCCGGTCGAGCACGATTTCGATCTTCGCAAATACGCGGGCGAGGCACGGCTCGACTATCACCCGACCGAGAACACGCAGTTGATCAGCACCGGCGGATACTCGCTGATCGGCAGCGGTCGCGAGATCACGACGACGTTCGGCGCGGCGCAGGTGAAGAACTGGAGCTACCTCAATCTCCAAGAGCGGCTGCATCACAAGCAGTTCTTCGCGCAGGTGTTTTACGACAAGTCGAACTCGGGCAACAGCAGCGGCACGGATCCGAACGGTACGTATTACTTGCGCACCGGAATTCCGGTCGTCGATCGCTCGAGCATTCTGGCCACGCAGGCACAACAAGGTGTCGAGATCGGCCGCACACGATTGGTCGTCGGTGGCGAATATCTGGCGACGCGTCCTCAGACGGAGGGCACGATCGACGGACGCAACGAGTCGCGTGATGACATCAACGAGTACGGCGGCTACCTGCAAACGACCACCTCACTGCTGCCGAAGCTCGACTTCCTCGCCGCCGCGCGTGTCGATGCGAACTCACGCATTCAAGGATCGCAATTCTCCCCTCGCGCGGCGCTCATTCTGAAGCCCGATTCAAACAACACTTTCAGACTGACGTTCAACCGCGCGTACAGCTCGCCGACGTCGTTCTCGTTCTTCCTCGATCAGTTCTCAGGAACAACGCCGGCTCCGGGTTTGCCAGTGCAGATCCTTGGCAATCCGCCAAAGGAAGGCTGGACGTTCGCGCGCAGTTGCACCGGCGGCGCGGGCGGCGGACTGTGCATGCGCTCTCCGTACATTCCCGGCACGCTCGCGCCGGCGTCGGCCGCCGGTGCGTACGCTGGGTTCGCATCGCAGCTCGTTCCAATCGTTCAGGGACTTCCGGTGAGCGCGTTCGGAGCGGGAGGAGAAACGGCGCGTCAGCAGTTGCTGGGATTGTTGTCCCAGATTGGTCCGATCGTTCGCGGGCTTCGTCCGACCGATGCGCAGGTGGGGTCCGTACTCGTGGACCTCAACTCTGGGACCCCGGTCGCCGGCGTGACCGACTACGCGCCGCTCAGCGCAGATTTCGCGAATACGTGGGAAGCTGGATACAAGGGGTTTCTCGGGAATCGTCTGAGCTTCTCGGCCGACGCGTGGTTCCAGAAGCGTCCCGCGGACCCGACAGCCCAGATCATCAATCCGGGCGTTTTGTTCAATCCAGTGCAGCTCGCCGCGTTCCTCGGCAACGGCATTGCCCAGGGATTGATCGCGGCCGGGCAGTCACCGGCCCAGGCGGCTGCGACCGCGCAGGCAGCAGCAGCGGCGCTGACGCCGCTCATGGCAAGGATCCCCGTCGGCGCGACCGCTTTCACGAACTCGCTCGACGACCAGCCGTACCTCGTCTACTCATATCAAAAGGCCACTGGTTCGATCAACGTGAACGGTTTCGATCTGGCCGCCGACGTCTTGCTCGATCGCGGCTGGTCGGTCGCCGCCACGTACTCCAATCTGAGCAAGAACGTGTTCCCCGACGCACCCGGTGCCACGGCAACGAATCCTCTCGCCGCCAACACCGCCAAGCATCGAGCGACGACGACCATCCGCTACGAGAATCAACTCCGTGCCTGGTCGGCCGAGGTGCGCGGTCGGTACACTGATGCGTTCCCGGTGAACTCGGGCGTGTTCAACTCGTATGGTCTTCCCGTCGGAGCGGTCCGATATCCGCCGGTGCCGGTCAACGCCCTGCTCGACGCCGGATTCTCGTGGATTCTGCCGGTCGCCGGTTCACCGCGCTGGTCACTCAACGCCACCAACCTGCTCGACAATAAAGTCGCGACTTTCGTCGGCGTTCCGGCGATCGGTCGTTTGATCATGACGCGGGTCCAGTACCAGTACTAATCGTCAAGGCAATGCGAACAATGCGGCGGGGTCGTTGGGCATGAACGTGCTCAGCGACCCCGCCGCGCGTATCGTCATCGGCCATCGCGGGGCCGCGGCACGCTTCCCCGAGAACACGGCGGCGAGCTTCGATTACGCCCTCTCTCTGGGCGTCGATGCCATCGAATTCGATCTGCGCGTCTCGCGCGACGGCGTCGCCGTCGTCATCCATGACCCGACCGTCGATCGGACGACTGAGGGCACCGGCGCGGTCGCTGAGCTGACCCTGACGGAGCTCAAGGCGCTGGACGCGGGCGCCAGGTTCACACCCGACGGCCGAACGTTCCCTTGGCGCGGGCGCGGTCTTCAGATCCTCACGTTCGACGAGCTACTCGAGCGCTACCGGTCGATCCCGCTGTTGATCGAGCTCAAGCTCGCCGCGGCGTCGGAGCCAGCGCGGCGGGCGATCGAGTCACATGGAGCGAGCGACCGGGTGCTCTTGGACTCAATGGAGCTCGAAGCGCTGACGCCCTTTCGCAGAGTGCCCGTCCTCACCGGCGCCTGTTTCGATGACGTGCTCGGACTTCTTCCACGCGCGTTCGTTGGGAGCGCCCCCACTTCGCTGCCCTACTCGGCGCTCTGCATCCCGCCATGGTACAAGGGCATTCCAATCCCGGTACGACGAATGGCGAAGCTCGTCCGCCAGCGCGGCGTGCCGACTCATGTCTGGACGGTGAACGATCCCTCAGTTGCCCGTGGCCTCTGGTCGGCTGGAATCAACGGCATCATCAGCGACGACCCCGAGACAATGCTGGGCGTTCGTGTCGCGCTAGGTAATTGAAGGGCAGCGGACTGATCCCGGCCAGCCGTTGACGATTCGGCAACGCATGCGTCTGGCGCCCGTCGTGGCGGTGACGATCGCGGGCGACACCGCAGACAATTGGACGGCGCCCGTTCGCGGTACCGTCAGCGTGAGCAAGCCATTTGGGCATGCCGATCCGTCCGACGCGTTTGGCAGATTCCTTGACTGGTTGCTGGCAGGCGCGTCGCGATCTGAACGCTTCGGCCGAAGCGGATGTGGCTTCGGCCGTGGTGGCCGGACGGGCCTGACTTGACCACGGGATGTTGCCTGCGCCGGCGATCGGACATTGGACGGTCGACCCGTATCATCACTCACCGAGAGCGCATAAGCTTCGGCGACGCACGCTCGAATTCATTCGCAAGCGGCTCGACTCAACTGGTATTCTCGCGAATTCGTGTCTGTGCACGGCATCGTACGAATTGTGATGTATGGTCTAAGTGATGTTTTTACTTCTCTGTAGAGAGAAGCTTATGAACTACATCATCACATGATTATCAACAGAGCTTTTCGCGACAGAATTTTGCTGTCAATACTCTCTTTCGCTTTCGGATGACGCGAGAAACGGCCTTTACGCGCCAGGTTGGAATCGATCTGCCGATCATCTGCGGCGCGATGTACCCGTGCTCCAACCCGGAGCTCGTGGCTGCCGCGTCCGACGCCGGAGCGATCGGTGTGGTCCAACCCGTGTCGATGACCTACGTGTTCGGCCACGATTATCGGGAAGGGCTTCGCCTCATCAGGAAACTGACACCCCGCCCTTTTGGCGTGAACGCCCTGATCGAGCAGTCGTCCAAAGCCTACCGCACTCGGCTCGAAAAGTGGGTCGATATCTCACTCGAAGAGGGCGTCCGTTTCTTCGTCACCTCGCTCGGCAACCCACGTTGGGTGGTCGACAAAGCGAGGCAAGTGGACGGCGTCGTTTACCACGACGTGACTGAACGGAAATGGGCGCAAAAGGCACTGGACGGCGGCGTGCAAGGCCTTATTGCCGTCAACAACGTGGCCGGTGGGCATGCCGGAAAAATGTCTCCAGAAGCCCTTCTGGACGACGTAAACGGGTTCGGCCTACCCGTGATATGCGCCGGTGGCGTCGGCGATCCTGCGACGTTTAGGCGCATGATGGACCTCGGCTACGCCGGCGTCCAAATGGGCACGCGGTTCATTGCGACCGCCGAATGCCGGGCTCATCCAGACTACAAACAAGCTATCGTCGATGCTGATCCGGAGGACATCGTCCTCACCGAGCGGCTCACCGGGCTACCTGTCTCGGTCATCAACAACCAGTACATACGGAACCTCGGGACCCGCGCCGGGCCGATCGCCAGGTTCATGCTTCGCCATCGGAAGATGAAATACTGGATGCGAAGCATCTATGCGTTGACCTCGCTCCGACGCCTCAAGAAGGCATCGCTCAGCTCCGCCGGGGCCAACGAGTATTGGCAGGCCGGTAAGAGCGTGGTCGGGATTCACTCGGTTGAGACGGTCGCCGACGTTATCCGGGAGTTCGCGTCCGTGCTGTAGAAATTCGGCTTCTGGGTGCTGCCTGCTGGCTGCTGGTTCCGGTTACCAGTAACGAGCAGCCAGTAACCAGCAACCAATGAGAACCCAACCCTTCCCTACCGCGTCGTGTCTATGGGTTGGTTCTGAACCACGGTGCACTTGTCCAGTATTCTCGTCGTGACCGACGCCGCAGACGCCCTGCCCAACTCTCAACCTCACCCGCGGCTGCTCGACCGCCAGCTGGTGGCCCGGTGCCTCGCCCAGGATGTGCTCGCCGAACGCGCGCTGTATGACGCGCACGTCGATCGAATCTACCGGCTGATGTATCGGATGGCGGGAGACGGGGACCTCGCGGCGGACTTTACCCAGGAAACCTTTATCCGCGCGTTCGAGCGGCTCGAGCAGTTTCGCGGCGATTCGTCGCTCGCGACGTGGCTCCATACCATCGCCGTCTCGGTCGCGCTGAACGGAATGAGAAAGGTGAAACGAATGCAAGGACGTACGGAGACGATTGACGACGTACCATCGCTCACCGCTGAAGCTTTTCGCTTCACGGGCGACCTCAAGGCGCGGTTGCACGCGGCGATCGACGCGCTATCGGAAAAGCTGCGTCCGGTGTTCGTGATGCACGACGTCGAGGGCTACACGCATGAAGAGATCGCCGGATCGCTCGGCATTCCCATCGGAACGTCGAAGGCCCGGCTGTTCGATGCGCGGGCAAAGCTGCGCGTCGCGCTGGCCGCTTTTGCTGGAGATCACATCGCATGAATGACGATCGCATCGACGAGTTGCTCGCGCAGGGCACTCGCGACTACAACGAGCCCGGCCCAGTCCCGCGCGACGAGATGTGGGCGCGGATCCAGGCCAGCCGTCGCGCGGCTCCGGTCGTTCCGGTCCGGCATGACACGCGCCCGTCACGACCGATCTGGATGTGGTCGAGCGTCGGCATCGCTGCCGCCCTCATTCTCGCCGCCGGTATCACGATCGGTCGGCGAGTCGAGCGGGCGACGCCCACATCGGTGGCTCCGGTGGCCGTGACTCCACGTGTCGCGCAACCGACTCGGGATTCCGCGACGGCAGCTCCCGCGACGACGGTCGCCAATCGCGATTCACTCATCGGCAAACTCCGCGAGCAGACGACCAATACCAATCGCCGCGCCCACGAGTTGGCCAATGCGCAAGACCGCACCACCGGCGCGCCGGCCGAGAGAAACCTCGCCTATCACCTCGTGGTGCTGCAGCACCTCGCGGGCAGCGAGGCAATGATCACGGCGTTTCGTACCGCGGCGCGCCGCGGTGAGATGGACGCGCAACTCGCGACGTGGTCGCGCGAGTTGCTGAGCACGACGCGGATGCTCGAGTCGTCGGCCGCGACCCAAGACCCAACAATGAAGCGATTGCTCGAGGACCTCGACCTGGTCATCGCGCAAATCGTTCAGTACGTCACTCACGGCACCAACAATTCCGAAGACCTCGATCTCATCGAGCAATCGATCACCACGCGCGGCATCATCACGAAGCTGCGCGGCACTGCTTCCGCGCGGAACTCCGCGGCGGGCACCTGAGGATCCGACAATGAAGAAGGTCCTGTACGTCCTGTGTGCATTGGCGCTGACGACCGGCGTGGTCGACGCCCAACGTGCGCGCGCCGCGTCCGGCAGCGTCGCGGTCGAAGATGCGGCCGACTCGCTGTACCGCGCCGGACGCGCCGCACTCAACGATCGCGACTATCGACGGGCGAGCTCGTTGTTCAAGCAGCTCGTCGACAAATATCCCTCGTCGGCCCGTGCCGGCGACGCGCTCTACTGGCGCGCGTGGGCGCTGTACCAACTCGGTAATACCAATCGTAGCAAGCCGGAACTCGACGACGCGCTCGCGGCACTCGACCGCTACAACAGCAACTACGCCAAGAATGGGACCATGGCGAGCGACGTTACCGAGCTTCGCGGGCAGATTCGTACTGCGCAGGCAAAACTCGGCGATGCCGACGCGGCGGGCGACATTGCCGTGGCGGTGGGTCGACTGCGCCAAGCCCACGCCTGCAACAACGCCGATGACGAGATGCGCTCGGCCGCATTGCAGGGGCTCTTGAGCATGAACTCACAGGATGCAGTTCCTATCCTCAAGGACGTACTGAAACAGCGCGACCCGTGTCGCGAAGCCCTCCGGAAGCAAGCGGTCTGGATGATCTCGCAGAAGCAAGGCGCCGACATCGTCTCGACGTTGCTCGAGGTTGCGCGAAACGATCCGAGTAGCGACGTACGGCAAGACGCGATCTTCTGGCTGTCGCAGACCCGATCCGCCGAGGCGATTCCCGCGCTCGACTCGATCTTGTCGTCAAGCCGCGACGAGGAAATTCGGAAGAAGGCCATCTTCTCCCTATCGCAGTACAGGGACGAGCGTGCGCGACAGGTGTTGAAGCGCGCGGCCGAGAATGAGAGCATGTCGGAGGAGTTGCGCGGCGACGCGGTGTTCTGGCTCGGTCAGGCACGCGTGGCCGACCTCGACTACTTCAAGACACTGTTCCGCAAGACCAAGAACGCCGAGATCCGATCGAAGATCGTGCAGGCGGTCTCGAACAGTCAGTCAGCCGAGGCGGGGAGCTGGCTACTCGACATCGCGCGCGACAAATCGTTCGACATCGAGACAAGAAAGAACGCGCTCTTCTGGGCGTCGCAGCGGCGCACGTTCGATTTCGATCAAGTCTCGTCGATCTACGATCAAACGAAGGGCGACGAGGAGATGCAGAAGCAAGTCATCTTCGTTCTCTCGCAGCGGCGCGAGCCGGCCGCGGTCGACAAGCTCATGGCCATCGCCAAGGGCGACGGCGACATCGAGATGCGCAAGCAGGCGTTGTTCTGGCTCGGCCAGAAGAACGATCCGCGCATTCGCCAGTTCATCCGCGACCTGATCAACAAATGAGAAGCGTGACGTGGTTGGCCGCGAGCGCGGTCGCGGCGAGTCAGCTCGCCGGCCAATCGCTGGCGAGCCGCGTCGACGCGGTGCGCGACGGACGAGTGCTGATGACATTCGCCTCGCGGCCGGGCGTTTGCGGCGATGATCGGGGCAGTATGTGGATTCAGGGATCGCGAAAGACGTGGTCCACGGGCGACCGGGAGTTCGTTTGTATTCGAAGTCCCGTGCGCGTCGCGATCGGTCGCGCGGACAAGCAGAGCGTGAGCATTCGGACGCGAGTCGGCGGTCGGTGGAGCGTTGGTCAAGGCGACGTGGATTTGGGCGAGGTCTCCGCGAGCGATGCGGCCGAGTATCTCCTCGGTCTCGCCCACACGATCGGCGGGAACAGCGCCGATGACGCAGTGAGCGCCGCGGCGTTCGCCGATGCGGGCGATCAGTCGCCCGGCCTTCTGCGATTGGTTCGAGACGACGACGCGTCGATGGAAGGGCGCAAGCAAGCGCTCTTTTGGCTCGGCCAAAGTGATTATCCGACGGCGGATCTCGTACGCCTGCGCGAAAGCCTCAAACCACTCACGCTGCGCCAGCACTACACGTTCGTGCTGTCACAGCGGCACGAAGACGCGGCCGTCGATGGATTGATCGATGTTGCGCGGCACGATTCTGATCCTGAAATCCGGAAGCAAGCGATGTTCTGGCTCGGACAAATGAGAGAGCCCAAAGCAATCAAGTTTCTGCAGGATATTCTGACGCGTTGAGGTTGTCATGCGCCGCATGCTGCCATCGCTGGTCTTATTGTTCGCGCCGTTCGTCTCGCCCGCTGCGCAATCGCTCGGCGAGCGAGTCGCCGCTTCCGACGGGTTGATTCAAGTTGTCTTCCCGAGTCGTCCGGGAGTGTGCGGTGACGGACAGAGCACGATCGGCAACGTGCTCGGCCGGTCGAACTACTACGGCGGCGACGTACAGTTCAACGGGCACGGGAGCTGGTCCGACCGGCCGTGTGTGCATGGGCCAGCGCGCGTCGTCGCGACAGTCATCGGGCGCGAAGTGACGCGTCTTCGCACATACGTTGGACCGGTGCCAGCGACGTCGGCCGACGCGCGAACCATCATGGCCAGCGCGAGCGACGCGGCGGCGTGGCTGGGCGAGATCGCCACGCGAGGTACCGGGCGTGTCGCGTCAGACGCGATTCTGCCGCTCGTCATCGCCGACGCGCCGCAGCCGTGGCCGCTGCTGCTCCGCGTCGCACGCGATGACAGTCGGCCGCGTGAGGTTCGGCGATCGGCGCTCACGTGGCTTGCGAATGGCGTGAATGATCATCTTGGCATCGCCGATACGCGCGACAATACCGAGGACGACGAGATGCGAACGCAAGCCGTCTTCGTGCTGTCGCAGCGCCCAAAGGCCGAGAGCGTGCCGGAGCTGATCGAGCTCTCTCGGAGCTCGAAGCACGCGTCGGTCCGTCGATCCGCGATCTTTTGGCTCGGGCAGACCGGCGATCCGCGCGCCGTCGACGTATTCGCCGAGCTGCTACGCCAATAGCAGGAAGGCGTCGTACAACGAGTGCGTCCACGCGGTGATGCCGAAGCCGCGCAAGAGATACAAGGCGCTGAACGCCAATCCGCTCAGCATCCGGAAGACGAACGACTGTAGCTGCAGCTGGTCGCCATACGGTCCGATATAGTGGAACGCGGAAAAGATGAACGCGCCGACGACCGCGGCGATGATTCCTGATGCACGTCGGCTCAAGCCGAGCACTACGCGCGCTCCGGCGGCGATTCCGGTCACGAGCAACACGCGGAAGAAAAGTTCCTCGTAGAGTCCGGCCCCAAGCGACAACATCAGCCGTGTCGTCCAACTCGTTTGCTCGAGGGGACCGATGCTGAGCGCGTGGAGCGAGCCAAGGAGCTTCGCTGTCGTGATGCCAATGACGAACCCGAACACGGCCGCGAGCAGAGCCGCCTCGCCGAGCATGCCGAGAAACACGATTGGTCGAATGCGATCGCGGCTCGCGCGAAGATCGCGGATGATGAGACCGACGCCGATGAGGCTGATCGCCGCCATGAAGATCAGCGGCCCACGCGCGCCCGCGACCGCCGTGAACGCGCCGCGAAGAATGGCGTCGGCGCCATTTCGCAACTCGGCGTGGCCAGGTCGGGCCAACATCGCGGCGAGCGCTTCGTAGCCGAGCAGGAGCGGCAGCGCGAACAGAATGCTGTACCGGTGCGAGCGGCTGACGGCGAAATACGACGTGCGGCGCGCGAGCGCGAGGGGACGAGCGGCGGTAGTCATCGATCGACCCTACGGGCGATAGGCATCAGAAGTTCTGCTCGGCTTCGTGGCGCGGTCACACTCTTCAGATCGGTCGAAATGTCGTTCGCGGTCGGCGGCGGGAGTTGCGGAACCTTTGCACCAAAATTATGGTACGAATGTCCGTCGCGCTGGTTGCGACGTGAGTCATGTTAAACCCGAAACCGAGGAGGTGATCCATTGTCTAACGGAACTCGTAACGGCAGGATCGCCGGAAGCCACTAAGCTTTTGACTGCTTAGAGCGCCGGAAGCCTGCCTGTTCCGGTGACTGAGAACATGAAGGGCCGCCGTGGTCATCCACGGCGGCCCTTACCGTTTTCATCGGTCATCTGCCCGTGCTGCCAAACCCGCCGACGCGCGTCGTCGTGACGGCGACCGATCCAGTCTCGACGTCGAGCACCTCGTAACGCGCGAGCACCATTTGCGCGATTCGCTCGCCGTGCGCGATATGAATCGGCGTCGGAGTCGGATTTCGGACGATCACCATCCATTCGTCGGGATAGTCGGAGTCGATCGTGCCGGGCGCGTTCGGAATCTGGAGCCCTTTCTTGAATGACGTCCCGCTCCGCGGGCGGATCTGCGCTTCGATTCCCTCCGGGATTCGAGCCTTGAAGCCGAGTGGGATGAGGGCCGCGACGCCGCTCTCGAGCGTGAAGCGGCATTCCGAACTGGCCCTCTCCAATTCGCTGCTAGTGACTGACGCTTCCCAGGTCCGCTGGCCATCGGAGCACTTGACGCGTCGGCCGCGAAGGTACGCACAGAGGTCATAGCCTGCCGACCCTTCGGTCGCGCGACGAGGAGGCTGTGCGTCGGAGTGCAGAAGCTCGACGATGAGTGGCATGCGGACAATGTACAGCCACGGGGTTGCCCCACGCAGCGCGAAGCAACTAGCGTCCAACCATGAACTCGATTCCACGTCTTGCGGTCGTCTCGCTCGCGGGTGCGTTGGGCTTGGCGGCAACGCCGCCCGCCGATCCGCTCATGGCACCGGGCATCTCGCGCGAGCTCGCCGATGTTCGGTCCAAGACGCTCAGCGCCGTCCGCTACACGATGAAACTGTCGGTCACCGCTCGGGACACCGCGCGCGGGTCCGTCACGATTCACTTTCTCGCCAAGGCTCCCGGAGACGTCGTCGTCGATTTTCGGGGGCCGAGTCTCTCGAAGATCGTCGTCAACGGGGCATCTGTCGCGACGACGTTCAATGGCGCGCATCTGCGCATTCCGGCCGCGGCGATCAAGGTTGGCGAGAATGTCGTCAGCGCCGACTTCAAGACGCCGATCGCGCCGGCCGGTTCGAGCATCATCCGGTCGCACGACGACAAGGACGGCAATGACTACCTCTACACGCTGCTCGTTCCGTCCGACGCCAACCTGCTTTTCCCCTGTTTCGACCAGCCGAACCTCAAGGCTCGGCTCACGCTGACGCTCGTTGTGCCCAAAGCGTGGCAGGCACTCGCCAACGGCATCACTGAGCGCGTAAGCGACACCGCTAGTGATCGTGTCTACCAGTTCCGGGAGACCGACCCGCTTCCGACCTACCTTTTCGCGTTTGCAGCGGGACCGTGGAAGAAGTTTACGGCGAGTGGTGATCGAACGCCGCTCTGGGTGCGCGCCTCTCGCGCACGAGAAGTCGAAGTCGATTCGCTCGAGGCGCAGGTTGGATCTGCCCTGGCGTCGCTCGAGAAGTACTTCGGCGTGAAGTACCCGTTCCAACAATTTCAGTTCATGCTCTCGCCGGCGTTTCCATTCGGCGGCATGGAGCATCCCGGCGTCACGATGTTCAATGAGGAATCGTTCATCTATCGCGAGCCGCCGACCCTCAACCAGCGCCTTGGTCGCCGCGCGACGATCTATCATGAGGTCGCGCACCATTGGTTCGGCGACGACGTGACGATGAAGTGGTTCGACGACCTTTGGCTCAAAGAGGGCTTCGCCACCTACATGGCGGCGAAGATGCAGGACATCGAAGGGCTGCCGAATCCGTGGATGTCGTTCTATCTCCGCAACAAGCCGGCGGCGTACGACGTCGACCAGACCGCGGGAACGACGCCGGTCTGGCAACAACTCGCCAACCTCGATCAGGCAAAGAGTAACTACGGCGCGATCGTGTACAACAAGGCGCCGGGAATCCTCAAGCAGCTCAACTATCTCGTCGGCGATTCGGCGTTTCGCGCGGGCCTCCACGATTTTCTCGTCGCGCACCAATACGGAAACGCGACTTGGCAAGATTTGCTCGCCTCGATCGGCAAGGCGGCGCATCGATCGCTCACCGAGTGGGGACGCCAATACATCTTGCGGCCGGGCATGCCGATCATCGAGCAACACCTCGACATCGCCGCCGGCAAGATCAAGCGACTCGCCTTGATCCAGCACCCGGCGCAGTCGCTCTCCGGCAGCGGCGTGTGGCCGATGAAGACCGAAGTGGTGCTTTGGTCCCACGGTACACCCGTGTCGCTTCCAGTGAACGTGACCGCCGAGACGACAGTCGTCGCCACGGCCGCCGGACGTCCGGCGCCTGATTTCGTCTTCGCGAACGCGAACGACAACGCCTACGGATTGGTCATGCTCGATCCGCGGAGCACGCAGTACGTCGCAGCGCACGTTGGTGAGGTTCGCGATCCGCTGCTCAGAGCCATGTTGTGGGGCGCGATGTGGGATCTCGTTCGCGACGCACGCCTCGCGCCGAGTGAGTTCGTCGCGACGTCGCTGCGCGAGTTGTCGGCCGAGCACGATGAACAGATCGCCGCCGGCATCGTCACACGGATGACGCGCGCCGTGTCGAGCTACCTCTCTTCGTCGCAAGAGCAGGCGGTCATCGGCTCGGTCGAAGACACGCTGCTGGCCGGTGCATCGAACGCGCAGCGCACCTACGGCCTCCGAAAGAATCAGCTCGACGCATACATCTCGTTGGCTCGAAGTCCGGCAGCCACACAGCGACTTGCCGCGTGGCTCGATAGCGCGTCAACCGCCGGTCTCCCGCTACGCCAACCGACGCGTTGGAACATCATCACGCACCTCGTCGAGCGCGGCGCACCGAACGCCGATGCGCTAATCGCGAACGAGGTCTCGCGCGACACGACGACGAGTGGCAAACGCAGCGCGTTCGTCGCCGCTGCGGGACGTCCATCGGCGAGCGTGAAGAACGTCTACTTCGAGCGCTATTTCCGCGACTCCACGCTCAATGAGGACTGGGTGACTGCCAGCATGCGGTCGTTCAATGTCGCGGACCAAAGCGCGTTGACGCTTCCCTACCTCCAACCCGCGCTCGACAGCCTGCCGTGGATTCAGCGCAATCGCCGAATCTTCTTTCTCGGATCGTGGCTCGGCGGGTTCATCGGCGGTCAACGGTCGCCTGAAGCACTGAAGGAGATCGACGACTTTCTCACTCGGCGCCCAACATTACCTCTCGATTTGCGTCAGAAGATTCTTCAGACGCGCGACGATCTGGACCGAACGGTTCGTATTCGCGCCAAGTACGCCGGGGGGATCGCGCTCAATCCGACGAGCGAGCCACGGCCTTGATCGCTGACGCCGCGAGCGGCAGCGTTCGATCGTCGGCCGGTGAGCGTTCGCGTGCCGTGTAGTCGGTGTAAAACTGGGCGGCAACATCTACATCGCGTTCATCGATGAATTTCGGGCCCAAGCGACGCGCACCCGCGATCGCCAACGCGAAGAGGTCGCGCGCCGTCCGCGCAATGACCACATCGCCCAAGCCGCGCTCTCCCGCGACGCGAAGGAGCGCGCGGCTCTCGGCAGCCAGCAATGCGGCTTCGGCGGCTGACCGGCGGTCGTACGTCAATCCGGTGAGAAATACGATCGGCGCGGCGTAGTGCACTGGGTCGATCGCGTCACAGGAACGAACCTCGAAATGCCCGCGCGGCCTGACCTCCGGAAACAGCGTTGTCAGATGCGTTGCCCACCGAGAGGCGTCGTCGGCGCCCGTGAGCGACGTCGAGAATGGCCGACGCACTCCGCCATCATCGACGGCGAGCATATCATTCGCGGCGAGTGCGAACCGCGTGTACGCGCCGGCAGGATCATCGTCGAACACGGCAACGCCGGTCCGCGTGGAGTCGAGCATGCGCCAGCACTTGGCACGGAAGCTTCGATGGCCCGTCTCGGCGCCGTGATAATGCGGTGAATTCGCAAACACGGCGATGAGATAGGGCGCGAGATCATTCAATAAACGCCAACGCTCCGCGGGCCTCTCTCCGCGATCGAGCGAAATCTGAATGGCCGCCGTTTGCCGCATCATGCGCGCGCCAAACGGACCAATCGCCTCGAAGTAGCGTGTCATTCGCTCGTAGCGATCGACGTGAAGCTGGAGCGGAATGCGCCCAACATCGTTCTGTGGATCGATGCCGGCAGCGAACAATACGACCCCCTCATGAGCGAGCGCGGTTTGAACCGGATTCACGACGCGATGCAGCAGGCGAATCAACTCCGACGCCGAGCCGCAGGGGATCGTGCTGATCTCGAGTTGTCCGCCCGGCTCGAAGCTGATCGTCGCCAATCCCGCCGCGTCGAACCGCGGGGTTCCATCGTATCCGCGGAATTCGGTCCAACCCGCGCGCGTGGCGTATCGCCGAAGCCGCTCGACCAAGCCACGCGGCCCACCGAGCGGTAGAGGCAATCGCGTCAGCTCGTCGAGCACGAGGAATTCAACTTCAGCACCGACGCGATTCACCACGCCGTGTTGTGGCGCGAAACACGTCGTGTCGATGTCGTCGCGTAGAGCGGCGAAACGCGTGGGCGAGATGTCGCTCACGGCGCCGGCTCGAGAATCGAGAGAGCGAATCGCGCCTGCGAGTCGACGAACCAGTGCGAAACCGACAAGCCCGCCGCGTCGGCCAACGCCTCGACCGCAGGTCGGTCGTACTTGTAGCTCAACTCCGTTCGAATCCCCTCACCGTCGGCAAACGAGATGGAGCCCACCCCGGGAATGTCGACGGTTTGTGCGCTGTCGGCGTGCAGATGCATCTCGATGCG
>DASYSU010000255.1:0-4748 GCA_036002925.1 Gemmatimonadaceae bacterium | reverse complement strand
GAGAACTCGCCTCCTTCGATCTCGCTCGCACCGGGCATCGTCTCCTTGCCGTAGCGAGACGCGCGAAACACGATCGAATCGTCGATCGACTCGCGCGCGACGATCGGCGCGATCGCATCGTAGAACGCAAGCGACGCGATGCCAAGGCGATCACGAATCGCCGCCGCGAGCGCGTCGGAGGTCAATGGGCCGGTGGCAATTACACCCGGACTCGGAAGCGACGAGACTTCCTCGCGCACGACCGTGATGCGCGGATGAGAAGTCACGCGCTCCTGCACCGCCGCCGAAAAAACGTCGCGGTCGACGGTGAGCGCACTCCCGCCAGGCACCCGCGCTTCATCCGCGGCGACCAGGATGATCGATCCGAGCAGACGCATCTCGGCCTTGAGGAGGCCGTGGGCGTTCGACGTCTCGGTGCTCTTGAACGTGTTGGAGCACACTAGCTCGGCCAAGCGATCCGTTTTGTGCGCCGGCGTTCCCTGCACGCCGCGCATCTCATGCAACACGACATCGTGGCCACGCTCGGCGAGTTGCCACGCGGCTTCACTACCGGCGAGTCCGCCGCCGACGATATGAACCGGAGACGCTGAAGAGATGGTCACCCTCGGAAGATACTCATCGCGACATGTTGATCACGTCGCCGTAGGACTGGATTCGTCCGTCGGCGAAGGCTTTGAGAAGCTCCTGCATCGACGAAATTCTCGACGGAAGACGACCGCCGAGCTGCGGGAAGCTCGAGCCCGGAGGGCTGTTGTAGAATCCGCGCCCACCTCCGATCGACCGTATGAACATGCTCGTGGAATCGAGCGGCAACGTCGCGACGTTGCGATAGTACTTGCCCCAATCGTCGTCCTGCTGGAATAGGTACTGTTCGACGTTGGACGTATAGAACACGGACGCAACAGCGTGGTGGTCCTTGAGATATTGACCGACCGAGCGAATCGCCTTCGGTCCGGCGAAGTCACCGACAACCGGGACGAGCAGGTTCTTCGATTCGAATTCTTTGAGCCAGCGGAAATTCGCCTCGGTGGCGAGGTACGCCCAGTTCTTTCCGTTCGCGTCGGTCGCCGATTGCAGCATGGCGTAGTTCGGCATGCCGCGGCCGAAACCGCCGCCATTGGGATAGTTGTAGCTGATCTCCGGACCGCCGCCGTAGAACGCGCCGTACGTGTAGTCGAGCAGCTTGCTGTCACTGTCGTTCATGACGAAGCCGCGCGTCTTGGTGAGATACGCCTTGATCGCAGCGAGATTCCGTCGAAAGGCCGCCGAGTCGGGCGTCGCGGCGATGTATGCCTGGAACAGCTGGTCCGGAGTCGACGCGCTGTCCAACCCCGCCGGTCGCGGGCGCGAAAACAGCTTCGAGAGAAACTCGGCGCGGTCGCTCGAGGTCTCGAACAGCGCCTTGTACATGAGATGCGCGATCATGTTGCCGCGGCGAATGTCGAAGATGAACGCCATCTTCGGCTGGAGCGCAACGATGTACGTGAAGTTCTGCTCCGGACCCACGCCGAGGTACACGCCGCCCGGCTTCACGAGCCGCACGAGCTCCGGAATGACGAATTGGAATCCCGTCTCGTTCGAGAGAAAGTTGTCGGAGCGGAAGTAGCCGTTCGGCTCGGAGAAATCGTTGTTGAGCTGCCAGATCTCCTTGTCTGTGAGACGCGCGGCCAGCGCGGCCTGCGCGGTCGCCGACGCGACGGGCACCGACGCTGCGAGCAGCAGCGTGCCGACAGCGAAACGACGGAAACGGAGGGACGGCATTTGGTTACTGGTTGCTGGTACTAGTTGCTGGTACTAGTTGCTGGTTGCTGGTTTGCGACGAGACGCAGGGCGCCGCATGTTCAATATGTACATATTCACCGGAACACGCTGTGGCATACACGCGCTGGCGCAGCATCTTGGGTCTTGCCGCCGTTTGCGGCTGCTCGTCCGATTCGACTGGGCCCAAGCCGGATACCCGCCCCACAGCGTCGACGGCGCTTGCCCTCGGTGCTCGCTTCAGTTGCGTTCTCACGAGCGACGCCAAGTCGTACTGCTGGGGCGACGACCTCTTCGGCCAGCTCGGCGACTCCTCGTTTATTCCAAAGCTAGTTCCGAAACTCTCGGTGGGTGGCCACTCGTTCACCGCGATCGCCGCCGGCAATCAGACCGTCTGCGCGCTCGATACCGGAGGCGGGGCGTGGTGCTGGGGCGACGATCCCTTGCAGCCCGGAGTCGCGCTGAGCTACCAGTTCGCCGCGGTCGCCGTGCACGCGTCACGCGCGCTTTTCTCGATCGCGGCCGGACGAAAGTTCGCCTGCGGTCTCGACGCCGATGGCGCGGCGTACTGTTGGGGAGAGAACGGGCGCGGGCAGCTCGGGGTGGGTGATACCCTCGCGCATGCGACCGCGACCAAGGTCACCGGCGGCCAACGCTTCACGTCGATCACTACGGGTTTTTGGCACACCTGCGGTCTCACCGCGGCCGGTATCACGTACTGCTGGGGCGACAACACGTATGGCGAGCTCGGGCTCGGCGACACTATCTCGTCGTCGGCACCGAAGCAGATCAGCGGAACGAACACGTTCCGATCGATCACCGCGGGCTCGATTCACGAATGCGGAATCACAACGACCGGATCGGCCGTCTGCTGGGGCGCGAACTACACCGGACAGTTGGGCGACGGCACCGCCAACCGTCGCCTCACGCCAACGCCCTCGGCCCCCGGGTTGACGTTCACGATTCTGCGCGCCGGCCGCGCCAACTCGATCTTCGCCAATACCTGCGGCGTCACGACGACGGGCGACGTCTATTGCTGGGGTTGGAACTCGCGCGGCCAACTCGGCAACGCGGCGTCGCACGACGCGTGCATTCCGGCGATCGGTACTGCGACGACTTTTGTCTGCTCGTACCTCCCGTTGAAGGCAGCTGCGATCTCCGGCGTCGTTGCCATCGACGTGGGACAAGAGCACGTGTGCGCCCTCACCTCGGGCGGGCAGCTCCAATGTTGGGGCGAGAACGCGCACGGCGAGCTCGGAGACGGTACCGGCGTTCCACAGACCACGCCCGTGACCGTGAACGGTGGGCTTCATTACCCCTAGCAATCCGATCGAGCCGATCCGTCGTACATAGGACACGATGAACACGCTCGCGACCTTCACCCAGCTCGGCTTCCGTCACATCGTGGACGTCGAGGCCATGGATCACATCCTGTTTCTGCTCGCACTGGCGGCGATCTACCGGCTGCGCGATGCACGCGACGCGCTGTGGGTCATCACGGCATTCACGGTCGGCCATTCGATCACGCTCGCCCTGGCCGTAACCGGCGCCCTCACGCTTCCACCGGCGCTGATCGAGTTCCTGATTCCGATCACGATCGTCGCCACAGGCATCGAGAACCTCGTCGTCAGCGATCGGACGCGCGCTCCGTGGGGCGGTCGGTACCGGCCAGTTTTCGCGGGCGTCTTCGGCCTGGTGCACGGTGCGGGCTTCGCAAATTACCTCAGGGCGCTTTTCGTCGACCACATTGCAGTGCCGTTGTTCGGCTTCAATGTCGGGATCGAGCTTGGCCAGATCACTGTTCTCCTCGCAGCGGCCGTCTTGCTCGCTGGGCTCGACCGAATCATTTCGGTTCTCCCAAGGCCGAGCGTGAATTGGCCTGCGCTGCGCGTGCGAGTCGTAGCGGTGTCGCTCGTGGTCGTCGCTGTGGCTTCGCGTTGGGCCGTTCAGCGCAATCCATGGTGAGCGTCAAGAGAGCTGGAATCGCCACGCTTGTGGCCGCGATCGTACTTGGTGCGCCGACGATGCTCGCGGCGCATCCGCTGCACACGACGCTTACCGAAGTCACCGTCGACGCGACCACGCACACCGTGCGCGCCGTGGTGCGAGTGTTCGCTGACGATTTCGGGACGGCATTGGCGCGTCACGTTCGCAGCGCGGCGCCTCTGACCGGGCGTGCGTGGGATGACGCCGCCGCCAGCTATTTGGCGAGCGCTCTGTCGATCGCCGATCGATCGAATCGCCCGATTGCGCTTCATTCGTGCGGAGTACGGCGCAGCGCCGAGCTGCTCTGGATTTGCCTCGAAGGAGCGACCACCGAGTCAGCTCACGAGCTCCGCGCACGCGACTCGATCCTGTGCGAGCTGTTCGACGATCAGGTGAACATCGTCCAGGCCGTGGCGGGAACGGACAAGCACAGTGTGCTGTTCACGCATGGCGACGGACTCAAGAAGCTTTGGTGACGCAGCAGTTTTCAGTCGTCAGTTCTCAGTCGTGAGCCTTCCGACCCAGTGTTCAGTTCGAGTTGTCAGTGATTCAGTTGGAGTGGTCAGTAACTGAAGACTCGAACTGATGACTGATAACTGAACACTTCAGCTGAAAACTGGGCTGGAAGCCTCAGGACTGAGCACTGAGTACTGAAAACTGCACTAGCCCGCCAGCGCCTCGGCTTCTGTCTCGTCGGGCTGCTTCGGCGCGTCCCACTCGTTGCCGCACTTGAGGCACTTTCGGAAATCACCACGGGCCTTCGTGAACTTCATCTCGGCACCGACGTAACCACACTCCGGACACGTTTCAGCCACTGGCTTGTTCCACGCCACGAAATCGCATGTGTCGTTCGAGCAGGCGTAGAAGGCCGTTCCGCGTTTCTTGGAGCGACGCTCCACGAGCTCGCCGCCGTCCTTGGGACAGAACACGCCCGTCGGCATCGAGCGCGTCCCGCGACACTTCGGGAACGTACTGCAGCCGAGGAATTGTCCGCTCCGGCCCTG
>DASYSU010000254.1:0-11981 GCA_036002925.1 Gemmatimonadaceae bacterium | reverse complement strand
AGCAACCAGCAACCAGCAACCAGCAACCAGCAACCAGCAACCAGCAACCAGCAACCAGCAACCAGCAACCAGCAACCGTGTATTACTCGGCATGCTTCGCGCCCTCACGCTCGCCGGCCTCTTGTCGATTACCGCCGCCGCTCCGCCCAACGACCGCGGGCGACCGGTGATCCTGCTCGTCCACGGTCGCGGCATGACCGACCGCGACACGTCGGCGATGCGCAAGCTCTGGTTTGGCGCGCTCCGCTCCGGTTTCATCGCAGCCGGCGGAGACTCACTCGTCACCGAGCGCGACGTTCGCGTCGTGTGGTACGCTGACGTGCTCAACCCACGAGCGACGACCGGTTGTGATTACGAGCGCGGTGATCCGCGCGCCAAGCGCGACGCGGCTGAAGACCCCGATCTCAAATCGCTCGTGTCGATGGCCGGAAATCTTCTGGACGCGCTGACCAACATGATCGCCGATACCGAGACGACCTCGCAATTGCGCGGACTCGCGGCCGATGCATCGTTCCTCAGCGACGTGCGCAAGCGCTGCGCATCGGAACGTCGCCTGGCCGACGCAATCGATCGCGCGCGAGGCGAGGGCCGGCCGATCATTCTCGTCGCGCACAGCCTTGGTTCTCTGGTCGCGTACGATTACTTATCGACGCGCACCGACAGCGTCCTCGTCAACCGTTTGGTGACGATCGGCTCCATGCTCGGCTCGCCAGTCCGACACGTGCTGATCGGCGGTGATTCGACGGACACACTCTCGAGGCCGCCGAGTGTGAAGGAGTGGGTGAACGTGCGAAACGAGCAGGATCCACTCGCCGTTCCTCTTTCGGTCGGCCGCGACATCGCCGCGAATCCGCCGGCGGATGAGCCCGATGCGCACGAGATGATCGGCTACCTGCGCGGTCAGGCGACGGCGAAGGAAGTGCTCGGCGGCTGGTGCGGCGCGTTCCAATCGAATCGCCCGCGCGGATGCAAGGACGTGGTCCCAAAATAGCATTCGAGCCATGCATGCATGCTCGATATGTCATCATTTTCGCGGCCGTTGCCGGCTTAGCGCAAACCGCCGCGGCGCAAGGCCGCGTTGGATCTGATTCATCGACCCGGATTGAACGCCTCGAACGCGATCTGGGTTACGGTACGCTCGAAGGATTCGGCTACGCCGCGATCGACCAGTGGCGTCTCAGTCCTCCGGAGTGGGGCACAGGTTGGCCCGGCTACGGGCGCCGATTGGCGTCTGACGTCGGCGAATTCTGGGTCCAAGAGATTACGACGGAGGGATTGGCCGCCGCGATGAATCGCCCGCTCGATTACTCGCGATGCCGATGCCGCGCGTTCGACGCGCGACTCGGGCACGCGTTGCGCGGAGCGGTGTTCGACCAGCTGCCGCGAGGGAGGGAATCACTCGCGATTCCGCGAATCGTCGGTGCGTTTGCGGGCGCGTACGCGCAGGCGACGTGGCGGCCAAGTCAATCGACGAGCCGCACCAACCTCACGCTGACGAACGGCACGACGTCGCTCGCGCTCGGCGCGCTCATCAACATCTACCACGAGTTCCGCCGCTGACGAGCGACCGCTCAGTGGCGTGAGCTAGCTCGAACGGAGTCGGCGCGTCCGAGTTTCTTGGCGTCGGGCATCCAGACCTCGAGCCCCAAACTCGGCAACGTCTTCGAGTGTCCCGCGACAAGTTGCCGCTGATAGCGCGGGTTGTCGAAATCGAACGCGTCGTGTTGGTCGGTATCGACGACCAGCATTTCGGCGTTCGTCATGAAGAGTTTGCCGAAGTGCAGCGTGCCACCGCGATACAACATGTAGTTCGAAACCGTGGGATCGATCGATTGATGCGGCGCGAGCGAGTCGGCGAGTGAACCGATCGTCTGAACGAGCTGATCACCTTCGAGTCGAACGGCTGAGACCCGGCCGCGCACCTGCGGCGGCGGGAGTATCGCAAGCGGGTCGAGAAAGAGATCGTTTCCCTTGACTGTCACGCCGTGGGCCTTTGAGAGATCCATCATTTTCTCGAGGCTCAGGCCGAGTGCCCTCATCAAGGCGAGCCCGTTGACGCCGAGGATCTTTACGTGTGTGGCGTGCAACGCAATGAGACCCTCCGGAGTGAGGGTGACGTTCGCCGTCATGTCGAACGGAATGTCGACTCCCTTGTGCAGCGTGCCGGTCTGCCGCAGCGAGTTGTTCGCAATCTCGACTCGAAGGTGTGACAAGGGCGAGCCACGATATGCGAACACATGGTTGTTCATGAGGTTCGTCAAGTCGGCGCCCGTGAGGCCGACCTCGGCGCTGCTCACGTCGAGCATGTAGCTCATGATATCGTCGAAGTCGACGATTCCGTTCTTCACGGCGTGCATCTCGCCGGCCAATCGGCGAATGCGAAGTACCACGCCGTCGCCGGTGTGAAAATCCACATTGAGCATCGTGACGTTGGTCGGCACGGTCGACGCCACGCCGGCTGGCGGCTCGAGCGAATCGGGCTTCGGTGTACCGGCCGATGCAGCCGTTGGTCGCTGCCACGTCATTGCGATGATCGCCACGATCGCGATCGACGCGCCGAGAACGAGGTTCCGCCCACGAGCTATCATGACGAGTCAACTCGTCAGTTAGCGTGCCAGTTCCCACGACCGGGCTCGAGTGACGGAGGAACGGTGGAACGGTGGAACGAGCGACTCGCACTATCGCCGCTCAAATCAAAGGTCCCTCTGTCGTCCAATTCGCGGCAATGTGAGGTCCATTCGTCCAATTCGCGTCTCAAATTGGTCCAACTGTCCTCGCCCGAATCTCGTTGGAACTATTTGGAACACGAATTCGACGAATGAACCACCAATTGCCGCGAATAACGGCGGAACAACAAAGATTGATTTGAACCGCGCCCGGCCACGGTTCCGTTCCACCATTCCACCGTCTCACCGTCACTGATACTGGATGTACATGGGCCTTGGGCGCAGGGCCAGGACTTCGCGCGGGGAAAGGATCGGATCGCCTTTGCGCGTGTCGTTGTGAAAGAAGAGTTTGAACCCCGTGTATTCGACCGGTTCGGCGGCTTCGCACCTCGCGTAGGTGTCGAACTTGTACCATGGCTGACCCCACCCGTCCATGTTGATCACCACCTGTACGCGCGGATCGAGTTTGATCTCGCTCGCGTGCTGGAGCATGTTCGTCGTGAAGCGGTGGACGATGAGCACCTTGGGGGGCAGATGGTACTTGGTCACCAGTGCCGCGAGCTGATCGATCGCGTAGTTGACGTCGCGCGCGTCCATCGCGCCAATCTTCGTTGACGGAACCCGACCTTCGCGGTTGTAGTGCATGTAAAATTCGGGATCCAACCCGAGGTGCACATCCGGCCGCGAGAGAAAAGGAATGAGCCGCGGAAGCTCGGAGTCGATCGTACTCTTGCCGGCCTGGATGTCGAGGATCGTGATCGCGCCCTTCGATCGCGCCCAGCCGTAGACTTTCTCGATCAATCCCGGGTCTGATCGTTGACGATACATGCCGTCTTTTCCGGGAAGTCTCTGCGCGACCGACACGATGAGATGAAGCGCCGGCTGTACGGGGATCGAAGGATCAGCGGAACGCCACTGCGCGACGACCGAGTCGAATTTGCCGAGCATCTGGTCCGGGGGCAGCTCGCCGAGGATCCCCATCTTCTTCGATAGCGGATTCCCGTAGAAGGCGACGATTCGCTTCGCGGGCAACATCGATCCCGGAAGCAAGGACGGCGTCTTTACCGGCCAGCCAGGATTCCTGAGGCCGGTCCGGATCGACGAGACGAGTGAAATGCTGTCCGCCTTGGTCCGCAGCTTGGGTTGCGTCGCGAGTTGAATCAGGATTGCAGAATCAGGCGGTGGCTTGACTCCTCGGCCTTTGGCGGCGGAATCGGAGGCCCGCTTGAGCTCGCGGGCGCCCGCCTCGCCCCGCGTGGGTTGCGGGCGGCTAGGCGTCGAGTCCCGCACCTCCGGCCGCTGGCCCGTTGCGGGCGAGGCGTCGGGCTTCCCACAGGCTCCGGCGAACACGAGCAGCAGCGCCGGTGTACTCAAGTTGATCGGCATGATTCCAGGTGGCCATCGCAATGGGTGCACCGGACCGTTTCTGGTGTAGGTTATCCAACGACATGAACCCATACGCCCGGCCTCAATGAAACTCCTCCGTCTCATCGGCGCGATTGGCGCCGTCGCTCCGTCTGCATTGTGGGCACAAGCGCCCACTCCCGCCGAGCATCCAGCGCTCGTCGTGTTGATCGCCATCGATCAGTTCCGTGGCGACTACCTGGACCGGTTCGGCGCACAGCTCACCGGCGGCCTCGCGCGCTTCCGCACGCAGTCGGCGCTGTTCACTCACGCGTTGCAGGATCACGCGATCACCGAGACTGCGCCGGGACATTCGACCATGTTGTCCGGTCGAGAGCCGGCGCACACCACGATCGTCGATAATAACCTCGGCGTGTACGATCCTGATTCGCCGCTCATTGGCGGGGTGAAGGGTTCTCCCGCATCGCCGCAGCGATTTGTCGGGACGGAGCTATTCGACTGGATGCGTTCGCGCGACTCGAAAACGCAAGTCCTTTCGGTTTCACGGAAAGATCGTGGCGCGATCCTGCCCGTCGGTCGCAGCAAGGGCAACGTGTATTGGTTCGGGATCGGCGGGTTCACGACGAGCAAATATTACGCGGACGCGCTGCCCGAATGGGTGCGAAAGTTCAACGCGAGCATTCCGTACGACCAACTCGCTGGTAAGGAGTGGAATCTCCTTCTCCCTGCCGACAAATACCCCGAACCCGATTCGGTCCCCGCGGAAGGCGCCGGCGGCAACTACTTGTTTCCGCACGTGCTGCCATCGGGCGACGCGCTTCGCTCAGGTATCCTCGCGTACCCGTGGATGGATTCTTTGACGCTCGCGTTCGCCCTCGACGGCATACATGCGACGCAACTCGGTAAGCGCGCGCTGCAATCGACCGGGTCCAACACCATGCCCGACCTGTTGTCGATCTCTCTGTCGACGACGGACGCCGTCGGTCACGCGTTCGGCCCCGATTCGCGCGAGCTTCATGATCACATCCTTCGCCTCGATCGCTGGCTTGGCGCGTTCCTCGATTCACTGCAACGCGAGGTTCCAGCCGAACGGATGATCTTCGTGCTGACCAGCGATCACGGGATGTCGCCGTTTCCTGAGATCTTAGCCGCGAAAACGGGGCATGGTGGACGCCTGTGGATGGGCGATGTGGCGCACCAAGTCGAACAATCGTTGGAGGCCCGTAACGGAATGGCGTTCGGTATCGAGTTCGAGAGCGGACTCTTTTACGCCAACGTCGGTGCGATGAAGGCACGGCGGGTCAATGTCGATAGCGTGGCCAACGCGCTCGTCGCCGAATCGATGAAGGGCCCCGGCGTTCGAATCGGGTTTACAGCCCGTACCTTGCCGACGTCGCAGGACAGTGGCGCGGTCCGCTGGCGGCGAACGCTTCCACCCCAATTGGGTTGGCTCGCGGTGCTCGTCGCCGACGACGGATTTATCTGGTCAGGTCGCACAGTTGCCGCCGAACACGGAACTCCGACCGCCGACGCGCTCTCGATTCCGATCGCGTTCATGGGCCCCGGCATCGCTCCGGCGCGATACGACAGAACCGTGCGGTCGGTCGACATCGCCCCGACGCTCGCGAAGCTCCTCGGCATCACGCCGAGTGAACCGCTCGACGGCGCAGCGATCGACGAGGTTCTGGTCAAGAAATGAAAACTGGTTGCTGGTGGCTGGTGGCTGGTTACTGGCAACTGCAAACCGCGATCAACCAGCCACCAGCAACTAGCAACCAGCAACTAGCAACCAGCAACTAGCGATGCGTGCGTTCGATCCACGCCGCTTTGTCGTCGCGCGCTTGCATGTACACGATGCCGCCTTTGCCGAACCCCACGATCTGTCGCCCGGCCGGCACCTGCACGCGATCGATGACTTCGCCCTTGCGATTGATTACGTCATAGATCGGCCCGCCGCCAACGGAGCCGGTGCGCACGGCGGTCGTTCGGACCCAGAGATTGCCTTCGGCGTCGGCTCTGGCGGCGCCTGTCGTGAACGCCGGCCGGTAGTCGGGCATCTCGTTGATGCTGACGAACGCGAGCGGAGCGGCGGAGGGCGGCCCGCCGGGGCCGCCGCCTCGCGGTCCGTCACCCGTGTTGAAGCTCATCACGATCATGCCTTCGGCCGCTCCTCTCGCGCCGGCGGCAGCGGCTGCCTTGTCCGCGGGCATCGCAGCGGCCGCTGCGCGCGCCTTCTCCATTCTCGTTTTCGTCGAATCGATGATCGCCGTCTTGTCCTCATCGCTCAGGCGCTGCCAATCGAACGGAACCTTGGGTGACACCGTCAGCGATCCGTCGGGATTGACGAAGTCGATGTGATAATCCTGACCTCGGACGATCGCGATCGAACCGTCGGCGAGCACCGTCCACTCGTCGACGATGGGAAGCGGATTGATCTCGTTCGTCATCATCATTCCGCGCTCGGTTTGCGTGACGTTCATCTTGATTTTCGGAATCTTGAAGAACGCCGCCGTGTCCAGCTTGCGCGTGGCGAGATCAACGCGGACCAACGCGGCACTGTCGGGGATTTCGGGGGGCGTAAACACTCCTCGGCCTCCGCCGGCCGGCCCTCCAAAGCGGCCAAATCCGCCGCGATAGACGATCCGCCCCTTCGCGTCGAGCGACGGCGTTCCTTGCGCGTTCGAGAATGCCGGCGCGTCCTGCGACCGCGGGACGGACGCAACGCGCGCGATCTTGCCCGCGGGATCGATCACGAACATCGACAAGCCGGCTGGGTCGACGAACAGCGTCGAATCACCGAGATAGGCGATAAGGCCGCCCGGGCGAATGCCGTACGAGTTCGCGCCGCCGCTCGTCGAATCGGCGACGACGCTGATGTTGGCGAGCGAACGATCGAGCATCAGCAGTTGACGATTCTGGATGTCGTTGACGAGAAGCCTGCCATCCGGCAGCGGCCGAACGGCGGCAACGTTGCCGAGTACCTGCTTCGAGGCGGCGTCCGGCGCATTGATGAGGCGAATCGGCGGCGCCTGTTGCGCGGCCAATCCGGTCGAGACGAGCGCCAGCGCGATCGATGTGAGTTTCATCATGACGTGTATGTGAGTCAGGGGTGAGGTGGATTCACAGGTGTTGATCACGGACTGCCTCTTCGGATCTCGATCACTTGTCCCCCGCCGCCGCCGATGCCGGCCGGCACGGCCATACCGCCAGGCATCATGATCATGCCGAGGCCAGTGCCGGCGGTGCCGGACCGGACCGACGCGAGGTAGCGCGTGTCGAGATAGGGCGTCACGAACGTCGGGATTCGCCGCATCTGATCGGCGGTGAGCAGGTGCTTGATCGTCGGCGCGAGCTTGATCAGCGCGTCGACCGACGCCTCTCGCGCGGTGCGGTACCGGTCGTACGCCTCGTCTTGGTCGTACTTGTCCGGCAGCAATGCGAGATACTTGCTGACCGGCGACCAGATCGAGTCGAGCTTGATGGTGTAGCCGCGATTCAACACGGCGAGCGAGTCCGCTTGTTCGGCGGTGAGTCCCAATGTGTCAGCCTGTCGGAGGATCTGCGCCATCGGGTTGATGACGCCGCCGCTGCCGTACATCGCCTTGTACATCATCTCCGGGACTTTCTGCCCGCCCGTCGCGCGACCGCGGTCGAGCATCTGCGTCAAGCCCTGGCGCTCGCGTGTCGGGCCAACGTCCACGCGCAACATCGCCGTGAGCGTGACGGGTAGGCGCGTGGCGTTCTGCGCGAGGGCCGTCGCGCCAAATCGCTGATTCACTTCGTACTTGTACCGGTTCGTCGTCGCATCGAAGCCGCGGACGAACAGCAGCTGGTTCGTCGGAATGAACGTCTGTCCCCAGCCGTGCAGGTTGTTCTCGCCGTGCAACAACACGTCAGCGGCGCCGAGTGGATTAGAGAGTTGGAATGAGATGTTGGCGCGCTGCGGCATGCGGACCTTCACCGGATTGAACGAGAACGTGAGGTTCGCCGTCGTCGTCCAGGGGCCCTGACAGCTGTTGCGCGCGGCGATCTGACGTAGCTGATTGGTCAGACACTCGCGCGCCGAGCTCGAGCCGTTCGCCAGCAGCGAGCGCATCCCCGCGGCGAGCGTGCTGTCGCCCGTCTGCGCCGGGTCGAAGACGAATGCCCGATCGTTCGCATAGCCGTCGCCATTGATGTCGCCGGCGACAACCGGCGTGTAGGGCAGCCCCGAGCGGAACGAGCCGTACCACCCCAGCCGGATGAAGTCGAATGCGTTGTAGGTCAGCGTGTAGACGAACTGATGGCGCGAGTCGAAGCTCGACCGACCCCAGAACACATCGAGCGGATTCCCGCTCGTGCTGCTGAAGCCGCGATATTTCTCTCGCGCGTTCGCGTAGACGTACGACAAGCTCCAGCTGTACGTCGAGTTGAACGCGAACGGTCGGAGTTGTACCGTCAGCTGTTTGGTCTCCGATTCCATATCGGAGCGAAGCTGGCTCACGTGGTAGTACGCCGGAGCGAAGCGCGCTTCACCGGACGCAATCGTTCCGGTCGTCGGCACGATACTTGTCGAGCGTGCGAAAATCGGACGTCCGCCTTCATCCGTCAGCGTGAACTGCTGCGCTGGGTTGAAGTTGAGATCGAACGTGCTCGCCTGGTTGAGATTCAACGAGTATGTGGCGTCGATCATCGTCGACAGGCGGTTGTTGAGCGACGTACCGCTCCACTGCAGGTTCGATCGCAGCGAGCGCGGCGCCACATAATCTTTGTCGAACAACGTGACGTTCGGCGCCGAGCTCGCGAAGACCGTTCCCGCGGTGCCGTCGACGCACTGTGTTGGAATGGCGCCCTGATTCGTTTCGTACGCCGACCAGGTTGGAGTGGGCGCCGCGATGCCGACGCAGTTCAACTGTTGCACGGCGTTGGCGAGCCCCGTGTTGTCCATCGCCGCGCCGATGAGCGTCGCGTTGGGCGTGCTCTGGAAGATGCCGACGCCGCCGCGTACCACGGCGCGCGGTCCACGAACCGCGCCGTCGAACCCGCCGATCTGGGCCGCGGTGCCGTACGTCCATGAGAACCCGACGCGCGGACTCAAATAGAGATGATTCGGAACGTTGTCGTTCCGAAGCCGGAACAAGCTCTCGATGTCGGAGTTCTCCGTCGGCTCGGCGGTGAAGCGATTGCCGTCGACGCGCAGGCCGTACTGGATCTGAAGATCGGTCGTCGGCTTGTACGAATCGCCGAGCGATACGCCGGCGACGTACTCGTCCTCGTGCCGCTTACGTGACGAAAGCTGACGCGAGAATGCCGCCGGACGTCCGGCGTCGAGGTCGGCGAGCGAGTTGAAGCTGAAGCTGCCAAGCTGATTCGTCGTGAGGTCTTGCTCGTACGAGTCGCGGCGCAGCTCCGTCGTGAGCTTCAGACGATGCTTGTTGTTCTCGCTGAACCACGACAGCATGTTGGTGAGCTGCCCGGTCGTCGTGCTCTGACTCGTGTTCATCGCCGGATTTCCGCCGAATGACACCGTCTGCACGCTCGGCGTGCCGTCCGCGAACGTCGAGTTCACCCGCACCGTGCCGCTCGGCAGGGTGAGAAACGGGTCGCTATAGAACCGCGATCGATTCACTCCGATCGACGTCTCGCTGAGAACGCCAAAACCGAAGTAGCCGGAGTGTCGTCCCTGAACGCCGCCGTACCAGTTGCCGCGCTCGCCGCTGTGGGCCGGCAGCTCGGTTGTCATCGACGTCGCGGGGTCCTGCCGACTCCACGCACCGTTGTAGGTGATGTTGAAGGCCTGGCCGGTCGTCGACGTCGGCGGAATGAAGTCGAACGTGCCGAATACCGATGCGTTGTCGCTGAACCGGTTCGACGGCACGGCGCCGACCGTGAGCGGGACGTGTGAGTTGCCGAGGATCGAGAGCAACCGCGACACCGAATCTTTCGCGATGCCGATGGCCTGAAGCCCGAGCGGGTCGGTGTTGAGCAAACTTTGAAGGTCACTGGCCCGCCGGCCGGCTTGGTACGAGAGCGAGAAGAATGACTTGTCGAACTGGATTGGCCCCGAGAACCGGCCTCCGACCGACACGTTTCTGTATTGCTGGCCCAGCGACCGCGCCGCCGGATCCGTCCATTGGAGCTGCGGCGCATCGAGGTTGGCGCTCGTCGAGCGGACGATGTAGTTCGAGCCCGGCTGCGTACGGATGTTCAGCATACCGCCGCTGAAATTTCCACGCGACACGTCGTACGGCGTGGTGATGACCGACGTAGACACGTTGGCGTCGCGCGGCAGATTCGATCCGCCGAAGTTCATGCCATTGAGCGTTGTCGCGTTCTGGTCGGGGCTCAGGCCGAGCACCGAGAACCCAGACGGCGCGCCGTCGGCGCCGGGAATGAGCTGCACGCCAGGAAGCGACGCCGCTAGCGCGGCGAGGTCACCGAGTTGGTCGGCCGACACCGCCGACGAATTGATGCCGCGTTCGCTGCCGCTGATGTCGTTCGCTAGGTCGTTGCGGTTCACCTTCTGCCGATCCGCGCGAACGTTCACCGCGTCGAGTTGCGCCGCGACGCGAGACAGCTTGGCATCGGCGACGAGAATCTCCTGATCGCCGGTCCGCTTGACTTCGAAGCGCCGTGTGCCGAATCCCAACGCGGCGATGTTGACGAAGTAATCGCCGTCGTCTCCCGGGAACGTGACGGTGTAGCGGCCATTCTTATCGGTGCGCGTCGACCGCGAAACGTTGCCGGAGAGCGACGTCACGGTCACCGTCGCCCGCTCGATCGGCACGCTATCGGGGCCGATGATGCGGCCGCGAACGACATCGGTTTGCGCCTGGAGAGCGGCGGGATGGGCCAGCGCCGTCGCGCCAATGGCGACAGCGAGGAAGAAAAGTCGACGTATGCTCACAGGGCGACCCAGGGTGGATTAAGGGGACGGTGAGACGGCACGGTGTCGCGAACGCCTTTGAACGCTCAGACGGTTTGACCCGTGAAGGGTCGGGAGGGTTTACGGGTCAATGTACGTCAAAGGCGTCGGACCCGTTGGCAAATAACAAAGGGTTGCCTAACCTCGTCGCGACCTGCGCCCACGTCTGAATCGCGAGCTCGGCATTGGCCGATTTCGTGCATGGCGGCCGCTCCTGTGAACGCCCGAGCCTTTTGGACCACCTGCTTGGTCGCGAGCCTGACGAACCTCGCCGGTTGGACGACCGAAGCCGCGCAAGGTCAGACGACGGCCAACGCGACGCCATTCTCGCGATTGACCATTCGCGCCGGGGTCGCTTGGCAAGCGACGGACGACCGGCTCCGTCGATTCTACCGTCCGAGCACCGGATACGCCGCGGAGGTAGCCGCTCCGTTTGATGTCGGCGAGTTCGCCCTCAGTCTCGAACGGGCCACGTTCACCGGCCTCGCCCCGAATCCCCATCCCGATTTCCACGGCACCGTCGGGACCCTCAGGTGGAGAATGCCCGTCAACGTCGGACCGTTGACGATCGCGCCGGGTGCACACGCCGGGGCGATGCGCTTCTCGTTTCAGGACACCGCCATCGCGCCGGGTTTGCGCAAAGAAATGGAGCTCTTGTTCGGCGTGAATGCGATCGCGAGCCTGCGCTTGCCGGCAAATTTTTCGGCGTTCGTCTCGGGAGAGTACTCGCACGTCCACCTGCATGTGCCGGTGCACATCGCGTCGATCGCCGGCGGCCTCGGTTATTCGCTCGCCACGCCCGGATGGTTGCGAGATTTCCTCCAGTGAGCTGGCGTCGTTCTTCGTCGTGCAGCACGGTCGTGGCCGCGATCGTAGCCCTGTCTTCCGCCCTAGTCCAATCGCCGTTGCCCGCGCAGACCGTCGTCATTCGGCGGGCCGACATCGAGCGCGCCGGCTGGAATCGCGTCACGGAAATTCTCGACGGCGCGGTGGGTTGGGGCCGGACCAGTGTCGACGCCTTCAGCTACGCGGCGAGTCCGGATCGT
>DASYSU010000253.1:0-9056 GCA_036002925.1 Gemmatimonadaceae bacterium | reverse complement strand
GGTACTGGCTTGGCCGGATCGGAGATGTACGAGTCGAACGCGGCCCCGCCGGCGGCGGGCGCCGTGAAACCGGCGGTAAAACCCGTGTTCAAATACAGCGGCCTCGAAGTGATCGTGCAGCCACTCGCGCAGCCGGACGGCCAGGAGCTCAACCGTTCCCAGCGGTTGGTTCCGGTCTCATAAGCGTTTACTGATGCGACGTCCGCCGGGGGCGCTCCGTCCTTGAGGTAATGCGCGAGGAACGGCCCGAGGATGTTCTGCTGGAAATAGCGCGACGTATTGCCGTCGAAGTCGAGTGCGCCGAGCGTGCTTCCGTTCTCGATTTCCTGTCCGTGATGCCATGGACCCATGACGAGAAAGACTTTGTCATTGTTCACATCCTTGGGCTTGATCGCCTTGTAGACGGCGATCGCTCCGTAGATGTCTTCCTGGTCCCAGAGGCTGTGCACGAGCATGACCGGCACTTTCAGTGGCTGGGTTGCGAGGATCTTGTCCATCGCCTGTTGTGACCACCACGAGTCGTAGTTGGGGTGTTCCAGAATCTTCTTCCAGAATCCGACCTGCTCGAGTCCGTGCAATCTCCCGAGCTCGCCCGAGGATCCGGCCTTCATGTAGAGGTTGTAGTCGTCGAAGTGATCGGTCCACCACTTCGCCGAGTTGTCGCGCGTTGCCTCTTGCTCGAGGATGTAGGGAATGTTCTGCGCGCGGAACGCACCATTGTGGAACCAGTCATCGCCCATCCAACCGTCGACCATCGGATTCATCGGCGCCGAGACTTTGAGCGCGGGATGCGGATTGACCAGACCCATGAGCGGCTCGAACCCGTCGTAGGAAATGCCCAGCTCACCGACGTTCCCGTTCGTCTCAGGAATGTTCTTCACCAGCCAATCGATCGTATCGTACGTGTCAGTCGATTCGTCGACCGTCGTCGGATTGAGGGGACCGATCAGCGGCCGGTTCATGACGTAATCGCCCTCCGATCCATACTTGCCGCGGATATCCTGAACGACTCGGATGTAGCCGCCGGGGATGATCACGTCGAGCGCGTTGTCGTACCCGTTGAGCGTTGGTCCCAAGTGCGCGCTCTGGGCGTAGGTCGTCGTCGCGCTGGCATCATACGGCGTTCGCGTCAGCAGGATTGGCGCACGGCGCGCGCCTTTTGGCACGAGGATCACGGTGTGAAGCTTCGCCCCGTCGCGCATCGCGATCATTACATCGCGACGATCGTAATCGAACGAGGACCTCGCCGGAGTAAACTTGGCAGGTGTCTCGCTCGGCAACGTTGGCTTCTGAGCGCGTACCGTTGACGCGGGCCATGACGGGGCGGCCACCGCACACGCGACCAGCAACAACAACCGAAGCTGAGACATCGAGGTCATGGACTGCTCCGAGACGAGGGAAGGAGACGCCGGAAGACAGAAACTACATCGTCGCGATTGCGTAGCCCATTATCGCGAAACTGGCAATGAACCAACACGGTACGTAGGCAATCGCGACGCCGGTGGACTTCACGATGGTTCGCGACCACGATTCGCCGAAGACCGTGTGGGCGGCTCGCACGAAATACCACACGGCGTATGCGCCGCCGCCGAGAGCGGCCAGCGATTGGATGGCCGACGATTCGGTCAGGGCGGCGACGATGGTGACGACCGTGAAGGCGAGGAACCACGCCGCGTGCAGATGCAACGCCAGGTACACGTGCGCTGGATATCGACGTCGGTGACGACGCCATGCGATGCTCGTGAAGAGCGCGAACAGCGGCAGCAAAACGAACATCGCTTTCGGGAACGCCGCTTGAATCGCCTGGTTGAGCTCCGCGCTATGCGTCGCGGCTCGTTCCATTCGTTCGACTCCAAAGACGCGGCCGGGTAGACCGTTCGCGATTTCTTGCCGCGTTTCCGGTGTCAGCGTCGTCGAACCATCAGAGTTCGTAATAGTGAGTTTCGCCGCCTCGCGCATCGAACGGTGCGTCACCATTTCCACCGTCGGCCCGCTGATGAAAAAGATGACGCTGCAAATGAGATAGACTCGAAATGGCGTCAGCCAGCGTGCGCGACGGCCCGCCAGGTAATCGACCGTAAGAAGCCCGGGACGGAGCACGAGCGCCTTGAGCGTTCTTGGTACTTTCCCATCCCAATCCGTGAGCTCGTGCGTCGTTTCGTGGACAAACTCACGCAGTGTCGGATCCGGACCTGGTCTTCGCTGTCCGCACGCCGCGCAGTACTCGCCGGTGAGCGGCGATCCGCAATTGAGGCAAACGCCGGTCACAACCGGATCAGTGGCCGCGCTCACGTGACCGCCGGCACGCCGCTCTGTTGAATCAGCTTCGCCACCAGCGCCGTCCATCCCGTCTGATGCGATGCGCCGAGCCCGGCACCTGTGTCGCCATGAAAATACTCATGAAAGAGCACCAAGTCGCGCCAGTGCGGGTCGTCTTGCAATCGGTTCACCGAGGCGTACATCGGGCGCCGTCCTTCGTGTCGAACGAAGAGGCCGATCAAGCGGCGTGACAACTCAACCGATACCTCCCACAGCGTCAACATTTGTCCCGAGCCGACCGGATGTTCGACTCGAAACGTCGAGCCATAGTACCAATCGAACTTTTGCAACGCTTCGATGATCAGGAAGTTGAGTGGAAACCACACGGGGCCGCGCCAATTCGAGTTTCCGCCGAACAGTCCACTGCGTGATTCGCCCGGCTCGTAGCCGATTTCGCCGAAGTCTCGCCCGTTCACGTTCAACCGGAATGGATGATCGGCGTGCCAGCGCGAGAGTGAACGCAAGCCGTGTGGCGAGAGGAACTCGCTTTCATCGAGCATGCGCCGGAGGATCGCGCGCAATCGCGGCTCGCTGACGACGGCGAAGAGACGCCGGTCGGCCTCGCCGACGCGTGTCACCGACGCCGCATCACCGACGAACTCGGCACGATGGCTGAAGAACCAGTCGAGTCGGCCTCGGAAACCCGGCAGCTGATGCAACAGTTCCGCGTCCAAGGTCTCGACCGCGAGGAGCGGAATGAGTCCGACCATGGAGCGGACGCGAAGAAACCGCGTCGTGCCGTCGGCCAATCGGAGGAGATCGTAGTAGAACTCGTCCTCCTCGTCCCACAGATCCTCGGACTCGCCCGTCGGCCCACAGCGAGAATTCACCGCGTGCGCGATGTAGAAAAAGTGCTCGAGGAATTTGGTCGCGACGTCTTCGTACGCGTCGTCCTGACGCGCCAGCTCGAGCGCGATAGCAAGCATGTTGAGGCAGAACATCGCCATCCAGTTCGTGCCGTCGCTCTGATCGAGACGCGCACCGTCGGGGAGATCTTCGCTGCGATTGAAGACGCCGATGTTGTCGAGCCCGAGGAAGCCGCCTAGAAAGACGTTTCGGCCCTCGACGTCTTTTCGATTGACCCACCACGTGAAGTTGATGAGCAACTTGTGAAACACGCGCTCCAGAAACTTGACGTCGCCCACGCCGGTCGCATGTCGCTCGATCTGGTATACGCGCATCGCCGCCCAAGCTTGCACCGGCGGGTTCACGTCACTGAACTGCCATTCGTACGCGGGAAGCTGGCCGTTCGGATGCATGAACCATTCGCGCGACAAGAGGACGAGCTGTTCCTTGGCGAACACCGGGTCGACGATCGCGAACGCGACGGCGTGAAAGGCCAAATCCCACGCGGCATACCACGGGTATTCCCACGTGTCGGGCATCGCGATCACGTCGTGGTTGTTGAGGTGCGTCCACGCATGATTGCGTCCCCAGCGTCGCTCGGGTGGCGGCGGTGGATACGCTGGGTCGCCTCTCAACCACTGCTCGACGTCGTAGTGATAGAACTGCTTGTTCCACAGGAGACCGGCGATTGCCTGGCGCTGAACGAGGCGCTCGTCGTCGGATACTTCAGGAGCGAGGAGCGAGTTGTAGAATTCGCTGGCTTCCCTCGACCGCGCTGCGAACGTCGCGTCGAAGTCCGGCCCAAAGGCGTCGTTGCCTTCGACACTGGTCGAAAGACGCAGACGCACCACGCGCTCGCCGCCGGCCGCCAGCGTCGTTCGATAGACGCCGGCCGCTTTGGTCCCTTCGCGAGCCGGGTTCACCGCCGCCGCGCGTCCGTTCACGAGATAGTCGTGAAACGCGTCTTTGACGTACGGCGTCGGAGTCGGTGTGCCGAAGAGCCGCTCGCTATTTGTGTCGTTCTCTGTGAAGAGCAGCCACGGTTGTCCCTCGAACGTCAAATGGTATCGTCCGAGGGTTTCATGCTCAGCGAGGATCTGCACCGCGCCATCGTCGCTGGAGAGCGTGGTCAGCGACGGACGATAGCCGCTCAGTCCCCACGACCACGTGTTCCGAAACCACAGCGTCGGCAATAAGTCGATCGCCGCTGCGTCGGGTCCGCGATTCGATATGGTGATGCGGATAAGCAGATCGGTCGGCGCCCCCTTCGCGTACTCGACTTGGACATCGAAGTATCGATTGTCGTCGAAGATGCCCGTGTCGATCAGCTCGAACTCCGGATCGTCGCGAGTGCGCGCGCGATTCTCGGCGCGCAGTCGATCGTACGGGAACGCGTTGTGAGGATACTTATATAGCGCCCGCATGTACGCATGCGAGGGAACGTTGTCGAGGTAGAACCAGTAGTCCTTCGCGTCCTCGCCGTGATTGCCCTCTGGACCACACAGGCCGAACGCGCGCTCCTTGAGGATCTCGTCGGTGCCGTTCCAGAGCGCGATGGCGAAGCAGAGCCGCTGGCTGTCGTCACAGATGCCAAGCAGGCCGTCTTCGTTCCAACGGTAGGCTCGACTCCGCGCGTGCTCGTGCGGGAAGTACGCCCAGGCGTCTCCGTCGCTGCTGTAGTCCTCGCGGACGGTGCCCCACGCGCGCTCCGCGACGTACGGCCCCCAAAGACGCCACGGCTCCGTACCAGCATTCGCGGCGTCGAGACGGTTGCGCTCCTCGGTCATCCGGCTAAGAAAGCCAAATATGCTTTAAGGCGAAAGGCAAACTGCCAAACAGCTTGCGCCGTCTGGCAGTTTGCGCCTTAGGGAATTTCTGTCTTGCCGTCAGCTTGTCGGGTTTGGTTCTCCCGTCTTTGGCGCCGCTCGACGTTGCGCCCAATGCGAACGGACCTCGCGCGGCCGCTCACGGTCGGCGACAAGCTGAACATAGTACGCGAGGATGCGCGTTCGGAGATTGCGCGGCGTGTCGTCGGGCTGCGTGCGAAAGGCGGCGTATCGCTGAGACTCGCCCGTCACGCTGATCCACCACCAATCGGTACCAGGCGTCGCGGGCGAGGACGCAGCCCGGCAGGTGAACGTGCGCTCGCCTTCCTGAAATTCAACTAGGTCCATTCGGCAACCCTCGGCAGAGTCTCCACGCCGCCCGCGCGCGACGCGAGAAACGAAAAAGGTCCGGGGAGTGCCGGACCTTTGGAGAGTTCGGTTGTGTGCGGCGCTTCGGTTCGCGCCTCCTACTATGGAATATAGTCGATTGCGCGCCCAGAACGGGACAATTGTCGCAGCATCGGCGCCGGGGTTATTGATCGTGATCGGCAGCTCTGCGGACTTTTCGACCGGACCGGTGGTCGCGATCGCCCAAACCCCGAGAGTACAGGTGCCGTTCCTGAAGACAGCCGTATTGAAGCCGAGGGATTCAAAACGTCAGCTCTTGGCGTCCGCTGTGTAACGATATTGTCCGGCCCCCCCACATGAATTCACCGGTGACGCCAGGCGGAAGCGTGATGACAGCATCGACGCCCCGCTCGCCACGTCGCGTCAGACGGACATCGATGTTGCCCGCCGGATGTGGCACGCGTCCCTCCGCCCAGCGCAACTCCCCGAGCGCCGGCGCGATTCGCACCGTACGAAAGCCGGCGCTCGCCGGGCGCACACCAAGAACCGTCGCGAGCAAGCCATAGTTCGGGTGGGCGGCCCATGCGTGGCTATCCGAGCGGGTGGGCTCGGGATTCTCCGGCGTCGACGTGAGCCCGAGGCGAAGCATCTCACGCCACGGCGCGAGCTGCTCGACGTAGCGATCGGCGAGTCCGGCTTTCCGCAACGCCTCCAGCACGTAGAAGCTGAAGTAGTAGGTCGATCGCGTGAGCGTGCTGTCGGCGAGCACGCGCTCCATCAGAGCGCGTTGGTTGGCCGACGGGACGGCATCGGCCAGCACGGCAAGCACGTTCGTCTGCTGACTGTACGACGACGATTGCGGTGCGTCGCGAAAGAGGTGGCGCGTCTCATCCCATGAGAGTTTACGAATGGCCGCGATCAGCGCGTTGGCGCGCCGCCGGTACTCCGTCGCCATCGCTGGGACGCCAACGTCCGATTCTAAATCGGCCGCGCGCTGGAGCGCGTACGCGTACAGAAGCGTGATGGTCGCCGAGTGGCCTTCGTTTGCACCGGGTGGTCTCCCGCCGTCCCACTCGCGCGCCCAGTCGACGTAATTCCAGTAAGGCATCGCGCCGAGCATGCCGGTGCTGTCCACATGCTCGGCGTACCAGTCGAGGATTCCGCGAATTCCGGCCAGGCGTTCTCGCACGAACGCCCGGTCGTCGCGCAGCATGTGGTAGTCGTCTACCATCGCGACGTAGATGAGCGAAAAGGGTGGGATGACCTGCGGCAGCGCCGACGGATATCGGCTCATGGTCAGCCCTTCGGGAATACGAGAGGCGTCGAAGTGCGCGATCGCCTGTCTGACCAGCCGATCGTCGCCGCTCATATACAGCGAGATCAGCGCCTGGACGCGCGTGTCGCCGATATACTGGAGCTGTTCGTAATACGGTGTGTCCATGTATGTCTCGAACGCACCGATGCGGGCGCCATTCCAATCCATGCGCCACACGTCGCCGAGCCATTCCTGGTCGCTCGCGAAGTGCGCGCGCTCGCGCAGCGGATATCCAGTGAAGATCCCGTGGACATCGTTGAGCGTCAGCGGTGCGTCGCTCGTCTCGACGTCGAGTTGCACGTAGCGGAAGGAGCGCCAGTAGAGCGGCTGAAATACGCGTCGCTCGCCGCCATCCGGGCGGAAGACATCGTGCACTCCACGAATGGTGCGTCCGTCGACGTCATTGCGGTTTCCTTTCTTCCCTTGCGCATCGAACAGGGCTTCGGCGTAGGTCAGCGTGACGGTGCTCCCCGCCCCGCCGCTCGTAACGAGGACGGGATACGCATTGGTCGTGTGCGCCTGATCGAGCAGCACGGTCGCCCGAGAATGCGCAGGCACGACGACACCGGCAGCGCCGCGCAAGAACGTGCTGTCCGCATTCACGCCGGCGGCGCGGCGCACGTTCGCCAATCGCTGCAGCTCTTCGTCCATCGGCGGAATGGTGCGTGGCTCGAGCTGCCATCCGATCACCTCGCCACTGCCCCCACCAATGGGCGCGCGCATTCGCACGCGTCCCACGATCGCGCCGCCTGCGGGAACATTGAACGCGGCGAGCGGCGCCACCGGTGCGCCGCGAGTTGGCGCCGGCGGCACGGTGACCCATTGGGAGTCGTTGTACTCCGGCTGCTCCCAGCCCCATGGATAGCGGCTGGCGTCGACTGACTCTCCGGGCGCCGCGGCGAAGTAGTCGCCAACCGTGGCGTTCGTGATCACTACCGGCGCATACGCCGAATCGACGAGAAGCCTCCAGCCCGGACCTGTGTTGACGAGCGCCGACTGTTGTTCGCCGTCGCCCTGCACGAGGAATCCTGTGCGGTAGCTGTGCTGGGCGACCGGCCGCGCGGCACCCCAATTCCACACGACGGCGGCGAGCACGTTACGTCCAGGGTGAAGCTGAGGTGCGAGATCCACCGTCTCGTACTTCCAATGCGTCACATCCGACCGCTGGGGACCCGACGACACGAGCACGCCGTTCAGGTACAAACGGTAGCGGTTGTCCGCCGAGACGTGCACGATGAACCTCGGCGGACGCGATGGAAGGTCGAACCCTCGGCGGGCGTGAAAGACGACGAACGAATCGCCGGCTACGTTCGGTGGAGCGATCCAGCTGGCCGCGGGTGCGTTATCGAATATGCGATTCGTCTGCGCCGCCAGAACACGCGGCGCAGACGCGGCGATCGCAAACAGTGCCAATGCTCGAGACGGACGCGCCAGTGCGCGGAACTGCGTCACGATGCGATGGCACTCGCTCGTAACTACTTCCCTTTCTTCGTCGATTTGGCCTCGGCCGCCCGTTCATTCACCGTGGGGAACGGCGGCGCCGGGTAGGATCCCAGTTTTATCTGCGGCATCTCTTTGTATTCGTTGGCCCAGAAGTCCGGCGGTCCCTCGCTCTCGGCGACTTTGTTTTTCACGGGCTTGAGCCCGCGTTTCAGGTAGGCGGCAATCGCCCAGAGCTCATCGTCCGTCATGTGTCTCCACGACGGCCACGGCATCGGCGGCGCGAGATAGTGCGGATGCAGCGGGAAGTTGCCTTGACCCGGTGTGGTCGATGTGATCTTCACGTCCGGCGTGTCCTCGGGCCGGACGCCATACCGCAACGCGTTGAAGATCTGGCGCTCGGTGAACCGGCCAAGGCCGGTCTCATCGTCTGGCGTCAGGTTGCGCGGATGCGTCTTGAAGCAGGGTTGCGCGCCTGGCGTTACCGCGCACGGACCGATCAAGAACTGTTGCTCCACCGATCTTTCACCAACCAGCCAGCCTTCCTGGTCTACCCCATCTTCGGTTGGGCCATGACAGCCCCCGCAGGCGTGACTGATTACGATCTGTCGGCCGCGGAGCACCATGGCGTCCGCGGCAGCCCGTTCGAATTCCGATTCGGTCGGCGCCGCGGCGCGTGCGACGTGCGCGGCAACAAGTGCCGTGGCCGATAGGGTCAACAGAGCCAGCGCGGCGTATCCGATTTTCATGCGTCCGCTCACCATGTTCGACTCCCTGGTTTGAGTTGGCCAACGTTCGCGCCCCGTTCGTTTCGGCACGCGGCTTCAGTCCTTCACCGGACTTCGAGCACTCCCATCATCCCATCGTCCTCGTGATCGAGGATATGGCAGTGGAACATCCACTTTCCCGGATAGTCGTCGAAGTGCACGGCAATGCGCATCGACGAGTGCTTAGGCACGTTC
>DASYSU010000252.1:0-2433 GCA_036002925.1 Gemmatimonadaceae bacterium | reverse complement strand
GGTGGAAATTGGGGTCGTGGAACGTGACGTCGCCGGTGAATAGTCCGACGAAGACGAGGCGGCCGCCATGTGCGGGATAGTCGAACGATGCGGCCATCGACGCGGCATTGCCGGTCGCATCGAAGACCGCGGTCGGCAATTCGCCGGCGGTGAGTTCCGCGAGGCGCGCCGCGACGTTGGGCGTCGTGGTGGTGTCGATCGTCGCATCCTCGCTCAGACCGAGCCGTTCGCGGCAGAACGCGAGTCGACGGGCGTTGAGGTCGACCGCGAGCACGCGAGCGCCGGCGGCCAAAGCGAACTGAATGACGGCGAGGCCGATCGGTCCCGCACCCAGAACCGCGACGGTTTCACCCGCGCCAAGTCCGGCGCGCTCGACGGCATGCGCGCCGATCCCGAGCGTCTCGACCAGTGCGAGTTGATCGAATGAAAGCGTTCGCGAGACGTGCAGCTTGGTCGCGGGCACGAGAAAACGTTCGCGCTGGCCACCGTCGATGTGCACGCCCATGACCTGGAGTTGCGTGCAACAATTGGGTTTGCCCCGGCGGCAGGCGATGCAGTGTCCGCAATTCAAATACGGCTCGACTGCACAACGGTCGCCGACGGCGATCGCGGTCACACTGTCGCCCACGGCGAGCACCTCGACGCCCAGTTCGTGGCCGAGGATGCGCGGATAGCTGAAGAACGGCTGTCGGCCGCGAAACGCATGGAGATCCGTGCCGCAGACGCCGACGCGGTGCACGCGCACCAGAACCTCGCCCGGAGCGGGCGCGAGGGATTCGGGAAGATCGATGATCCGGAGCAGACCGGGTTCGACGAGCGAAAGGCTTTTCATCGTGGGGCTGGCGAGACTCAGGCGAGGATCGGATCGCGATTTTCGGGGAGACCGCGGGTGAAGTTGTGGTTGTGGATCGGTCTCAAGATATCCAATACGCGGGCGAGCAACTCCCGGTCGACCGGCTCGCTGACCGCGGCGACGTTGCGGCGGATGTTGTCGGGATTGGCGCTGCCGACCAGCGTGGTGGCGATGTCCGGATGTGCGACGGCGAACTGGACCGCGAGTTTCGCGATGTCGGCGCCGACGGACGCGCAATACTCAATCGCGCGGCGGGCGCCCGCCACCAGCGCAGGCGGCGCGGGATGCCATGCCGGCACACCGCGCGGAGTAAGCAGGCCCATCCCAGTCGGCGACGCGTTGATGACGCCCACGCCTTTTTTCGCGAAATACGGCAGATGCGGCTCGAGCGACGTGTCGTTGAGTTCATAGTGGCAGAACGACAACACGGTGCCGACCTGCCCGATCGGCACCCGATCGAGCACCGAGTGGAAAATTTTCAACGGCAGGCCGGTGATGCCGATGTGGCCGATGCGGCCCGCGCGCTTCAGCTCGAGCAGCGCGGGGAGAGTTTCACCGACGATCTGGTCGATCGAGGCGAATTCGATATCGTGACATTGCAACAGGTCGATGTAGTCGACGCCCAGTCGCGCGCAGCTTTCGTCGAGACTGCGGGTGACACGATCGGCGGAAAAATCGAACACGCCATCGCCGTATTGGCCGACCTTCGTCGCGAGATAATAGCGGTCGCGCCCGATGCCGCGGAGGGCGCGGCCGAGCACGGTTTCGGCGCGGGTCGCGCCGTAGTAAGGCGAGACGTCGATGAAGTTCATGCCCAGGTCGAGGGCGGTATGGACGGCGCGGATACCCTCGGTGTCATCCGTGGCGCGGAATACGCCGCCGAGCGACGAGGCGCCGAAACTGAGGATGGAAATATTGAGGCCGGTGCGACCCAGGGGGCGGCGTTGCATGGTCGACGAGTCAGGCTGAGAGTTGATATGCGTTGGTCGCGGTTCCACCCATGATCGCGTCGCGCTCCGCGGCACTGAGAGGGTGCACGAAGCGTTCGACGAGTGCGTGCCAGCGCGCGTAGTCGGTAGCGACGAGACAGACTGGCCAATCGGAGCCAAACATCACGCGGTCGGGCCCGAAGGCCTCGAGCACGACGTCGAAATAAGGTCGCACGAGTTCCGGCGTCCACTGCCAGCCGGGCGCCTCGGTCACGACGCCGGAAAATTTGCAGAAGAGATTTGATCGGCGGGCGAGCTCCCGAATTTGGTTTCGCCATTCGCCAGGTGGTGCGCCGTTCACGACGGGTTTGGCAATGTGGTCGACAACAATGCGCAGTGACGGATGTCGATCGATCCAAACCAGCGCGACAGAGAGCTGGCGGGCAAAGATCAGGAGATCGTAGACCAAAGCGCGGTGCGCCACTTCCTCGAGCGCTCCGTTGAAACCGGCATCGGCGAAATAGGAGTCTGGTTCGGCCTGCAGCACGTGGCGCAGACCTTTGAAACGGGGATGAGCTTCGTACCGGTCGAGCAGGCGGCCAACGCCTCGTCCGTCGCGGGCGAGCGGCAACCAACCCACGACGCCTTTGA
>DASYSU010000251.1:0-4890 GCA_036002925.1 Gemmatimonadaceae bacterium | reverse complement strand
CAACGCGGCCGCGCCGAATTCCGCGATGAGTGTCGGATATCGATCTTCGATCTCGATCTCGTCGGAGAGCGCGATGGCGACGAGTGTCGATCCATTCGCGAGACGCATGCGCTGCGCGAACGCCCGAAGTATTCGCGATTCGCCGTCGTTGTGACTGGCGTTCGCCGAACCGCGGCTCAGCGCGGCCGCCGACAGTTGCGCGAGCCACGGCTCGAGCGCAGCACCGCCGATTGGGCGCGCGTTCGAGTCGGCGAGTATCAGCGTCCGACCGGGAATGCGTAGGTCGTGCAGCGTCGCGTCCGCACCCCGCCCCAGGGCCGTCGCGATCATCTCGGCCGTGGCGTCGCGCAGCGATGCATCGAGCTCGCGGTCGAACTGGCGCGTGATCGCCGCGAACATGCCGACGCCGAGCAACGCAAGGATCGCGAAGAATGTCCCCACATACCCCGCCGTGAGCCGAAGCCGAAGGCGACCGAGCGACTGTGGCACGCTGAGCGAGCGACGCGGATCGCCTCTCATGTCCCGAGCCGATATCCCGCGCCGCGCAACGTATGAATCAACTTCACGTCGAATCCGTCATCGATCTTCCGGCGCAGACGGCGCACCAGGACCTCCAGCACGTTGGTGAACGGATCATGGTTCTCGTCCCAGACGTGCGCCGTGATCGCCGCGCGATCGACGACTTGCCCCGCGTGACGAAGAAAGAACTCGAGGAGCGCAAATTCCTTCGCCGTGAGCTCGATGTCGCGACCGGCGCGTCGCACGCGATGCGCGCGCAGGTCGACGTCGAGGTCGGCGATGGTCGCGACTTCCGGAAGCTGCGTCGGCGGACGGCGCGCCAGCGCGTGCAGCCGCGCGACGAGCTCGCGAAAGGCGAACGGTTTCGTGAGATAGTCGTCGGCGCCGGAATCCAATCCTTGAACGCGATCGTCGACGGTGTCGCGAGCCGTGAGCATCAACACCGGGGTCCCGACGTTGCGGTCGCGTAGCGTGCGGCAAAGGTCGAAGCCGCTGCCACCAGGAAGCATGACGTCGAGAACGATCACGTCGAAGGCGCCGAGCACCGCGCGCGATCGCCCGCCGGCGAACGTGCTCTCGCGCGCGATCTCGAAGCCGTGCTCGGAGAGCCCGTGCTCGAGTACGGCGGACAACTCTGAATCGTCCTCGACCACTAAAACACGCATTGGTTTCCCGCTCCCGCGATCGCTACGGCTTTTTCGTCGATCCCTTTTTCGCCGCCTTCGCCTCCGCCGCGGCTTCCTTCCTTTCCGTCATCGGCGATTCGTGCGCGACGGAGATGATCTTGCCGGTGACGGCGTCGACGTTCACCTCGTCAACGCCCGCTTTGCCCTTCGTCTTCATGTCGTACGAGTAGATCAGTTTGCCGTTTTCGCGTTCGAGCTCGACGCTTGCGATCGTCGCGTTGGGGAGGCGTTTCTGTGCCGTTTCCGCCGCGGCAGCCTCGCTGATCTTTGCTGCGTTGACCAGCGAATCTGGAATCTCGCGCTTGTAGGCAGCTTGCGCACGCGCACTCGATCCCACAATGGCGAAGGCGGCTCCGAGCGCCAGGTAAGTGAACTTCATGACCGGCCTCCTCCTATCAGAGTGACTTACCTCCGGAAGGTATGGAAGGTAGCTGTCGCGAGAATGACAGCCGCTTCGGCCCGAGGCCGAACGCGACAACGAGCCTCGTTCTGTGCGGTCCGCCGTTTGCGGCGACGTGAGTGAATCCTCTTAGGAGAACGACAACATGGCGCGAAACGATCTGAACGGAAAACGTGTCGCGATCCTCGCGACCGACGGCGTCGAGCAAGTCGAGCTCACCGAACCGCGCAAGGCGTTGGACGATGCGGGCGCGACGACAGTGGTCGTCTCACCAAAGGAAGGTCGGATCAAAGCGTGGCATCACGGCCAATGGGCCGACGAAATCCGGGTTGACCGCGCACTCAGCGAGGCCAGCGCCGACGACTTCGATGCGTTGCTCCTCCCTGGCGGCGTCATGAATCCCGACCGTCTGCGGATGGACAAACAGGCCGTGCAGTTCGTGCGGGCGTTTTTTCAGGTTGGCAAACCTGTCGCGGCAATTTGCCACGGACCGTGGCTGCTGGTCGAAGCCGACGTCGTCCGCAATCGCGCGTTGACGTCGTGGCCATCACTTCAGACCGACATTCGAAACGCCGGCGGCGACTGGGTCGATCGCGAGGTCGTCACCGACATGGGGCTCGTGACGAGTCGCAAGCCCGACGATATTCCGGCGTTTAATCGGAAGATGATCGAGGAGTTCGGCGAGGGAATTCACACGGGCGCAACGAGCCGGGCCGCGGATAAGGCCACGCAGAAAGAAATAAGAAGCAGATAGCGCGACGCTGCCGAACGGCGCGACCGCAAACAACGCGAGTGCCGAACGGCGCGAGTGCCAAACAACGCAGGTGCCGAGCAGCGCAGGTGCCGAACAGCGCAGGTGCCGAACAGCGCTAAAGGTCGCATAGTCGACCGGCGTTCAACAAAGGGCGCCGGCGCGGCGTTCTTGTTTCGCCGTTTGCGCCGTTTGGCACTCGCGTTGTTTGGCACTCGCGTTGTTTGGCAGTTGCGCCGTTCGGCAGTTGCGCCGTTCGGCACCCGCGCCGTTCGGCAGTTATAGTCAATCTCCCGGCACGGGGACAACCTCTCCCGTATGGCTGGGCGCCTTTACTCGTTTCAAGACCAACGCTCCCACATCGTCGAGCAGCGTGTACACGACCGGCACGACGAACAGCGTCAGCAGCGTCGAGGTGATCAGTCCGCCGATGACCGCGCGCGCCATGGGCGCTCGTTGTTCGGCGCCTTCGCCGATCGCCAGGGCGAGCGGGATCATGCCGAAGATCATCGCCACCGTCGTCATGATGATCGGACGAAGACGAATCCGGCCCGCCGAGAGGAGCGCGTCGAGACGCGACGTTCCAGCTTCGCGTTGCTGGTTCGTGAAGTCGATCAACAGAATGCCGTTCTTCGTTACGAGACCCATCAGCATGATGATGCCGATCATCGCCATGACGCTGATAGTCCCCCTCGTGACCAGCAGCGCGAGCGCCACGCCGATGAAGCTCAGCGGCAACGCGATCATGATCGCGAGCGGCTGCAGGAAGGAGCCGAACAGCGATGCGAGAATCAGGTAGATGAACACCACGGCGAGCATCAGCGCCTCGAGGACGTAGCCCTTGGTCTCGTCGAGATTCTGCACGTCGCCGCCAAAGACGAAGTGATAGCCCGGCGGGAGGCCGACCTTGTCGATCGCTTTCTTGACGTCGTTCGCCACGTCGCCCATCGGCATGCCGGGCAGCACGCTGCTGTTGATCGACACTTGTTGCTCGAGATTGCGGCGATCGATCTGTTGCGGACCGACGCCGGCGCGGATCTCGGCGACCTGCGACAGCGGAATCATTGGTCCCGAGGTGCCGGGCGCGACGTTCGTGCTGGGGATGACGATGTTCGCGACGTCCGCGGCCGACGTCCGCATTGAATCGGGGTACATCACCATCACGTCGTGCTCGTATCCTTGCGGATCTTCCCAGCGCGTCGCGCGCTGGCCGGCGAACAACGGTGAAAGGGTCGCGCCAATCGACTGGATGTTCAGGCCCGCGCGCCACGCCTCTTGCCGGTCCACGCGCACGTCGAGCTGCGGAATCAATCCTTCGTCGCTCGAGTTTGGCTCGGCGACACCGGGCACGTCTCGTACGGCGTCGAGCACCTTCGCGGCCGCAATCTTGAGGCGCGACACTTCCGGGCCTTGCACGTTGATCTTGATCGGCTGGCCGCGGCCGCCGAAGATGCTCATCTGACCTTGAATCGTCGGACGAACGTTCGGGAGCGTCCGCAGCTTGGCGCGCAGATCCTGCTGAATGTCGAATAAGCTGCGACGCTGACTCTTGGGCAGGAGACGCACGTACACGTTTCCGTTATTCACGCCGCCGAATCCACCGCCGCCGCCCACTGACAAATGGGTGAACACGACTTCCGGCTGCTTGCGCAAGAAGTCCGCGATCTCGCGGCCTTTAGAGAACGTGTATTGGAGCGATGAACCTGGCGGCGTGCGGAAGCCGACCGTCATTTCACCCGTATCTGCATCGGGCATCCAGGTGAAGCCAAGCTTCGGCACGATCGCGAACGCGCCGACGATCGACGCTGTCGCGATTCCAACCACGATCCACCGGTGGTTGATCGCCCACGCCAGCCACTTCGGATAATGATCGGCGGTGCGTTCGAACCATGCGTTGAACCAGAACGCGAAACGTCGAACCGGATTCTTCGTCGTGATCGTCCCATGGCCGTGCGACTGCCCGCCTTCCACCTCAGGATCGGGCCAGATGCTCGAGAGCATCGGGTCGAGCGTGAACGACACGAAGAGCGACACGAGCACCGCGAACGCCACCGTCACGCCGAACTGCAAGAAGATGCGCCCGATCATGCCGCCCATGAACGCGACGGGGAAGAATACCGCGACGACCGCGAGCGACGTCGCCGCGACGGCGAGGCCGATTTCGTCCGTGCCTTCCTTCGCGGCGCGATAGTGGTCTTTCCCCATCTCGAGGTGACGCACGATGTTCTCGCGCACCACGATCGCGTCGTCGATCAAGAGACCGATCGCGAGCGACAGCGCGAGCAGTGTCATCGTGTTCAACGTGAAGTTGAACACCCACATGATGAAGAACGCCGAGATGATCGACACGGGCAGTGTGAGGCCCGTGATGACCGTCGAGCGCCACGAGTTCAGGAACAGATAGATGATGAGAATCGTGAGCACCGCGCCGAGCACGATCGTCAGCTCGACGTCGTCGAGCGCGGCGCGGATCTTCGACGATTGATCGCGAATCACCGTGAGCTTGACATCGCGCGGCAGCACGTGATCCTCGA
>DASYSU010000250.1:0-6421 GCA_036002925.1 Gemmatimonadaceae bacterium | reverse complement strand
GTCGAGCACGCGTCCCGCGAAGAATGCGAAGCCGTTGATTCGGCCCTTTGCGTCGCGGGCAAAGCGAAGCGTTCCGAGACCGCCGCCGGCCTGGAAGTCATCGACATAGGCGGGTCGCAGCTCGAACTCCTCGTACGGCCGGCGCAGCAGGAACAGCCTCCCGTCGCGCGACGCAATTGTGAACTGCGCCTCGAGCTCGTCACTCGCGTACGTCCCGACGTAATCAGTGAGCGACACCGTCGCTGGTGCGGCGCGGACCTCCTCGAAGCGCGCCGTATCGGCGTCGGTCCGGATGAGAATGAATTTCCTGTGTCCGCCGGCGCCGCTGAATACGGCTTCGCCCTGCGGCGACGAAAACCGGTCGCGTGCCAGAGTTGCCAAGACAATGTTCCCACGACCGCCGCCCGCGCCGCGACCACCGGCGGTCGACAGGCCGCTCTCCGTCGCGGTGAACGTTATCGTTTGATCGGTGTGCGGATCGCGGTATGTGCCCGCCCACTGGGAAATTGCCGACGCCGGCACCTCGACTTTCATGGCACTTGCCTGCGCGGCGGCTGTTGGCGTTCGGGTCAGCACGAGGTCGGCGACTTGATGCGCGAGCGAACCCGGGTTGGCGCCCGTATAGTTGCACCAGACCGCCACCGAGACATGCTGCTCCGGAAATCGCGCGAGGAAAGTCTGGTACCCGGCCGTCGATCCGCTGTGGCTCACCTCGCGGGTCCCACGATAATCGCTGATCGTGAGGCCGAGCGCGTAGCTGATCGTCCGTCCGCTGGTGAGCCGCATGCGCGTCTGCATGGCGTCGACGTACGATTGTCCACCGACCGACGGGTGATCGAGATTCTCGTTCCAGCGCATCAGATCACTCATGGTACTCAGCAAGCCACCGTTGCCGATCATGTTGGTGAACGGCATGTCGGTGTGAAAACCGGTCGTCGCGCTGCCGGAGTAGGCGGTCGAGCGATTTGGCACGACCTTGGTGAAGTCGTCGCGCCACTGCGTGTGCGTCATGCCGAGCGGACGGAAGAGACGCTCCTGGGTGAACTCGTCGAGCGTCTTCCCACTCACGCGCTGGACGATGAGCCCGGCGAGCGCGTAGCCGGTGTTGCTGTACAGATAGTCGCTGCCCGGCGGGAAGTTGAGCATCTTTTGATGCGCCACGAGGTCGAGTGTCGTCATCGGTGAGTGCACCTGTGTGCCCGGACCACGACCCTCGATGCCCAGCAGGCCCCATTGATCGCGCAAACCGCTCGTATGCGTAAGCAGATTGCGAATCGTGATCCGTTGGCCGCCGAAGGTCGGAACCTCCGGCAGATACTTCCTGATGTCGTCGTCGAGCGAGAGCTTTCCGTCCTGGGCAAGGAGCACGATCGCCGACGCGGTGAACTGCTTGGCGACGGACCCGCTCTCGAAGACGGTGGAGTCGGTATTCGGGACGCGATACTCCAAATTCGCCAGGCCGTAGCCGTGGGTGTAGAGCACGCGACCATCCTTTGCGAGGCCGACGGCGCAGCCGGGGGTCGTGCGATCGAATCGGTCGAAGATGCGGTCAACGCGGCCCGGCAGATCGGACGGCAACGCTTCCTGCGCTCCCGCCACCGCGACCGCGTTGGCCACGAGCCAGACCATGGAAAGGGCGGAACGACGCACGACGGACATCAGGACGCTTCCTCGTCAAAGGGCTGGGCCGAATATGTCGTCCGGCGCGCGGTCGCGCGACTGAGCTAGCCGCTTGGTGCAACAATGATTTCGCGACTTGCGCGCTCGCGGGGCGATGACGATCCTGAGGCCGTGAGTTTTCGCATGCGAGCAGGTCCGTACGTGCCGACGCGGCGAGGGATGCAATGACGACGCCGGCCTCCGTCGAGGGGGAAAGCCCGGAAGTCGCGGCATTACGCGACCAATTGGGCAGTGCCCTCGGTGACGACTACACGCTCGGGGCCATACTTGGCGCGGGGCGATGTGGTGTCGTCTTTCAGGCGCACAGTGTCGGCGCGAAGCGCGACGTCGCGATCAAGGTGGCCTGGAACAATGCCGCCGCTCGCTCGCAGTTGGCGCGCGAGACGTCGCTCACGTCGGAGATCGTGCATCCGCACGTGTTGTGGATGCGCAAGCTACACCTCGGCAAACCGATCTTCGTAGTCGAGATGCCGCTGGCCCCGGCCGGGACGCTCGACGATCGGTTTGAGAAAGGCGGCGCGGTGTCGTTCCAATATGTGCGAGCGATCCTGCGCCAAGTCGCCGGCGCGTTCGACGAGGCACATGCGCGAGGGATCGTTCATGGCGCCGTCTGCCCCCTCAAGATTCTGTTGGACGAGAACGGCCAGTGTCTCGTGTCAGACTTCGGGGCGCGCGTCCCCATTGCCCGCGGCTCCGCCGCGCCGCGTCCGAGCGAGCTGGGTGCCGCGGCGTACATGCCGCTCGAGCAGCGTCGCGATCGCGCCGACTTCGACGGTCGGGCCGATCAGTTTGCGCTCGCCATCATCGCCTACGAGCTGCTTCGTGGCAAACGCACATGGCACATCTCCAATGAAGGCGTGGTCGCCGTCGAGGCGCTCGATATCAGCCCGAACCGATCCATCGCGCCTGGCGTGCCGCTCAGCGCCAACGCCGCGATCAGACGGGCGACATCGACCGAACCGGCACATCGCTACTCCAGTGTGACCGAGTTCGTCGACGCGTTTGCGGGCGACATGCTGGATCCGGTTCCCGTTTCGCAGCGCCGACGGCCGCGACTCAACCTGCCGCGACGCGCATGGATGTCGGCATTAGTCGTTCTCGCGCTCGCAGCAGCGGGGTCGCGTGCAACTGTTCGGCAGAGACTACGCACGCTGTTGCCGGTCGATTGGTCAGTCTTCGGCGGCGATCAGGCCGAGGAGGACCAGACGGCGGCGGACCTCCCCGATTCCGGATCTGTGTCGAGCCTCTCCAATGGTCGGCGCAGCAACGGCGATGTGGCTCGCCGGCGACGCACCGGCACGAAGAGCTCTTCCAGCGGCGCGGCGACTCAGTCCGGCGGGATCGGCGTCATCAAAGTCACGTTGACCGGGGGAAACTCGGCGTTCGTCATCATCGACGGTCAGACGCGCGGCGGGACGCCCTTGGCCTGGCGCGCAAACGCCGGCCGGCATGTCGTGTCGTTGCGTGGCGAGAACAAATACTCGCCGGCGGAGCTGAGTATCAACGTGGCGGGCGGCGACACGGCGCGCGCCGCGTTCGTTGTCACTAGTCGGCGATAATGCTGGTTGCTGGTTGCTGGTTGCTGGTTGCTGGTTGCGAACTCTTTGCTCCCGCCGCCTGATCCTTCCGCGAGGTGGCACCGATTGAGAGTCCGGCGCGGCGAACTTGGCGAACGCGCTGTCCGGTATCGATGACCAATTCGCGCCAGGCACCATCATTTCATTGCACCAGTACATCGCAGCTACCAGTGCGAGCAACTAGCAACTAGCAACCAGCAACTAGTACCTGTTACTGCGGCGGTGTGGGAAGCGCTGGCTGACCATCTCTCCGCCGCAACATCGCCGGGGCGGGCGTCGATGCCGGCAGCACCGGTTCGGTGTTGTGCTGCGGCGCCGGCAGTCTTCCTTGCGGCGCGACGGCCGGCGGCTGGGTCGCGCGGCGGCTCCCAGCGCGACCGAGCATGTAGCCCGACAGCGCGCCCAACAACGCTCCAATCACCTCGGCGTGAATGCGTCCGGCGAGCGCGAGCAACAGAACCGCGGCCGTGACGATCACGATCGTCGCCAACTCGAGCAGCATTCCGGATGTCAGCAGCCAACGCTGCACTTCGGGCCGCTTGTACATCAGCGGCATGAGGAACAGGATGATCAGCACGGCCGCGAACGCCGGCAGACCAAAGTAGACCAGGCGCGCGTCGAACTGCGTGCCGTTCGCTTCCTGCGTGCCGATGGCGTGGGCGAGCGCCATCGCTCGTTGGCGAAGGCGCTGCACTTCGGCCCGTGACGAGTCGCGCGACTCGCGAATCTCTGCGATGCGTCGGCCGAACGCTCCGATGAGCGTTTGCTTATAGACTTGAAAGCCGGAGTCGCTCACCGCCGCCTGGAAGTGCGAGACGTCGGCCGTCGTGACGCGAGGCACGCGCGTCCGGCCGAAATCGCTCAGGCGCACCTTGTCCCACAGCGGCGTGTCGTACGGGGGGAGCGGACCGCTTACCACGACGAACGCCGCTGTCGGCACGCGCTCGGGTGAGCTGTTCGACGCCGCAGCGTTGATGACGCGCGTCTTGAGCGCGGCGTCGGCGATGGCAAAGTCGCGCGCAGTCGCCATGACGACGTCGGCGAACGTCCGGCTCAAGTCGGCTCCGTCGACCTGTCCCAGTTGGGCCGCGGCATTCCAAACGCGATCCACATCCTGATCTACCTGCCGAGACCGCCTGAGTTGAGCGATCCGCGCCGTATCCAGCGCCATTAGTCGCAAGACCGAGTCGATTGGATCGAGCGCCATCTCGAGTCGGCGTCGCTTCTCGTCGATCTCGAGGAGCGCGCGTTCCATCTCGTACCGGGTGTTGCCGACGATCACCGACTCCGTCGGCACCGACGACTGCGCGAACGCCGATCGGCCCGCAAGCGTGACGATCGCGGCGAGCAGCGATAGAACCCGGGCGGAACTATTGAAACGATTACAGCGGTTCGCGGAGCTCAATCTCAGCTCTCGAGCAGGGGGCGAATGCCGGCGGGAGACGGGGACCACCGCCGCGTTCGAACTTGAAGCTAATAGATGTACGCCGGTTGCCTAGATCGCAACGCGATCGACGCGCTCACTGCGACCAATTTGTCGGCGTGCGATCCCAACGATGACCACGTAGACGCTCGATCATCTCGTTCGGCAACGCTCCAGCGTTCGTTGCCGCGACGTTCGCCCGCACATGCGCGAGCTTTCTCATGCCCGGAATGACGACAGCGACGTCCGGGTTCGAGAGAATGAACCGAATCGCGAGATCGGGAAGAGACGACCCGGTCGGCACGAGGCTCTTGAGTCGTTCGACTCGTTCGACCGTCGGCTCCAGGTTCTCTGGGACGAAGTAGGTGTTCCGCCAATCTCCTTCTGGCCATGTCGTCTGCTTCGTCAGCGTCCCGCTGAGCGAGCCTTCGTCGAACGGAACGCGCGCGATCACCGCCACCCCCAGCTTTCGACACAGCGGAAAAAGCTCGTCCTCCGGCGCCTGGTCGAAGATGTTGTAGATCACCTGCACCGAATCGATGACTCCGCTGCGGACGGTCCTGAGCGCGTTTTCCGGCTCCCATCGGTTGATGCTCACGCCGATCGCGCCGATGAGTCCTTCGCGCTTGAGATCATCGACGACGCGCTGCCATCGAGGATCGTCGGCCCACTCGTCCTCCCAGACATGAAATTGGAGCAAGTCGATGCACGACTTGCCGAGGTTGGCCAGGCTCCGCTCCGCGAACCGCCTGATGTAGTCCGCCGGAAAGACGTCGTCGAGCGCGAAGCCGCGGCGTGAGGGCCACGTTCGGTTCTTGGGCGGAACCTTGGTCGCCGCGTAGAGTGTTTTGTCAGGGTTCGCGCGCAACACTCGACCAAGAATCCGTTCGCTATGCCCCTCTCCATAGGCCGCCGCTGTGTCGAAGAAATTGCAGCCGAGGTCGATCGCGAGCTGTAGCGACCGGAGGGACTCGTCGTCGTCGGAACCAGTCCAGCCGGCGAGACCCCACATCCCGTAGCCCAGCTCCCCCACCTCCCAGCCCGTTCGTCCGAATTGGCGTTGTTTCATCGTTTCCCGTCAGAGCGGTAGCGGTATGGTCAGCCGTCACCAATGTCCGCCTCCAGCTGAAGTAACGGCTGAAGGCTCCGCTGAATGATGCCGCCGGCTGACTCGTGCCGCTACCGCCGCTCAAAACCGATGGCGCCGACGCGCGCACCGTTACAGATTCGTTGCTCCCCTTCGGACGCTCTCACAGAGGATTTCCTCGATGACCCGCCGTCTCCGCGCCCTTCTCACACTCATTGGCGCCGCCTCGCTCGCCGCTGCAACGGACACCTTCGCGCAAGGTGGACCGGCGCCCGCCCCAGGCGCGACACCTGCCGCCAACACACTCCCGCTCAAAAGCGCCCGGACCCACACCTTCACCACATCGAAGGGCACGTGGATCTCGCTCGACGTGTCGCCCGACGGTCAGACCATCGTCTTCGACATGCTCGGCGACCTGTACACCATGCCAATCAGCGGCGGCAAGGCAACCGCGCTGACGACCGGCTTGCCGTACGACGCTCAACCACGCTTTTCGCCGGACGGCAAAAGCGTGGTGTTCGTCTCCGATCGGAGCGGCGGCGACAATCTCTGGATCATGTCGCTGGACAAGAAGGACACCGTCCAGCTCACGAAGGGGAACGACAATCTGTACGTCTCGCCGACGTTTACGCCCGACGGCAAGTACGTCGTGGC
>DASYSU010000249.1:0-11788 GCA_036002925.1 Gemmatimonadaceae bacterium | reverse complement strand
GCCTGGTTTGCTATATCGGTCAACTTGTCGCTGGCGGATGAACTCGTCACGCGACATCGGCCGCGTGCCCGGATGGCGGGCCTCGAGGTGGGCGACGTAGCGATCGTAATCCGGCACCCCGATCACTCGCCGCACCACGTTCGCGGCGTCGCGGCAAAAGGCCCGTATCGATTGAACGGTCATTGATCAGTCCCCCGCGACCACGACATGGGCATCGAATGGCACCTCGGACGAAACAGCGGGCTTCCGGCCGCCGAGCACGGCCGACCACTCGCGAAGACTGTCCGCGAGGATCACGACCACAGACACCATGAAGAACCCGGCGACGGCTGCATCGAGGTAGTCATTGAAGATCACGCGACGCGCGTCGGCTATCGTCTTGATCGCGGCTGGAAGTGCGTTGCCGGCCACTTGTCCCTCGACCAGGTGAGCGTGCGAGAGGAATCCCAACCGCACGTCCGGCGAGAACAGCTTCTCCCAGCCGGCCGACATCGTCACGATGGTGAGCCAGGCGAGTGGCAACATCGTAACCCAGGCGTACCGCGCCTTGCCCATCTTGATGATGATGGTCGTCCCAACACACAGCGCGACCGTGGCGAGCAGCTGATTGGAGATTCCAAAGAGCGGCCACAGGGAATTGATTCCGCCGAGCGGATCGATGACGCCTTGGTAGAGGAAGTGACCCCACATGGCCACGATCAGCGCGCTCGATAGTACCACGGCGGGATACCACGAGACCCGGCCGAACGGCGCCCACAGGTGCCGCCCGAGATCTTGTAGCATGAATCGTCCGACTCGCGTGCCGGCGTCGAGCGTCGTAAGAATGAACAGAGCCTCGAACATGATGGCGAAGTGGTACCAGATCGCCATTGCCGCGCCGCCGCCGAGGACGTTCGAGAACAGATGCGCCATCCCGAGCGCGAGGCTTGGAGCGCCGCCCGTGCGCGACAACAGCGACGTCTCTCCCACCTGTTGCGCCAGTCGCTGCATCTCGGCCGGATCAAGCACGAAGCCCCAATTCCGCACCGCTTCTGCCGCGCTTGCCGCTGTCGCGCCGATGGCGCCCGCCGGAGCGTTGATCGCGAAGTAGACGCCCGGTGTCAGCGCGCACGCGGCGATCAGCGCCATCACGGCGACGAACGATTCCATCAGCATGCTGCCGTAGCCGACCATCCGGGCGTCTGGCTCTTTCTCCAGCATCTTCGGCGTCGTTCCCGACGCGACCAGCGCGTGGAATCCGGAAATCGCGCCGCAGGCAATCGTAATGAAGGCGAACGGGAACACCTTGCCGGCGAAGACTGGTCCCGAGCCATCGGTGAACTGGGTCAGCGCCGGCATCTGGAGCGGCGGCAGTGAGACAATGATGCCAACAGCGAGGGCCAACACGACGCCGATCTTCACGAACGCCGAGAGATAGTCTCGCGGCGCGAGCAGTAGCCACACCGGAGCAACCGACGCGGCGAAGCTGTACACCATGATCGCGATCGACAGGGCGGTCCCGCTCAGCGTGAACATTGACGCGAGCGATGGCTGGTCGGAGACCCATCGGCCGACGTACAGTGCCGCGATGATCAGAACGATGCCCGCGGCGCTTGCCTCGAGCACACGGCCCGGGCGGATCCAGCGGAGGTAGACGCCCATCAGCATCGCGATGGGAATCGTGAGACCGATGGTCACCGTTCCCCATGGGCTGGACTTGAGCGCGTTCACGACCACCAGCGCGAGCACGGCGAGCAGCACGATCATGATGCCGAGTACCGCGACGAGGGCTGTCACGCCCGCGACGGGCCCGATCTCTTCGCGCGCCATCTGCCCCAGCGACTTTCCGTTCCGGCGGACCGACGACGCGAGGATGACGAAATCTTGAACGGCGCCGCCAAGGGCGACGCCGACGATGATCCAGATGACGCCCGGCAAATATCCGAACTGGGCGGCCAGCGTGGGGCCGACCAACGGACCCGGGCCGGCGATCGCCGCGAAGTGATGCCCAAACACAACCCATCGGTTCGTCGGCACGAAGTCGTGTCCGTCGTCGAGGCGGACGGCGGGCGTCACGCGGTTGGGATCGAGCGCGAAAATCTTCGACGCGATCAGCTTGCTATAGAAGCGATACGCCACTGCGTAAGTGCAGACCGCCGCGGTCAGCAGCCACGCCGCGTTGATGGTCTCGCCTCGGGACGAGGCGAGTCTGGCAAATGCCACGGTCGCGAAAACGACGATCAACGCCCAGACAGCTGCGCGCAACAGCTTTGGCATGAGCAGCAAGCTCCGGATAGAAGAGGAACGACCGGCAAATTGCCGACCGTTCGATCGAAGGTCAACGGCGTGGGGTCATCGCGAGCCCACCCTTCCCGGGTCATCACCGATTATTCTTCCGCCATGCCGCTTACTCGCACGATCAGGCTGGTTGCGACCGGGACATTGATCGCCTACGCACCCGCATGCCATGGGCCTACGAGCAACGAATCGGTTCCGCAGGCGCCGGAGCACGCGCTGTCCGGTCTCGCCAGGCAACACATCATTCTCCTGCCGACGTACGCGGCTCGCGTCGCCCCCGATCTCGATTGGAGTGCCGCGATGGGGCGCCCGAGCGACGTGCAGCGCACGCTCGATGCCGACATCATGGCGGCGCTCGACGAGCGAGGTCTCAAGTCCACGTGGATCTTCCCGCCGCAGCTCGAGCAGAGCTTCAGGCGAAACGCGTCCTACGCGGCGGACCCGTACACACTCGCCGAAGAGCCGCTGCGCTCACCCATGCTTGCCGTCGACGCGCGTCTGCCCGAGCCGCTGGCGTCACAGGTCCGCACGATGGTCGCGCTCCATGACGACGTCCGACTGTTGCTCGCACCCGTCGAGCTGCGCCTGGAGAAGGCCGGCGCCACGGGCGGACGCGGCGTGCTTCGACTCGTCCTGCTCGACGCACGCGGATCGAACGTGCGCTGGATCGGCCAGGTTGCGGGCGATAGCGCATCGGCGTTTGGCCCGAAGATCACGGCGAGTGTCGCCGCGCGTCTCGCCAACGTGGTTGCGCCCTAGCAATGCGCCCGATCGATCACGCTCAGCTCACCTCATGTCGACACACGTCACCCTGATTCCCGGCGACGGCATCGGGCCGTCGATCGCCAACGCCACGGTGCGATTGCTTGCGGCCGCCGGCGCACAGATCGAGTGGGACACACAGCTCGCTGGAATGGCCGGCGTGGCGCGGTTCGGCGATCCCATTCCCGATGCCACGCTCGACTCGATAAAGCGGACGAAGCTCGCCCTCAAGGGTCCGCTCGAGACGCCGGTGGGCGAAGGCTATCGCTCGATCAACGTGGCCCTGCGCAAGACGTTCGATCTCTACGCCAACGTTCGTCCGGCATACTCGATCATTCCCGGCGGCCGATATCACGATCTCGACATCGTGCTGATCCGCGAAAACACCGAGGGCCTCTACGTCGGCGTGGAGCATTACATCCGTGTGGGCGATGATCCGCGCGCCGCGGCCGAGTCGATCGCGATTATCACGCGCGGGGGATCGGAACGGATCGTGCGCTACGCCTTCGACTACGCGGTCAAGCACCATCGCAAGAAGGTGACGCTGGTTCACAAGGCGAACATTCTCAAGTTCTCACAGGGACTCTTCCTCGACACGGGCCGAATGGTCGCTCGCGATTACGCCGGACAGATCGAGTTCGAGGAGCGCATCGTCGACGCGATGGCGATGAATCTCGTGCTGCATCCCGAGCGATTCGACGTGATCGTCACGACCAACCTGTTCGGCGACATTCTGTCGGATCAGATCTCCGGGCTCGTCGGCGGACTCGGGCTGGCGCCCGGAGCGAACATCGGCATCAACGGCGCGATCTTCGAGGCGGTCCACGGCACAGCGCCCGACATCGCCGGCAAAGGCGTGGCAAACCCGGGCGCGGTGATTCTCGCCGCGTGCATGCTGCTCGACCACATCGGCGACGGAGAACGAGCGAAGCGAATTCGCGGCGCTCTCGAGACGACGATTCGCGAGGGCAAGACGGTGACGCGTGACCTCGGTGGCTCCGCATCCACGGATCAATTCACCGACGCCATCATCACCAAGCTGTGACGCCGGGGCCCGAGGTCACCACACTGTTCCACTGCTCCGATCTCCATTTCGGACATCCGGCTGTGCCGGAGCAGTACGAGGCGATCGAGGCCCTGATTCAGGATCGGAAGTATGACGTCGTCGCGATCTCAGGCGACGTCTCGCAGCGTGCGAGAGCGGGGGAGTTTCAGCGGGCCCGCGCGTTCATTCAGCACGCGGAGAAGGTGAGTCGCACGATCGTCGTCCCGGGAAACCACGACGTCGCATGGTGGCTCGCGCCGCTCGGCTTGGGCGACGAGTCGAAGATGTACGCCAAGTACCGGGCGTATATCAGCAAGGATCTCGAGCCCGTGCTCCGCGTTGCCGGCGCGACGCTTGTCGGACTCAATACCTCGCACGGGGTCACGCGCCACACGCTGACATGGAATCTTCGCGACATCTCGATCATCGGAGAGCTGACGCGAGGTCAGATCGAGCGCGCCCGCGCCGAGTTCGAGAACTCCCGCGCCGACGACGCGCGCATCATCGTGATGCATCACAACCCGGTGAAGGGCGAGCTGTCGCAACGACACGGATTGAAGAACACGCAGCGCATTCTCGGCGCCTTCGCCGAGATGGGCGTGAATCTCGTGTTGTGTGGGCACGATCATCAGGAAGCAGTACATTATATCGAGCACACGAAACGCGGCACGATCATTTCGACGTCGGGAACGATCAGCAATCGCTCGCGTGGCGGGCGGCCGTCGTCGGTGAACAGCATTCGCATCGCGGAGGCGGACATCGAGGTATCGACGCTCGTGTGGTCGAACGACCAGCGTGACTTCGTCGCCGGACCGGTGAAGTGCTTCGTACGCTGAGATCGGTTTTCGGTCTCCGCAAACACGATGCGGCGCAGCTCACCTTGGAGCTCGACGCCGCGCCTCGCACCGCGGATGAGCTCCTGGCGCGTCTCCGAACACTGGGCCTCCGTCGGATCACTCAGTGTCGGCTGACGCGGAATCGGAACGTGATGGTGAGTTTTCGCGGGCGCGATCTCCGCGTACACGAAGGCTACTTGGCGGCGCCGGAAGAGGTGCACCATGCGATCGTTGCGTTCGTCGAAGGACGAACGCGTGGCGAGCGTCGTGTGGCACAGCGGCGAATCGTGTCGTTCCGAGTGGAGACTCCGCCCGGCGCGTCGACGAGAGCTCCGTCGCGCCGCGAACGCACGCGCCCAGACGATCAGCCGGCGGCTGACCGACTGACCAAGTATCACGCGCAGTTCAACGCCGAACATTTCCATGGCGCGCTCAAGGCGATACCCGTTCGCGTCTCGCGTCGGATGCGGAGCCGCCTCGGCCACTATTCCGCGGCGAACGCGAACGAGAGCGGCGAGATCGCGATCAGTTGGCGTCATTTGCGACGACACGGTTGGGACGAGGCACTGCACACATTGCTGCACGAGATGGTGCACCAGTGGCAGGACGAGAGCGGGCATCCGCTCGATCACGGACGACTCTTCCGCGCCAAAGCGCGCGAGGTCGGAATTCAGGCGGCGGCCAAGCGGGAAGTGACGCGGTAACCGTTGCTGGTTGCTGGTTGTTGGTTGCTGGCAACTGCAACCAGCGCTCTCCTCCAGGTACCGACTACCAGTACCAGCCACCAGCCACCAGCCACCAGCACCAGCCACCAGCACCAGCCACCAGCTTAAATTCAGGCCATCCCAACCCGCCTCCATGCTCGACTTTTTCAATATCGATTCGCTGCTATCCGAAGAAGAGCGCGCCGTCCGCGACAGCATCCGACAATTCGTCGACGACCGCGTCATGCCGATCATCGGCAAGTGTTACGTCGACGGTCGATTTCCGAAGGAGATCATACCGGAGTTGGCGGAGCTCGGCGTGTTCGGGGCGAACCTGCCCGAGGAATACGGATGCGCGGGGCTCAATAACGTCGCCTATGGATTGATCATGCAGGAGCTCGAGCGCGGCGACTCCGGGGTGCGGTCGTTCGCGTCGGTCCAGGGCGCGCTGGCGATGTATCCGATCTACGCGTTCGGCAGCGATGAGCAGAAGACACGTTGGCTGCCGCCGATGGCGGCGGGGAAGGTGATCGGGTGCTTCGGTCTCACCGAACCCGATTACGGATCGAACCCCTCCGGCATGATCACAATGGCCCGCGAGCAGAAGGACGGAACGTGGGTGCTCAACGGCGGCAAGATGTGGATCACGAACGGATCGACCGCGCAGATCGCCGTCGTCTGGGCGAAGACCAACGGCGACAAAGAGGACAAGTCGATTCGCGGCTTCATCGTCCCGACCGACAGCAAGGGATTTCAAGCGCGCGACCAGAAAGGCAAGCTCTCTCTCCGCGCGAGCGATACGAGCGAGCTCGTATTCCAAGACGTCGCGTTGCCGGCCGACGCGCTGCTGCCCAAGTCGGGAGGGCTCAAGAGTCCCCTCATGTGCCTGACGCAGGCACGCTACGGAATCTCATGGGGCGCCATCGGCGCGGCGATCGGATGCTTCGAGGAAGCGTTGGCGTATTCGAAGACTCGCATCATGTTCGATCGGCCGATCGGCGGATTCCAGATTCAGCAGACCCGACTCGCCGACATGCTGACCGAGATCGTGAAGGCGCAGCTCGTTTCGCTCCACCTCGGACGCCTCAAGGATGCCGGGACGTTCACTCCGCAGCAGGTATCGCTCGCCAAACGCAACAACGTCAGCATCGCGACCGATATCGCGCGCGAGGCACGGCGGTTGCTCGGCGCCAACGGCATTCTCGCCGAGTATGCGTCGATGCGCCACATGGAGAATTTGGAGAGCGTCTACACGTACGAGGGGACGCACGACGTCCATTCGCTCGTCCTTGGCCAAGCCCTGACAGGTCTGAGCGCGTTCAAGTAGGCTCGCACCGCCGCGAGGCCGATTTGGCCCACCCCTAGCCGACTTATGTCTTACCCCTTGATCATTTAGGTGTCAGGGGCCAGCTTGGCGTCGACCCTCAACGGGGCGAGACCCATGAGACGGCTCTTTCGGATCAGTCTGGGCGAGCTCGGCGTTCGACGCGACGTCTCGAGTGAGATTCGATTCCACATCGAGATGCGAACGCGCGAGTTGATCGAGGCCGGCGTGCCGGCCGACCAAGCGCGCGCCCAGGCCATCGCCACCTTCGGCGACGTCGACGCCATCGAGGAGGCCTGTCGCGAGGAACGACGTCAACGTGCCCGCGAGCACGCGTGGCGCGAGCAACTCGACTCCGTCGCCCAGGACCTCCGATATGCGCTCCGCACGTTAGCGCGATCGCCTGGCTTCACGGCGACCGTGCTGGTGACGCTGGCGCTCGGGATCGGCGCCAACAGCGCGATCTTCAGCATGGTGAACGGCGTCCTACTGCGACGTCTGCCGTACGCGAACGCCGATCGCATCGTCGTGGTGCAACATCCGTCGGCGTCGCTGGGAATCGAAGACCTTGGATTCTCCGCGCCGGAGGTCGCTGATCTTGGCGCGCAGACGCCGTCGATCGACGCCATCGCCGAATACCACTCGATGTCGTTCGATCTCCTCGGCCACGGCGATCCGCGGCGCGTCCAGACCGGCGTTGTTTCGGCGGACTTCTTTCGACTGCTCGGCGTGAAGCCCATGCTCGGCCGCGCCTTTCTCGACGGAGAAGATCAAGTCGGTGCCGCGCCGGTGCTGGTCCTCAGCTACCGCTTCTGGCTCAACGAGCTCGGCGCCGATTCGTCGATCGTCGGCAAGACGTTCACGATGAACGACCGTCAGCACGTCGTCGTCGGAGTACTCCCGCCGCTGCCGAGTTATCCCGATCAGAACGACGTCTTCATGCCGATCTCGTCGTGTCCGTTCCGATCGCAGCCGCACATGAAGACGGCGCGCGGCATGAGAATGGTCAGTGTCGTCGCGCGCGCGAAGCCCGGGGTCGCGCTGGCCATTGTGGGTCGCGACATGGAAGCGGTGGAATCGCGCAACCATGGACTTTACCCCGACGCCTACAAGGGTCTCGCCGATGCCAGCGCCAACGCGCGACCGATTCGTGCTGCGATGACCGACAGTGCTCGACCGGCGTTCTTGCTGCTCTTGGCCGTAGCGGGCCTCGTACTGCTCATCGCCTGCGCGAACGTCACACACCTCACGCTCGCGCGACATCTTCGCCGGCAACGCGAGCTCGCGATCCGGACCGCGCTTGGCGCGGGACGCGGTAGGCTGCTCCGGCAGCTCGTCACTGAGAGTCTCTTGCTGTCTCTGGGCGGCGCGGTGCTGGGACTCGTGCTCGCACGCTCAGGCATCGGCGCGTTGTCGAGCCTTGCGGCGCGCTTCACGGCCCGCGCGAGCGACATCGTTCTCGATTGGCGCGTCGCTTTGTTCACACTCGGCGTGGCGGTGGCGACTGGGCTCGTCTTCGGAATGATTCCAGCCTTCGCCGATTCGCGCGATTTAGTGTCTCGCCTCCGTGACGGCTCGACGACGGCGTCGGGCGGCAAGCTTCGGCTGCGCAGCGCGCTCGTCGTGGCCGAAGTGGCGTTGGCGTTCGTCGTTCTCGTGAGCGCGGGGCTCACGCTTCGCAATCTCGCGAAGCTGCTGACCACCAACCCCGGATACGATCCGCACAACGTTCTCACCGCGCACATCGATCTGAACTGGAGCAAGTACAAGAACGGATCCGCAACGCGCCAATTCGCCACGGAGCTGATGGCGCGGTTGAACGCAACGAATGGCATTCGGGCCGTGGCTGTCGCGAGTACGTTCCCCGCGAGTAGCTCCTCGCCCCAGAATCGCAACGCGTTCGATGTTCGCGGCCAGATGGTTGCTGACACGTTACGCCGTCCCAGGGCCGAGGTGGGCTCGGTCTCCCCGGACTATTTCCGCACCATCGGCGCGGAGCTGCGTTCCGGACGCTCGTTCACTGACGCGGACCGCGATACCGCGGCTGCGGTGGCGATCGTGAGTCAGTCCGCGGCTCGGCGGTACTTCGCGGCAGGTGACGCGATCGGCAAACAGATCACGTTCGACGGCGGCAGACACTGGGCGACGGTCGTCGGCGTCGTGGCCGACGTTCGACAGTTCGGCCCGACGGCAGATGTCGCGGAGCAAGTCTATCTGCCGTATTCCATTTTCACGGTTCGCGATCTCCGCCTGCTCGTGCGCACCGATGTCAGCTCGGCGTTCGCGACGAATCTCATTCGGCAGACCGTGCACTCGGTCGATGCGGAGCAGCCCGTGGTAGACATCCGGACGCTCGAGCAGGCGCGCCAGGACATCATCGCATCACCGCGGCTCACGACAGTCTTGCTGGGTCTCTTCGCTGTGCTCGCGCTGGCGATTGCCGCCGCCGGGTTGGGCGGCGTGATGGCGTATTCAGTCGGCCAGCGAACGCAGGAGTTCGGGATCCGGATGGCGCTTGGAGCAGAGCGCTCGAGCATTCTTCAATTAGTGCTCGGCCAAGGTATTCGGCTGGTCGTTGTCGGAATGGTGATCGGCGCTCTCGCGTCGCGCGCCGTGGCACACGCGATCGAGCGCCAATTGAACGGAGTTCGCGGCACTGACCCTATCACGTATGCCGGCGTCGCGTTCCTGTTCATCGCCGTCGCCGCGCTCGCGTGTCTGGTTCCAGCGCGTCGCGCGACGGCAGTCGATCCCGTGAGCGCGTTCAAGTCGAGTTAACAAACGACCAGGAGACCGTGATGGCTGGAAGTGATCTTTTTGTCGGCACGCTCGACGTGCTGATCCTGAAGGCGGTGAGCTGGGGACCGACGCACGGCTACGCGATCGGTCGCTGGATTCGCCAAACGACGAACGATGGACTGCAGGTCCAGGAGGGCGCGCTCTATCCGGCGCTGCATCGCCTCGAGCGGAAAGGTCTGCTGGAGGAATCGTGGGGCGTGAGTGAGACGGGTCGCGAAGCGAAGTACTACAAGCTCACTGCCGCCGGCCGTCGGCAACTTCGTGCCGAGGCCGCGCGATGGAAGCAGTACGCCGACGCCGTGACATTAGCGCTCGGCGCCGCGGGGAAATAAGGAGACTCATATGCGCATGTTTGCTATTGCGGCCGCTGCCGCGCTGCTCGATCACTCCGCGCTTGCGCGGGTCGTGGAACATTCTCCAGGCGAGTCGATCATTGTGTCGACCGAATGGCTTGCGGCGCACCTCTCCGATCCGTCGGTCGTCGTGCTCGACGTCGACCACGAGCCGGCCGCATACCGCGAGGGACACATTCCGGGCGCCCGATTCGTCGACTACATGACCGTCATCGCGAGCCGCGACGGGCTGTCGACGGAATTGCCCGCGCCGAGCGATCTCCGCCAGGAATTCGAGCGACTCGGCGTGTCGAACGCATCACACGTCGTGCTCTACGGTCCGCCGCTCATGGTGTCGCGCGCTTTTCTTGCGCTCGAGTATCTGGGGTCGACCAACGTCTCGGTGTTGAACGGCGGCCTCGCGAAATGGCGCGCCGAGAGCCGCGAGATCACGCGTGACGAGCCGCATGTCGTTCCGGGGAAGTTCGAGCCGCATCCTCGGCCCGAGATCATTGCCAGCGCCGACTGGGTTCGCACCCGCATCGGAAAGCCTGGGGTCTCGCTCATCGATACGCGAACCGATGGAGAATACGTCGGCTCGGGAGACCGGCACGGTATGCCGAGCTCCGGCCACGTTCAGGGCGCGCACCAGCTCCAATGGGAGGAATTGTTCCGCGAACCAAACGACTTGTTGTTCCGCGATCATGACGAGCTCGCGCGGCTGTACGCGACACGCGCGCAGCCAAAAGATACCGTCGTCACGTATTGCTTCGTTGGCTACCGAGCCAGCATGACGTATCTCGTCGCGCGCTACCTCGGCTATCAGGCAAAGTTGTACGACGGCTCCTACCAGGACTGGTCGAAGCGTCAACTGCCGACAGTTCCCGGCGCGGCGCCATGACGAAGCTCCGCTCGCCATGACAAAGACCCCTCGCTCGGCTAACTTCCGCGTGAATCAAACCCGAGCGAGGTTCGACGGTGAAAATTGCCGTCTGCATCAAGCGAACTCCGGATTCGGAGTCGCGTTTCAGAATCGCCGCGTCCTCGACATCGATCGACGAGACGGGGCTCAAATTCGACATCGACGACTTCGCCAGCTACGCGGTTGAAGTCGCGCTGCAACTGAATGAGAAGCAAGGCCCGGGCGAGACGGTCGCGTACGCCGTCGGCCCCGACGTCGTGCAGGAGACGTTGCGCAAGGCGATGAGCATGGGCGTCGATCGCGCCGTTCAGCTCAAGACCGACGTGATGCCCTATGACGGTCTGGCGGTCGCCAAAGCTCTCGCCGCCGAGTTGAAGACTGGCGGCTTCGATCTGATCCTCTTCGGAAAGCACGCGTTCGACACGTCCGCCGGCATCGTCGGGACGGCGACCGCCGAGTTGCTCGGCGTGTCGTGCGTGACGGCAGCGACCAAGCTCGACATCGCCAACGGACGCGGAACGGCGCGCCGCGAGCTCGAGGGCGTCGCGGAAGTGGTCGAGTTTTCCTTGCCCGCGGTCGTCACGATCGACGAAGGCATCGCGCGCCCAAGATATCCGTCGCTCAAAGGCATCATGTCGGCGAAGAAGAAACCACTCGAGACGAAGCCCGCGCAGCTCGGCGAGGTTCGTGTGAAGGTGAAAGCGATGGCGCTTCCGCCGGATCGGCCACCGGGACGCATCATCGGCGACGGCGTTGCGGCGGTGCCGGAGCTTGTCCGCCTGTTGCA
>DASYSU010000248.1:0-23081 GCA_036002925.1 Gemmatimonadaceae bacterium | reverse complement strand
GATCGTGTTTGGCTTGCGACGCTTCGGCTTCGAGCAACGTGCGGCAGATTTGTCGAAGGCGCTGTTCGACCTGGCGGCGCTCTACACCGGCTATCGCATTCCTGAAACGATCGGCGGCTACGCCCGTGCCGAATGGCCGACACCCGGCTCGTATCCGCGCGCCAACACGCCGCAACTCTGGAACGCGAGCGTCTTCCCGATGCTCCTTCAATCGCTGCTGGGCTTGCAGCCCGTCGCGCCGCTGTCCCTGCTGGTCATCGATCCCGTGCTCCCGGAGTGGTTGCCGGAGGTCATTCTCGAAGGCGTGCGATTGGGCGGAGCGACCGCCACGCTCCGATTCTGGCGCACGGAAAAAGGCGACGCGCACGGGGAGATCGTCCACAAGCGAGGCACGCTTCATCTGCTGCGCCAACCACCGCTCGAGTCGCTGAGCGCCAAGGCATCCGATCGTTTCAGTGCGTTGGTCGACACGCTGCGACACTGACCTGCCGGAGTCGGCTCATCGATCTTCGTCTTGGGTTTCGAGCCAATCCTGGGCATCCGCCACGGCCTCGCGCGTTGCCGCAAAGACGATGGGACTCGCCGCGTATACGCGAGCGGCGCCGGTGCTCCGAAACCTGCCATCGGCAGTCAAGTGTTCGTATGCTTCCTTGCCGATGCCCGACAGATACAGCCGGCCGTGCACGGCGCGCAGCCGGTCGGCGTAGCTCGATAGCACCGCGACCAATGTGGCACCCACGGCAAGGTGTCCTCGCAGCCGCAGAATGACCACGGGGTTCCTGGCGTCGCTCGGATCGGGCAACAGCCGCTCGAGTGTTCTCGCGCCGGCGAAGAAGAGGTGTCCATAGACAGCGAGCACGGTTACGTCATTGTTTCGTACCGTCGGGCTCGCGGGGCGCTCTTCGATGTCGCCATTCTCGCGCGCGACGAGCTCGACGACGGTGACGGCATTGGAAGCGTCGTAGAAGTAGAGCGCCGCGGACAATACCACGCCCAGCGCGACGGCGGCCTGGATGGGCAAGACAACGGTCGCGACAAACGTGGCGGTCGCCCCCAAGCGCGGGACCCATCCCGCGTGCCACACCATGGCGAGCTCGGAGCGCTTCACACTTTGAAATCCGGCGAGTATCAAGATCGCGCCGAGCGCGGGCAATGCGACGCGCTCCACCGCGGCGGGCAGCGCAACGACGATGAGCGCCAGCCAGATACCCGACGAGATCGCAGCCCATCGCCGGCCAGCGTTGGAAAACACGTTGATCGCCGTCGCACCATGAGAGCCGCCGACGGGAAGCGCCCCAAACAGGCCGGCCGCAACGTTCGCCAGACCTTGAGCGAAGAAATCGCGGGACGGGTTTGGCCGTGACCGGTCGGGATTGGGAACACTTTGGCTCACTCCCGCCCCCTGAACGAGCACGACGAAGGCCAGCGAGAGCGCGCCGGTCAACACGCTCACCGCCGTTCCGAACGCGGGCAGGGCGAAGCGAGGAAGGCCAGCTGGGAGGTCGCCGCTGTCACGTACCAGTTTGACGCTGTCCAGATGCAGGATGAGCACGAGTACACTCGGCAGCAGAATCGCCAGGAAACTGCTGAGACGCTTCAACCGCGTGTGACGCAGGGTCACGGTGACGAGCCCTGTTCCCAATGCAACGATGATCGATGCCGGATCGACCTCGAGGACGTGTCTCGAGAGATCGATCAACTGCGCGATGCGGTTGCCGCCGATTGCGTGGAGTCCCGCGATGATTGGCAGTTGGCTCAGGATCAACAGCGCGGCGACCCCCGCCAGGAATCCCGTCATCACGGAGTAGGAAACGAATCGTGTCAACGATCCGAATCGCAGCAGGCCGAAGATGATCTGGAACACACCGGCGAGCACGACCAACGTGAAAAGGGCAGCGTCGCGATCCTTCCCGGGGAGAGCGGCGATTGCCTCGCCTGATACCAGCGCAGCCGCGCTCGTCGTCGTCACGACCATCAACACGGCGCTCGTGACGAACCCACCGACGATGGGGCCGATGATGGCGGCATAGAGTCCGAAAATCGGATTCACGCCAGCCAGTACACCGGCGGCCATCGCGTCTGGAACGCTGCTGATCGCGACTGTCAGCCCAGCGAGGCTGTTGCGACGAAACGACGCCGGGCTGGGCACCTGGCGTGCCGCGTACGCCATGACGGCTTCGCGAAGCCCGCTGAGCCCCGGCTGATCTACTCCAGGAAGAAGCGACCGCATCGCGTCGTCGTCTGCGCCCGCGCCTCTGGAGCGCTCATGCGATTCCCGGAGTGCACCTCACCGCCATCACCCGGAGCGCGGCAAGAATCACGCGCGAATGGGAGTCGGCACGTCGCAGTGGTCGCGCGCCGTTGTCGCTCAACGGATAGGCACGATGTCCAGGCACGATCTCCGCAGGCAGCGTCGCCGGTATGCGGACGATGCTTGGCAGCCTGCTGAATCTCGCCACCGTACTGTTTGCCGTGGGCAGCACGGCCGGGGTCGGGCTTCGCTACACGATTCGCGAAATCATCGGGCCGTTGCGCTCGAGCATGGCTCTCGGGGTGTTGGCCAACTTCGTTTTCGTCCCGCTGCTGGCGTACGGCGTCGCGCACGTGCTCAGCCTGGAGCGCGACTATCAGCTCGGGCTCTTCTTGGCGGCGTCGGCCGGCGGAGCGCCCCTGCAGATCAAACTGACTCAAATCGCGAGCGGCAGCGCGCCCTACAGCGCGGGGCTGCTGGTGCTGCTGCTGCTGGTGACGATCGTGTACATGCCGCTGGTCGTACCGCTCGAGGCGCCGGAGGCCGACGTGAGCGCGGCTGCGATCGCAAAGCCATTGATCCTGAGCATGCTGCTGCCTTTGGGCGCTGGTCTGCTGGTCAGAGCCGGGCGGCCACCGTGGGCGGCGCGGATCGCACCCCCCATGGCCCGAGTGGCCAACATCTCGCTGTACGCGTTGATCGCGCTCACGCTGGTGTTGCACCTGCGTTCATTGCTTGCCCTGTTCGGCACGGGCGCCATTCTCGCTTCGGCGCTGGTCATCGGTGGCGCGTTTCTGATCGGCTACGTGCTCCGCGGTTTCCGCGGGGAAGAACGCGGTGAAGCGGCGCTCGCGACGGCGCAGCGCAACTACGCGGCGGCGATCGTGGTCGCCACGCAGAGCTTCACCCGGTCTCCCAACGTGCTGGTCATGGTCGTCGCAATCTCGCTCGTGTCCATGGCACTGCTCTTCCCAGCCGCTCATGTGCTGGGCAGGCGCGCCCAGCGCCCCACGTCATAGCAACCGGAGGGCTCGATGCCCGCGCTCCAGCGTCCCAATCTTCTGGTTCTCTGTATGGATCAGTGGGATACGCACATGCAGTTGCCCCTCGGCGTGACATTCCCGGCGATGCAACGCCTGGAGTCGCAGGGCGTCACGTTCGATCGGCAGTACTGCACCGTTCCCATCTGCAGTCCGTCGCGGGCGTCCATGTGGACGGGCATTCACGCCAAGGCGACCGGACTCTGGGACAACACGAACTTCGCGTGGATCGACGAGCTGTCGTCTGAGTTTCCTACTATCGGCCACATGCTGCGCGATCAGGGTTACTACACGGCTTTCAAGGGCAAATGGCACTGTTCCGAGGTGCCGTTGAGCGAGGATGCGCTCGAGCGCTACGGTTTCTCGGACCTCCAACAGTGGGGTGAGATGTTCGGCACGCCCCTCGAGGGTGAGATGTTGGACGGCACGGCCGTCAACCACGCCATCGATTGGCTCGAGCACCGCGGCACGCACCTCGCGCAGCCCTGGTTGCTCGTCTGCAGCCTCATCAACCCGCACGACATCATGTACCTGCGAACGGATCCGGTTGAAACGCCCCATCCGGAAGGCGCCATGGTGGGCAAGCAGACGACCGTGCAGCGACTCGACTGGTTCGAAAAGCGGTGGGACGTCGCGCTGCCGGCTAATTTCGCCGATGACTACGCATTGCAGCCGCCCGCGGTGCAGCACTACAAGGACGTGATCGACAAGAATTACGGGCGCGTTCCCGACGATCGTACGGATCTATGGCTGGCGCGGCGCAACTACCTCGTCAACGCGATGCGCCTGGTCGATGCCGAGTTCCTGCGCGTGCTCGATACCCTCGATCGCCTCGACATGTGGAAGAACACCGTCGTCATTTTCACGAGCGATCACGGTGAGATGAATGGCGCGCACCGCATGACGCAGAAGGGCGCGATCCATTTTGATGAAGCGGCGGTCGTGAATCTCACCATCTGCGTGCCCGGCGGCCCGCGGGGGAGGCGCAGCGCGGCCGTCGGGTCGCACCTCGATCTCGCGCCGACGATGCTCGAGCTCGCGGGACTGACCGAGCAACAGATCCACGAGCGCTACCCGCAACTCAAGGGGCGCAGTCTCAAGGGAGCAATCCTCAATCCCGACCAGACCGGGCCGCGCGGCAGCGCGATCGCACCTGGCGATGGCGCGTTGTACTGCTGGGACGGTCTCCACTCACTCGATGGCGAATGGGCGGTCAGCGGAGCGCTGCGCTCCATGATGGATCTCAGCTTCGAGGCGGCCGACCCCGAGGAGGCGCGCCGCATGTCGCTGCGCAAGGCGGGGAAGAAGTATGGCGCACCCGATTTCAGCAAGCGCACCTTCTTCCGGTGTGTCGTCGATGGGCAGTACAAGCTGGTGCGCTGGTTCAGCCCGCAGGAATACGGCAATCCCGCGACGCTCGACGAGCTACTAGCGACAAGCGACGTCACGTTGCACGACCTGGTGAACGACCCAGGTGAGCTCGAAAACATCGGCCATCCGAACCACTCGGCGTACGACCCGGCGCTGGTCGAGCGAATGCTCCGCAAGCTGAACGTCCTGGTACAGCACGAAATCGGAGAGGATCGTGCGCCATTCGATCTCGATCTGTTCGGGACTCGCGAGGTGAAATACCGCCGAGATGGCGACCGGGCCATCGCCGCCGACTAGCCGGCAGTGTGAACGAGATCGGGACTCAACTCAACCTCGCCGGGCTTTCATCCTCGCAGCGCGGACTGCACGTGCCGGTCTCGTAGGTTTGTGACGACGACTCATCAGCGCTCTGGCGCGCCGATTGAGGAGCCGCGTCAACACCGCCGCATCGCTGATGTCACCCGCACGCGATGCGTAGACGAGCGTGACGCGGCCCCGCCTCGCACGGCGAACGAGCTCATCGAGCGTCTTCGTCGCCGATGCTCCGCGGAGCTCGTGTACGTATCGTCTTTGAAATTCGTGCCACTTCGCCGGATCGTGTCCGTACCATTTGCGCAGTTCGGGCGAGGGAGCAATGTCTTTTTCCCAAGCGTCGATACGCGCCTTGGTTTTGGAAATGCCGCGCGGCCAGAGCCTGTCGATCAGGACCCGATAGCCGTCAGACTCGCTCGCGGCATCGTATGCTCGCTTCATGACGATCATGTCATTTGCTCCCTGTCGAAGCGCGGGTACTCGACGACGTCGCTGATCGCGACGGGACCGCAACTGCGTTGGGTGATCGTATAACGATCAAGGGCGGTTTGGTAACCAGAGTGAGAACCGACTGCCCACGCCGAGCGTGCTCCGCACGGTGATCGCTCCGCCCAAGGCGCGCGCGACGTGTTGGCTGATTGCGAGACCGACTCCGGAGCCAGCCGTTTCTGGATCGAATCGGACGAACTCATCGAACACCGTCGGGATGTTTTCCGGCGCAATTCCGGGGCCGGTGTCAGCGACGGTGATGACGACCCAATCGCCCGGCGCTGGCGCATCACCATCTCTCTGCGCGGATGCGATGACGTCGACACAGCCACCGGACTTGGTGTATTTGACGGCGTTGGAGATCAGATTGCCAATGATCTGCCGAACACGCAGCGGATCGGACAGAACCATGAGAGGGTCGCGGGGTAACTGTGCCGCCATCGCCACGTGCTTTGCCTCGGCCTGGGCATGATGCTCGTCGACCACGTCCCGAACGATATCGCGTGCGTCCATCTGCTCGCTGCGAAGGTCGACTTCCCCCGATTCGGCCCGGGCAAGCTCCAGTGTGCGACCGATCAACGCGAGGGCCTGCCCGATGCCGCGACGGGCGCGGCCGATGCCGTCGCGCTGCGGCGCCGCGAGCGGTCCGAAGATGTCGTCCTCGAGCAGCGCGAGAAATCCATCGGCCGCGCCGAGCGGGTTCTTCACATCGTGCGTGAAGCCGCGCATGAGTCGAGCCCGGCTCTCTGTCACCTTTTCCAGCTCCTCGCGTCGCCGCTCTGCCGCCGCGTGCGCCGCTTCGCTTGCTCGACGCGCCGCCTGCTCGTCGGCCAGTAGCTGTTGGCGGACGGTCTCGCTGTTCTTCTGTTCAGTGATGTCTTCCGTGATGCCGGCGGTGCGGTAGATCGCTCCGCGTTCATCTCTCACGGGAAACCCGCGAGACCACACCCATCGGATGGCTCCATCGGGCCGCCGCACGCGGTACTCCAGCTCATAGGCGGCATCATGAGATCCCTCGAGCGTGCTCACGACGCGATCGTAATCGTCGGGATGCACTCCATCGAGCCACGACGTCGGATTGCGATACAGATCCTCGCGCGGACGCCCCCATATGGTCTCGTACGCAGCATTCGCATACAAGAACTTCAGTGACACCGGATCGCGCAGCCAGACGAAGGCGCGAATATTGTCGGCGACCTGACGGAAGCGCTCCTCGCTGGCCAAAAGCGCGTCGCTCAGATCGATCCGGTGCCAGGTTGACGTCGCGAGCTCGGTCAGTGCGCGCAGGTACGACGTCTCTGCCTGTCTCGTGTGATCATCGGTTCGAGGGCGGAGGATGGCAAGGGCGCCGCGAGTACGGTCTTCCGGTATGAGTGGAACGACGATCCCCTGGAGCTCGCGACCATCTTCAGACGGATGGATGCCCGCGCGCTCGGCAAGCGCGGTTGCCTCGACGTCGGCGACGGTGTCGCTGGAGTCGCGCAACAAGGCCGTGAGCAATCGACGATTGTCGCTGGAGGCGAGCCGCGGTGCCTCGCCACGGGCCACTGTCGCTACGAGCGTCTTGGATTGCGCCGCGTCGCCGGAGGCGATCTCCACGGCCGCTCCGATCGCGGTCGTCGCGTCGAGGGCCCCGGCTGCCACGATCCGCGCTGCGTCGCCGTCGTCGATCGGTGCATTCAGACGGCGAGACACGTTGACGAGCGCCGACTGCTGCTGCTCGCGCGCATCGAGGCGCAGGGCCATCGACTTGAAGCCCAGTGCAAGCCTGATGAAGAGAATGCCGGACACGAGTGCGATCAGAACCAGCACATACGACACGTCGGTGCCCACACGTTGCATGCGCCGAATCTCGTCTCGTTGCGCAGCGGCGGCTCGTTCAAGCGCATTGTCCAGGCGTGCCGCGCCGATCGCCACGTCCGTGAAACGAGCCTGCTGTTGTTCGATGCGCGCGACGTACGCGGGCTTGGACAGTTGCTCACTATACAACGAATCGAGTACGAGATCCGCTTGGCGCAGTCGTTGCGAGAGGCGCGTCGTCTCGTCGAACACGCCCGGGCCGATGCGGCGTGTCAGCTCGAGGAGCCGTTCCTCCGCTACACGCCGTCGCGCTCGCGCCGTACGGAAACCGGCGGCGAAACCGGGCTCTCCGGTCAAGAGAAACCCGCGTGTCCCGGCGACCTCGAGTGCGAGCGCGAGCTCGAGGTCGGTCGCCGATGATCGGGCCGGGTCGGCAACGCTCGACAGGTTGTCGAATAGCGCGCGCGTGCGTTGCTCGATTCCGGCCTGAACCAGCAGCAGCGATAAGAGAGCGACAAGGGCCACCGCGAGCGGGACGAGCGGTCGCCATCGCACCCGCAGCGCGGATCGTTCGGCGGAGGTTAGTGGTGGAGGAACCCGAGAATCATTCAACGAGCTTCTCGTCGTCGCGTCTGGTGGTGCATCCGGCTTTACTCGCCGGGATGGTGCGCTGCTCGGCAGTTTCGCAAGTGCGAAACAGCTCCTGCAGGTGCGAGGCCGCCATCGATCGGGAGAGACGAGGGATGCCGATGGGGACGTTAGTCCGCCGCATCCCACGGCGCGGAGAGTCGAGAAGGATGACGCATGTTCTTTACCGGTGTGAGGGTGCCTGTCCGTGGCGAGGAAATTGCGGCGCCGTGGAGCCGCCATTCAGCGCGTTGGTATCGTCCACGAGCGGGAGGTGTCCATGAAAGGGTCCATCACTATTTGCGCAAGTTGGAGCCGCCGCTGTCCGTCGTGAAAGTCGACGACGTGATAACGTGGATCAACACGGCCCCGGTTCCGCACACGGCCACGTCGCGAACGGGCGAGTTTGACTCGGGCGCGATCGACCGGGCAAGTCTTGGAAGTGCACAGCAACGCGCGCGGGCACCTTTCCATATCTGTGTGTCTTTCACCCCACGATGACGGGGCTGCTACGAGTCAACTGATGTTTGGTTGGAGTCGGGCCCCCTCACGTGGCCACTGGCACCCCAGGAGAGAACAATGAGCAAATCACGAACGCACCATCAGTCGGACGAGGCGCAGGTCGAGGCCGTTCGCGCATCCGATGTGGAAGCCTCGCCGCAAGGCGACGACCGGACATCGCTGGATGAGCAGATCAGAATGCGAGCCTACGAGCTGTATCGCCAGCGCGGCGGTCGGAACGGTGACGACATCAACGATTGGTTGCGGGCCGAATCCGAATTCCTGGGTAGGCACGCGGAATCGCCGGACCGGCTTCGACACACAACGCGGGGCGATGTCAGCTGAGCCCGTGGATCGGGCGACGCCAGAGTACATCCGCGAGGGACGCTCGATGAGGACGAAGGTCGCCATCAATGGTCTGGGGAGAATTGGACGCGCCATCCTGAAGCTGGTGATCGACGCGCCGTCACTCGACTTGGTCGCCGTCAATGATCTCGCGAACATCGACAATCTTGCCTACCTGCTTCGCTTCGATAGCGCGTACGGGCCGTATGGGCGCGCGGTAGCGATCGATGGAAACAACCTGGTCGTCGACGGGCATCGGGTCGTCGCCCTGCGAAACGGCACCCCCGGCGACCTGCCCTGGAAGTCGCTTGGCGTCGCGGTCGTGTTCGAGTGCACCGGCGTCTTCAAGCGACGTCAGGAGCTCGAGCAACACATTCGCGCCGGAGCGCGGGTGGTACTCCTGTCCGCTCCGTCGGAGCGCGAAGACATGGAAACGGTCGTCCACGGCGCCAACACGCCGGCGGGGGACGCGATGATCATTTCATGCGCCAGTTGCACCACGAACTGCATCACGCCGATCGTCGAGATCATGGGGCGCCGAATCGGGATCGCGAAGGCAATCATGACCACGGTCCACGCGTATACCGCGTCGCAATCGATCGTTGACCGACCGAGCAAGCATCCACGTCGCGGCAGGGCAGGGGCCGCGAATCTCGTCCCGACCGCGACGGGAGCGGCCCTCGCCACGACGCGCGCGCTCCCGGAGTACGCCGGCCGATTCGACGGCATCGCGATCCGCGCGCCGATTCTCGTCGGGTCCATCGCGGATATCACGTTCGTAACGTCGAAAACGACTTCGGTAAACGAGGTGAACGGTGTCTTGACGGAAGAATCACAATCCGAACGCTATGCGGGCGTGGTCGGCGTGTCAGGGGACGCATTGGTGTCGTCGGACATCATCCGGGATCCGCGAGCGTCCATCGTCGATCTCGAGCTCACCCGAGTGGTCGACGGCGATCTGGTCAAGGTCATGAGTTGGTATGACAACGAGTGGGGCTACGCGAATCAAATGGTTCGCGAAGCCGTGTCGCTCACCAGCCAGATCGGCGCCGCTTCATGACGCTCACCGTCGCCGCGGATCGATGGCCAGCTTCAAGAGCTCGGCCGAATGAATGGCGTGGCGGCCCGTCGTCTGCGCGATTTGCTCGCGACAGCTGAACCCGTCGGCGACGATCAAGGTGTCGGGAGCCGCGGCGCGCACCGCCGGCAGGAGGACACGCTCGCCGCAGGCGATCGATACGTCGTAGTGCTCGCCCTTCTCGTACCCGAACGCGCCGGCCATTCCGCAACACCCCGAGTCCAGCACGGTGTAGTCCGCACCGACGGCGTCGAGAAGCCGCGCTTGGCGGTCGAAGCCGAGCATCGCCTTTTCATGACAATGGCCGTGGACCAGAATATGGCGCGCGAGCGGCGGAGCCGAGAAAGGCCGGGCTTCCTTGACGAGAAATTCAGCGAGCGTGAAGGTCTGATCGCGAAGTCTCTTCGCCTCCTCGTCGCCCGGCAGAATGTTCACGAGCTCGTCACGAAACACCGACACGCAACTCGGCTCGAGTCCCACGATGTTCGTGCCGGCGCGGATCTGCGGAGCAAGCGTCATGAGAATCCGGCGAAGTAATTGCTTGGCGGCCCCCAGCATGCCGTAGTCGTAGAGCGGCCGGCCGCAGCACAGCGGCCGGGAGGGAAGGAGCACGTCGTATCCTGCCGCCTCGAGAACCTCGACGGCAGCCTGCGCGGTCTCGGGCAGGAAATAGTTGTTCCAGGTGTCCGGCCACAGAATCACCGGCACCGCTCCTCTCCCGGTATTCTGTCGCGGACGATGCGCGTACCAATGCCGGAAGGGATGTCGCGCGAACGGAGGAATGCGCCGTTCCGGCGCCATGCCGATCACGCGTTTCGCCAACCCCCGCAGCGCCGGCGTTTGGGTCACGAAGTTCGCGGCCCAGGGGACGTGCGACGCGAGCCGCGCCCACCGGTGCATGAGCCCGAACGCGTATGCGGCGATGGGCCTGCGCCGGCCCTCGTAGTAGTGCGACAGGAACTCCGCCTTGTACGTGGCCATGTCCACGTTCACCGGGCATTCGCCCCGGCACGCTTTGCACGCGAGGCACAAATCGAGCGCGTCCTTCACCGCCTCGTCGCGCCAGCCGGCGGTGAGCGGGTTGCCTTCGAGCATCTCGAACAACAATCGCGACCGGCCCCGCGTCGAATGCTTTTCTTCGCGCGTCGCCATGTAGCTCGGACACATCGTGCCGCTGTCATGCTTCCGGCACACTCCCGTTCCGACACAACGGTTCGCGGCGTACGCGAAGCTGCCCCGATCGTTTCCGAACGAGAAGTGGGTATCGGGCTCCCACGGGTGATAGTGCGTCCCCCAGCGAAGGTTTTCGTCGACGGGGTACGCGTCAACGACCTTGCCCGGGTTCATCTTTCCTCGTGGATCCCAGGCCGCCTTGAAGTCGCGAAAGGCCTGCATGAGTTCGTCGCCGAACATGATCGGCAACAGACTGCCGCGCGCCTGGCCATCGCCATGTTCGCCGGACAGCGATCCGCCGTACGACGTCACGAGGTGCGCCGCCTCATTCAGAAACTGCTTCCAGTCGGCGATGCCTTCGGCGCTGTACAGATCGAAGTCGATACGGCTGTGCAGACAGCCTTGACCGAAATGGCCGTACATTCCCGCGGTGTAGCCATGACGATCGAGCAGCTTCGTCAAATCGCGCAAGTAATCGCCCATGTCATCGGGCGCAACGGCGGAATCCTCCCACCCGGGATAGAAGTCCGGCCGATGAGGAACCTTTGATATGGAGCCCAGGCACGCTTCGCGGACCGCCCAGACCAGGTGCTCCTGCTTCACATCGTCATAGAGCTTCCTCGGAGGGGCGGCGGGACGACCGTCGAGTGCGTCGGTGAGCCGGCGCGCGCCGGCTGCCGCTTCGTCCTTCGACTCGCCCCCAAACTCGACGATGAGCCAGGCGTTGCCATCCGGAAACAGCGCGCGCCCCGTTGTCGACAGGCCCTTCTCGTGCAGGTACTCGAACAAGCTGCCGTCGATCCCCTCGAGCGCGATCGGCTCGAAGGCGTTGCAGAACCGGGCGTCGTCGCCCGCGGCGAACAGGTCCGTGTAGCCGAGGACGACCAGCGTACGCACCGGTGGGCTGTGCACGAGGCGCAGCCTCGCCTGAAGCACGGTGACGCACGTGCCTTCGGTGCCGACCAGCGCGCGCGCGACGTGGAACCCATGTTCGGGCAGCAATTGGTGCAGCGGATATCCGGACACCAGCCTCGGAATCCGCGGAAACCGTTGGCGAATGCGGTCGCCGTACGTATCGCGAACGGTCCGGAGCCGCGTATAGATCTCGCCGCGGACGCCGCCCTCCTGGATGATTCGCGCGAGCTCCGCCTCGCTCGTCGGGCCGACCCACATTCGCAGTCCGTCATACGTGAGAACTTCCAACTCGAGCGTATTGTCCTCGACCTTCCCGGCCATCTGGGCGTGCATGCCGCACGAATTGTTGCCGATCATTCCGCCCAGCGTGTTTCGCGCGTGCGTCGCGGGGTCTGGTCCGAATGTCAGATGCCGCGCTTCGGCTTGGTTGCGGAGATCGTCCAACACCGTACCCGGCTCGACGCGGGCCCACTTATTCTCCCAGTCGATCTCCAGCACTCGATTCATGTATTTGCTCATGTCCACGACCACCGCGGCGTTGCACGCCGCGCCGGCGAGGTCGGTCGCGCCGCCGCGCGACACGATCGGCGCTCCGACCTCGCGGCACGCGGCCACCGTCGCCACGACATCGTCGGCGTCGCGCGGCAGCACGACGCCGATGGGGATCTGCCGGTAGTTCGACGCGTCGGTCGAATACAACGCGCGATCGCCGTCGTCGAAGCGCACCTCGCCGCGTACACGCGACCGAAGAACCGCGGCCAGCCGATTCACGTCGATGCCCAGCGCCTGGCCGCTGACCGCATCCGGGCGCGGCGGCGTCGGCGGCGGTGCGTGATCGCCGCGTCTCGTCCGCCGCGATGTGGGTAGCTGTGGCATGCGTGTCATCGGCACGCGGAGTCAGGCTGGCAGGCGGTGACGGTGTACAAAAAACATACCGACAAGATTGCGCGCCCATGACGCAGTGCGTGGCTGCCGTCGGCGCGCAAATCGCATGATCGGAGATCTGTCAATCGCACCTGCAACGGTCACCGGGCTGATCCGATGCTCCTCACGCCCCAGGAGAAAATCTCTCTCGAGAAGACCGCGAACGACATTCGTGAGTCGATCATCGAGATGCTCGTGCGGGCGGGCTCGGGTCACACCGCCGGACCACTAGGCATGGCCGACGTGTTCACGGTGCTCTACTTCCACACGCTTCGGCATGACCCGCAGAACCCGAGCTGGGATGGCCGGGATCGGTTGGTTCTCTCCAACGGGCACATCTGCCCGGTGCTCTACGCGACGATGGCCTATGCGGGATATTTCCCGCGAGAGGAGTTGAACACACTGCGGAAGTTCGGCTCGCGTCTACAGGGGCATCCGGAGCGTGAGTTCCTGCCTGCGCTGGAAACCAGCTCCGGGCCCTTGGGCGAAGGCTTGTCTCAGGCGGTTGGCATGGCCATCGCGGACAAGATCGACGGCCAGGACGGCACTCGCCGCATCTACTGTTTGATGTCCGATGGCGAGCTCGATGAGGGGCAGACGTGGGAAGCGGCGATGCTCGGCGGAAAGCAGGCCTTGCACAACCTCGTTGCGCTCATCGATCGCAACAACATTCAGATCGACGGGTTCACCGAGCACGTGATGCCGCTCGAGCCGCTGGCCGACAAGTGGCGCGCCTGGAACTGGCATGTCTTGGAAATTGACGGGCACAACGTCGAAGCGATCGCCTCGGCGTTCGACGAGGCGAAGGGCATCTATGAGCGACCGACGATGATCATCGCGCACACGATTCCAGGCAAAGGTGTCGCGGAGTTCGAGCGCGATTTTCACTGGCACGGGAAACCGCCGGACGCAGACGAGGCGCGAATGGCGCTCTCCGAGCTCCGGACGCTCGGTCGCAAGATCGACAGCGAAGCGGAATAGATGCCCGATTCACTGTCTCTTCTCGACACGACGCTCAATACGAAACTGTTCGACCACGACGTTGAACAGATCGCGATTCGTACGGGCTTCGGCGAGGGCCTCGTCTGCGCCGGAGAGTCCGACCCGCGCGTCGTCGTCCTCTGCGGCGATCTCACCGAGAGCGCGCAGGCGCTCCCGTTCAAGAAGAAGTTTCCAGATCGCTTCGTCGAGCTTGGCGTGGCCGAGCAGAACATGGCGTCCGTGGCGAGCGGCATGGCCGCGATGGGCAAGATTCCGTTCATCACGTCGTACGCCATGTTCAGTCCCGGCCGCAACTGGGAGCAGATTCGCACGACGATCTGTTACAACAACCGGCCCGTGAAGATCGGGGGATCGCATGCCGGTGTCTCGGTTGGACCGGATGGCGGAACGCATCAGGCGATCGAAGACATCGCGATCACCCGGGTCGTGCCGCGCATGATCGTCATCTGCCCATGCGACGCCATCGAAGCACGGAAGGCGACCGTGGCCGCGGTGACGACGGGAACGCCGGTGTATCTGCGCCTCGCGCGCAACAAAACTCCTGTCATCACGACCGGCGACACCCCGTTTGCAATCGGGCGCGCCCAAGTCGTTTGGAGGTCCAACGCGCCGAAGGTGGGGCTCGTCGCGTGCGGCGCGCTGGTGCACAAGGCGCTCCTCGCCGCGAGGACGTTACACGACGATGGCGTCGAGGTCGAAGTGCTCAACCTGTCGACCGTCAAGCCGCTCGACAGAGAAGCGATTGTCGCGCTGGCGAAGAAAGCGAAACGCATCGTCACGATCGAGGAGCACCAGCTCTATGGCGGCATGGGATCCGCCGTGGCGGAATGCCTCGCGAAACACTTTCCGGTGCCGATGCACTTCGTCGGGGTGGATGACCGTTTCGGCCAATCCGGAACACCTGAAGAGCTCATCGAGCACTACGGCATGGGACGGGACGCCATCGTCGCCGCTGCGCACGAAGTCACGGCTCGCTGACGAGACCGATGACGACGTCCCCCACGTTGGTTCCGGTCGGTTGGGAATGGAGCAGCGCGCGCACTGATCCGAGCGATGCATGCGACTCGTGCTCCGCCAAGTCGCGAGCGGGGTTGCGTGAAGCACTCGCGATTGCCCGCCATGTGCTCGCGTCGGCGACGGCGCCTGCCGCGTCGGTGGGTCCGTCGCGCCCATCGGATCCCGCGGCGAGGAGTGCGAGGCCCTGCGCGCGCTCACCCAGCTCGTCCAGCGCGTGCGCGGCGGCCAGCGCGAGCTCCTGATTCCTGCCACCCGGCGGAGACGCCGGACCCAGGTGCACGGTCGTTTCTCCACCCCAGATCACGCAGCTTCGCGACGCACGCTGATCCTTTCCATGGAGTGAGGCCTCGCGAAACCGCACCAGTTCCTTGACGAGTTGCTCGCCGGTGAGCGACGCGTCGCCCTGAATCGGCGTGTCGACGACCTTCACCGGGGCCAGTCCGATCTCGTGTGCGCGTGCCGATGCGCCTTCTCGCGCGCTCCGATTGCCGAGGATGATCTTGGAAGTCACGAGCCGAAACGCGGCGTCATCGGGCTTGGGCGTCTCCGGGAGCTCGCCGCGAACAACGGCGTCGAGATGGTTCCTCAGCGCGGGTGTCAGGCACGACTGCAACCCTTCTCGCTCAATGAAACTCAGGAGCTCTTGTGCCGTGAGCGGATCAGGCACACAGGGACCGGACGCGATCACCGCCGGGTCGTCGCCGATGACGTCGGAAATGATCAAGCAGTGAACGGGCGCGGCGCCGCGCTCGGCAAGCGCGACCGCGAGGCGGCCCGCTGCCCAACGCGAGAAACGCTTGCGAATCGCGTTCGTCGCGGCAATGTCGGCGCCGGAGCCGAGCAGGCTCTTGAACAGTTGCGTGAGGTCGCCGGTCGAGACGCCCTCGACGGGTGCGGCGACGAGACTCGAGGTGCCGCCGGAGAGAAGGACGAGCACCTCATCACCATCCGACACACGTTCGATGAAGGAAGCGATGCGTTCGGCGGCGGCGAACGACCCGCGACCAGGGACCGGATGATCGCCGCACACGAGCTCGATGTCGCCACTCGGCGTTTCGCCGCCGCCGGTGGTCACGACCAGCGCACGGGGCGCCGCACGCCCCGTTGACTCGAACTGCTCTATCGCCGCACGGCACATGCCCGTCCCGGCTTTGCCCAACGCGAGAATCCAGGGTGCGCGACGCCCGAAGGATTCGTCGCTCGTCAATGCCCTCGACACGCCACGCACCGGATCGACGGCGGCGACGGCGGCGCGATAGAGATCCTCGAGCAGTCGTCGATCGTCGTCAGGCACGGGCGAGCGGATTTCAGCCGGCGCGGGGCAGGGGGACGTCGGCCAGAGGGACATCGAGCGCCGCCGCCTTCTGCTTGAGGCTCTTGAGTGCCACGGTAAACGATTCCTCGAAGCTGGCGAGTCCGTCCGCGAGAAGTTTGGCGGTTACGTCGCGCACCGAAATCCCCACGCGTTCGATGCGCTCGAGCTCCGCCGCCGCATCGGCCTCGTTTGCATCCACCGTGTTCGCAACGACCCCGTGATCTCGAAACGCGTCCAGCGTCTTCGGGGGTACCGTGACGACGGTGTCGCGGCCGATCAATGCCTCGACGTACATGACGTCGCGATACGCCGGGTTCTTGACACCAGTGCTCGCCCACAACGGCCGCTGGATGTTCCCGCCGCGCTCCGCAAGGCGCATCCACCGCGGGCTCGAGAATTCAGTCCGAAACAGCCGATACGCGAGCTTCGCGTTGGCGATGCCGGCCTTCCCGGCGAGGGCGTGCGGCTCATTTCGATTGATCGAATCACGAGGCGCCAGCTCTTCGAGCAGCGCATCGACTTTGGCGTCGACGCGGCTGACGAAGAAGCTCGCGACGGAATGAATGCCCGACAGAGGCTTGCCGGCAGCGACACGATCTTCCAGGCCCGCCATGTACGCATCGATGACTCGCCGATGCATGTCGCGAGAGAAGAGCAGGGTGATGTTGACGTTGATTCCCGCCGCCGTGAGCTCGCGAATGGCCAGCAACCCCTGCATTGTCCCCGGTATCTTGATCATCACGTTGGGGCGATCGACCGTCGCCCACAACCGCGTCGCCTCGGCCACGGATGCTTCCGGCTTGTACGCAAGTTCGGGCGATACTTCGATCGAGACGTAGCCATCGGCGCCGCCGGTCCGCTCATGCACGGGGCGAAACAGGTCGCACGCGTCGCGAACGTCGGTGGTCGCGATGCGCTCGAACAACTCGTACGGGGCGATGCCCCGTCCTTGGAAGCGGATCTGGTCGTCGTATGCGGGCGAGCTCGTCAGAGCTTTCTCGAACATGGTCGGATTCGACGTCATCCCCGTCAGCGCGTCGTCCCGGATGCGTCGTGCGAGGTCGCCGTCATGAAGCATTGTCCGGTCGATATAGTCGAGCCAGATCGATTGACCGGCGGCGTGTAGTCGCTCCAGTGCGTTCTGCGTCACGAATTTCCCCGCGATACCATATTTCACTACACCAACAGGATTGCTGGCCCAAGAATCAATGAGTGTGCGGCAAGATGGGTGCCTTGGCCAGCGACCCGGCGCAGCTGTCTGGACACGGCCCACCGCTCGGGCTTATCGCTCGTAATAGACGTTCGGCTTCCTCGACCGGAGCGACATTGCAGCAGTCGACGGATACTCGGAATCACGCGATGGCGCGCTGGAGTCTGTTTCTGTTCGTCCTCGCGGGCATCATGCTCGTGGGTTCCGTACTTCTTCCGGCGGACGAGTCGCAGCGGGTCCTCGGGCTGCTGAACGAAGAGGAACGCCTGATCGAACCGATGCGGTTGCTCGGGAGGCAACTGGTGTCGGGTGTCGCGGAGGAGAGCGCTGAGCTGCAACGACTCAATGTCGGCGGCGATTCGCTCGCTCTCGCGCGGTATCGCCGCGCGGCGGATCACGACGATGAGAATGTCGTGGCGCTACGCCGCTTGGCCGCGCAGCTCGATGGCGACGTGGCGAACGACGCGAGCTCGGTGGGGCGCCTCATCGAGCACTGGCGCATGCTGACAGCCGGCGAGGCGAACGCGCGCCCGTCACCGTCGAGCCTTATCGCGACCGCGGAACGTCGCGAGGCTGTCCGCGACTCGATCGTCGGTGCGGCGGCGAGTTTGCAGGGCCGGCTCGCCGACTGGTCGGCGCGCAAGCGCGCGGCGGTCACCACGCACGAGTGGCGCGGCGTCGTGATCAACGCGATGCTGGTGTGCGTCGCGATGATCGCGCTCGGCGCCGTCTTCGAGGTCATGAGGCGTGAGCGACGCCGCACACAGCGAGAGGCGGCACTTCGTCTCTCGGCGGAAACCCTCGCCCGCATATACACCGTTCCCGATGTCGCTCAGCAAGTCGTCGACGGCGCGATGGATTTGCTTCGGCCGAACGCTGTGATCGTCGTCCATGCCGAGCCGGAAAAACAGGGCCTGCGGGTCGCCGCCACTGGACATGCCTCGGCGGCCGTTCGTCCACGCGATATCCTCGATTCGTACATCGCGTCGATTGTCGAGCGAGTGCACGACGAGGGGCGACCGATCATCGTAGCTGTCGCGGCTGTCAATGGAGATCAAGCGCCTGGCGGCCGAGCGATGGTCATCCCACTCGGCGCCCACAACGTCCGGGTGGGAGCCGTCATCGCGTTCGAAGCTCGCAGTCGTCCTTTCCACGCGGACGACCTGGCATGGGCCGAGACCTTCGCGCACCTCGCATCGTTCTCCTACGAGAAGGTGCGATTGCTCGAAGAGGCCCGAGCCGGCCAGGCACGGCTGGAGCGAGCGATGGAGAGTCGCGGGCGCCTCATCCGCGGGTTCAGTCATGATGTCAAGAATCCGCTCGGAGCTGCCGATGGCTATGCCGCGCTGCTGGAGGACGGCATCTACGGCGCCGTCACCGACGAGCAGCGCTCCAGCATCGCGCGCGTTCGCCGTGCCCTTCAACGGGCGTTGTCCTTGATCGACGATCTGCACGAGCTCGCGCGTGCGGAGACGGGGCGTCTCGACATTCACCTCGAGCCGACTGACGTGGGTGCGCTGGTTGCGATGTGCGGCGACGAGTACCGCGCCGCCGCCGAAGCAAAGCATCTCCAGTTCGTCCTCGAAATCGACGAGGACCTTCCGCGGGCCGAAACGGACCCTTCCCGCATTCGCCAGATCGTCAGCAATCTTCTTTCGAACGCCATCAAGTACACGGGCGCTGGCACGATCACGCTTCGCGCGCGCTCGGATGTGCACGACCATCTCGGCGTCGCCTCTCATGTGCTCATCGCCGTTCAGGACACGGGCCCGGGGATCCCGACGGACAAGCACGGGCTCATCTTCGAGGAGTTCGCCCGGCTCGCGCAGGGCGAGCACGCTGGAGCGGGGCTCGGTTTGGCCATCAGCAAGCATGTCGCCGATGCGCTGGGCTGCCGCGTGGAGCTGGTGAGCGACGTCGGCAAAGGCGCCACGTTCACCCTTTGTGTGCCCGTGCTTTCGGAGAAGCCGAAAGAATCGTCCGGCGGAGAAAGGTCGATCGGCGAACAACCGAACGGCATTCCGGCATCGTCCGGGGTCGGCGAAGCCCGAACCGCCTAGCGGTGCGTAGTACGGCGTGCTCGTCACTCGGCAGCCCTCCGGTCAACCGCTACCGCGTGCGAGCCCGCTCCAGATCGCCCACCAGTGACTTCTTCACACCCGTTGGAGTGAGAGCGGAACCGCCGGCCCGGAGCGCGCGGTGACAAGCAGCACCGGAACTTCGCTGTGCCTGACCACCTGCTCGGCGACACTCCCCAGCATTAGTCGCCGCAATCCGCTTTCGCCGCGTGTCGACATCGCGACGAGTTCCACGAGATCGTTGCGAATTGCGTCGACGATCACGCTGCTCACGTCGGCCGACTCGATGACGCGCACTTCCGCCTGACCGCCACGGGCGCGAAGGTCCCCCGCGATGGCGCCGAGCCGCCGTTCGGCTACGGCGGCCCCGACATGCGTCCACTCGCCGCCGTCGGGGACCTGATCACCGAGTGTCGGGGTTCCTTGCGGCATCACGTAGCTGCCGACACGCTCGCGTCGTACGACTTGAAGGAGCACGAGCTCCAACGCCTCGGCCCGTGACAGCGCCAGCAGCGTGGGGATGACACGCAATGCCGCCAGCGATCCGTCGACGGGAACCAACACTCGGCGAAGGGTGATGTGCTTGCCGCCGAGGTACTCGGCTCGCGGCGGCACCAAGACGACCGGGCGAGGCGATTCTCGAACGAGGAGGTCGGCGACACTTCCGTGAATCGCTCGGCCGACCGCGCCCGCCGCTCTGGTGGCCATGACGACGAGACTCGCATCGTGCACTTTTAGATCATCGAGCAGCGTCGCGGCGACGTCGAAGCCATCGATGACGTCCGGCATGACCTCGCGGTGCAGCATGGCATGCATACGCTCGGCGGTCTGCCTTACGTTCTTCACGACGTCGGCGCGTAGCGCGACGGCAGCGAGCTCGGATGCGCTCGAGGGCAGTGTCTCGACCAGAGGCTCGAACACGCGCACCACGCGTATGGTTGCGTTCCCGAGCTCGGCAAGAGCGGCCGCGACTGCAACGGCGCGTTCGTCCTTGTCCGATCCGTCGACAGTCACCAGAATGATCGGTGTCATGGACTTCATTCAAGACCGGACCTTATCGTTCTCGGATGGGCTCGGCATCGTGATGGCGATCAGCCGGGACGCGGAATCGCCGTGTACACCCGCTCGATGAACGCGTAGAACTCCTGCATGTAGTTGCGAAGGAATTCCGCCGTCGCGGCGTTCGTCACCTGCCCATCGTCCGTGATCAAGCCTGGCTCGAACTGGATATACGCCTCGATCGAATTCATCAGCGGCGAATTGCAGAAGGCGAGTATGCTGCGAAGATGCTGCTGGCCGACTGCGGTGCCGATCTTGCCGGGCGAGGTTCCGATCACGCCCGATGGTTTTCGGTGGAACGAGTTCTGACCCCACGGACGGCTCGCCCAGTCGATCGCGTTCTTGAGCGCACCGGGTATCGATCGGTTGTACTCCGGCGTAACGAACAACACGGCATCGACGCTCGCGATCGCTTCTTTGAGTATCACGGCCGGCGGCGGATAATTCTTGTCGTAGTCGTAGGAGTACAGCGGCAAGTCGCCGATCGGAATCTCGCGCATCGTTATCGTCGATGGCGCGACGCGCGTCAACGCCAGGGCGAGCTTTCTATTGATGGAATTCTTCGCGAGGCTGCCCACGAAGTAACCCACGACGACTGTGGCCATGGATCCGGTTAGTCGCTCAAGCCGATCTGCTTCATGAAGGTCACCAGATCGTAGAAGAGATTCTCCTCGACGATCTGCCCGTTCTCGTCCCACTTCGCGACGGTGCAGAAGTCCACATCGAACGACTTGCCCGTCGGCGGAATTTCTTTTCCGCCGGGCCCTTTCATCGGCCCCGTCATCGTCCCCGTGAAGCGCGCGACCGAGCAGGTCCATTCGCCCTGGGCAATGAGCATCTTGTAGGGTCGGTTACCAACCTTTTGGTTCGGAAAAGCGCGGTAGAAATCGATCGCCTCCTGCCGGTGCGCCTGGACGCCGTGCGTCTCCGGCTGGCCGGGCCAGCGCACCACCACGTCTTTCCGATGGCGGCTCGCGAATGTGTCCAGGTCCTGCCCATTCCAGGCGTCGTCCAGCGTCTGCATGAGTTCCTTATTTCGCGCGGCGATGGTCTGGTCTCCCGGAGCCGTCTCCTTCGCGCTCGCAATCGGTACGGCCCGCTCCGGCATGCCCTTCGGCTCCGTCCCGCCTTTCTCGGTTCGCATGCTGTCCTCCCTCTGGCGCAGTCTCGGTGTCGTCGTGGTAGTTCCGGCATCGGAGCTCACGCAGGCAAGGGACACGGGCGCCGCAAGATGGGCGCCAAGTCTCACTGGGCCGGTGCCATGCCGTGTTCATCGGCGCGGAGCTCGGCCACTCCTCGTTCGCTGGGGACAGGTCGGCGAGTCGGAACGCGTCATGACTCGCCATTACGACATCGTGGGTCCCTTTCGCCTCTTACGCGTCGGATCGCAACGCTATCGATGGATCCACTCTCGCCGCGCGTCGCGCTGGAATCGTGCACGCCACCACGGCGATCACGAGAACCGCCGTGCCCGCGATCGCGAATGCCCCCGGGTCGTGCGCCTCCACCCCCACGAGCCACGCGTCGAGCAAAGGCCCGAAGATCCATGCGCCGGCAAGACCCGCGACGAGCCCCATGAGGACGGCCCGCATTCCCCCCGCGATGAACGCCCCCGCCACTCGCGCCGGCACCGCACCCAGCGCAATGCGCAGGCCGATGTCACGAGTCCGACGGCTCACGAGGAACGCGATCAAGCCATAGAGGCCGATCGCACTGAGCAGCAGCGCGAGCCCTCCAGCCACGACCAGCACATCCTGCCCCAACCGGATCTGCGGACGACTGGCATCGATCTGCTGCTCGAGCGTCATCATCTCCGCCACCGGCACCACGCCGTCGACGGACTTCGCCGTCTCCCACAGTGTATGGAGCACAGCCGTGGGATCGCCGCGAACCCGGACCGCGAAGCGAGCGTCGGTCTCCTGCCCTAGCGCGTTCTGCTCGAATGAAAAGAGGGCCATGAGCGGCAACGCATCGCCGCGCATCCGGATCCGATAGTCGGGTACTACCCCAACAATCCGGAACGCGTGGCCGTGCGCGTAGAGCGTTCGGTCCAGCACGTTTCCACTTGGCGCCAGCTTGTGAGAAAGCGACGCACTCAACATCGCGACTGGCGGTGCGCCGGCCGCATCGCCGCGATCAAATTCGCGACCCGCGAGCAGTGGAATACGCAGCGCTTCAAAGAATCCTGGTGAGACAAAGTGAGCCTCGACTCGTTCCGCGCTGTCGCCACGCGATTGGCCCACTCCGACCTCCACCGGGGAGCCGTCCCAGACAAACCCTACGCCGCGAGCATACGCGACGTCTTGGACGCCCGGAAGCGCCGCGACCCGCTGCGCCACCGCGTGAACGTACGCTTGGGCGCGCCCCGGTTCATATCGCGCGGCAGCCGGACGGACACGGAACAGCGCGACATGATCGGCGGCGAATCGCTGCTCGTGGATCAGCCGGTTGAAGCTTGTCGAGAGCAGCACGGCGCCGGTCAGCAGAGCCGACGTGAGCGCGACCTGAGTCGTGACCAGCTCGTATCGGGCGCGCGCTTTGCCCCCGCCGGGCGTTCCCGCCTTCAGCACGTCC
>DASYSU010000247.1:0-4472 GCA_036002925.1 Gemmatimonadaceae bacterium | reverse complement strand
GTCGATCCGTCGTGGCACGCGAACGACGTCGTCGCCGCCATGCAGAATACGCATTTCATGGTGCAAGGATTCGACAGAACGTACTGGAGCTTCTTCTCCGGCTTCGGATTCTTCTCGACGGTCTTTCTCTTGTTCTCGGCGGTGCTGGCGTTCGAGCTCGGCCGTCTGCGCGACGACACGCGCGCCCAGCTTGTGACCATCCGGTGGGCGTTCGGGTTGTGTTTTGTGGCGATCACGCTGCTCATGTGGACGAACTTTTTTGCCATGCCGCTGGTGTTCGCGGCGCTGATCGCGCTCTGCCTCCTGCTCGCCGCCAGCCAACGAGGAACATCATCATGACGACACGCGAAACGATCGAGCGCTACTTCGACAAGCTGGCCGCCAAGGGGGCGTGGCAAGATTCCTTCGCTGACGACGTGGTTTTCACGAGCCATACCAGCCCGACGAAGGAAGTCAAAGGCAAACACGCGTACCTCGAGGCGACAAAGCGTTTTTATTCAACGATTCAGAGCGTCGAGCTCCGGCAACTGTTGGTCGATGGGTCGCGCGCGGTGGCGGTTTCGCGTTACGAGATTCTGCAGCCCGGCAAGTCGGCATTCATGAGCGATGTGGCCGAAGTGTTCTCGGTGAAGGCCGAGAAGATCGATTCGCTCGGGATTTATTTCGATACGGCGCCGTACAGGTAAGACACGAGGGCCGAGCGTCGCGGCACTAGCTACGACAAGCAATGTGCGACATGCTTGTAGCCGCACGCTGCTAACAAACCCTCCCCGCGTGCTCACTCTGTCCGACAATGGACACAATCGAGCACCTCCGAGCTTCGCTGGCTGATCGCTATCGTATCGAGCGGGAGCTCGGCGCGGGTGGCATGGCCACGGTGTACCTCGCCGCGGACCTCCGACACGACCGGCTCGTCGCGATCAAGGTGCTGCATCCGGATCTCGCCGCCGCGCTGGGAGGCGAGCGGTTTCTAGCGGAGATCAAGACGACGGCGCGGCTGCAACATCCGCACATCCTGCCGCTGCTCGACTCCGGCGCAGCCGATGGGTTGTTGTACTACGTCATGCCCTTCATCGCCGGTGAGACGCTTCGCGAGCGGTTGACGCGCGAGCGACAGCTTCCGATCGAGGATTCGGTGCGACTCGCGCGCGACGTCGCCGATGCGCTCGAGTTCGCGCACGGCCATGGTGTCGTGCATCGCGACGTCAAGCCGGAGAACATCCTGCTCCAGGGCGGGCACGCCCTCGTCGCCGATTTTGGAATCGCACTCGCCGTCCAACAAGCCGGCGGGCAGAGGCTGACCCAGACCGGCCTCTCGCTCGGCACACCGCAGTACATGAGCCCCGAACAGGCGAGCGGCGAACGCTCGATCGACGCGAGGAGCGACATCTACTCGATCGGCGCCGTGCTCTACGAAATGCTGACCGGTGAGCCGCCGTTCGGGGGCGCGACCATCCAAGCGATCGTTGCCAAGGTGCTCACGGAGCGGCCGGCGTCGCCGCGGACAGTGAGGGACACGATCCCGCCGTCGCTGGAGTCGGCCGTGCTGAAATCGCTGGCCAAGCTCCCGGCGGACCGCTTTCAGAGCGCCGGTCAGTTCGCAGAAGCAATCGCGCGATCAGATCTCGCTGCTCCGCTGGTCGACCCGCGCCGAGCGAGCTCGGGTCGTATCGTGCCGCGAATCGGAATCGGCACCGCGGCGTTCGTACTGGCGTTAGCCGCCGGCTGGTGGCTCGGCCATCGAGGCCGAGAGCCGAGTGAGGCGTGGTCGAGCTATACGCAGTTGACCGACGCCGCCGGAGTCGAGACGTCGCCGTCGCTCTCTCCGGACGGCGAATCGTTCGCGTACACAAGCAACGCGCGCGGGACTTGGGACATCTATGTGCAGCGCGTCGGCGGACGGAATCCGATCGTCGTCGCGGGGGATACGTCGGCCGACGAGCTGTGGCCCGCGTATTCGCCGGACGGAAAACAGATCGCCTTCACCAAGCGTGGCGTGGGAATCTTCGTCGTCGGCTCGACCGGCGAGTCGCCACGGCGCCTCACGACGTTTGGTTCGAATCCGGCGTGGTCCCCCGATGGTCGAACGATCGCGTTCGGCAGCGAGGAAGTGATCACACCGTACAACGTCTTCAACTCAGGGACCATCTGGGTCGTCGATGCAGGCGGCGGATCGCCGCACCAAATCGCCGGCGACAGTCTCTCGAGCGCGTACGAGCCGGCGTGGTCTCCGTCGGGGCGGCGCATAGCGGCGTGGATCAACTCCGGCGGCCAGCGTGATCTCGTGTCGTTCGCGCCGGACGGAAGCGGATGGAGGAAACTCACGCAAGACAAGGCGATCGACTGGGCGCCGGTTTGGTCTTCGGACGGACGCTGGATTGTGTTCGCGAGTGACCGCGGAGGGACGATGGGAATTTGGCGTCTCCCTGTCGACGAGAAGTCCGGCGCGGCCACCGGATCGCCGGAGCCTGTCATCTCCGGCGCCAACGTGGCGATGGACCTGCCTCAGATGTCGCGCGACGGGTCGACACTCGTCGTTCGAGCGCTCATCGAATCGGTCAATCCGGTGGCCGTCGACTTCAACCCGTCGGCAGCACACACCGGTGCCTCGCGGCTGCTGCAGCGTCGGAGCGGCGCCCTCATTCCCGTCGATGTGTCGCCCGATGGGAAATGGCTTGCGCTGGCGAACTACTCCGAACCGCAGTCGGACATCTTTCTGATGCGGGCGGACGGGACCGCCCTCACTCGCCTGACCGATGACGCGGCACGCGATTGGGAGCCGCGATTCACACCGGACGGAAAGGCGCTCACGTTCTGGTCGAACCTGACCGGCCACTATGAGGGGTACCTGATACAGCTAGACGGCAGCGGGCGCGTACGTCTCACGGAGACCGCGGCCGGCCAGGGGGCCGCGTTTGCCGCGTTCGCGCCCGACGGCAAGCGGCTGTTCGTCGGCAGCGCAAGCCCCGGCGGCAGGGCCGTGATCGGGACGGGACCCTGGCCAATGAAGCGGACCTCCGGCGAAGAACTGAAAGGCCTCGATCTTCCCGCCGGCCTCCTCGCTCCGACGCGCTGGTCACCAGATGGGCGCTGGCTTTCCGGCTACGTACTCGACAAGGGAGGTGCCCCGCACGGGTACGGCGTCTACGATGTCGCCAGGGCCAAGGCGACGTCGCTCACCAACGACACGTTCGGTTTCGGCGCGGCTTGGCTCCCCGACTCGCGCCATGTAGTGTACTTCAACGCGGCCGGCCGCTTGCTCATTCAAGATGTCGAAACGCTCGCCCTTCGCGAGGTGACGGACGCGTTGCCCTACCCCACCATGACCGGCATGTCCGTCGCGGTGTCGCCGGATGGCCACACACTTTACTACGCCGGCGCCAACACGGAAGCGAACATCTGGCTCGTGAAGCGACTGCCGGCGTCGAGCCGATGATCGAGGGAAGCTGGAGAACATTCTGCTCGAGGGCGACCCCGCCGGTGACCAGCGGCTCAACCCTTCCTTGAATCCACGATACCATGCGCTTCACGACCATTGCTGTCGCCACGTTGTGCGTCGTCGCCGCCGGCTGTACCCGCGCGAGTCCTTCGACGCTGAGCCCCAGTGCGACCCGGACGCTCGGCGACTCGCTGATCGCGCTCGATAGCATGATGAACTACGCGGTCGACAATCTCGACTGCGCCAAAGGCATGAGCTACGCCGGCGATGAGCGACCGCTGTTCATTTCCGGCGGGCACGTGGTCGAGACGCACGAACAGCTGCTCAAGGCGTGTCAGGAGCTGGTCGCGCCGCGCACGAGCGCACAGTACGTGGCGCGAAGCGTTACCGCCCACGTGCTCTCTCCAAACGCGGGCTATGTGGTTCGCGACGGCGAGTACATCGTGCATATGCGTAGCGGTGAGACGCGCACGGAGCATCTGTCGATGACGACCATCTGGTCGCGTCAAGGCGGGGCGTGGAAGATGGTGCACCTGCACGAGTCGGCGATCCGTCGCTGAGATGGACACCCTCGAGCACGTCGGAAGGGCTCTGGCGGACCGTTACCGTATCGAGCGCGAGCTCGGCGCGGGTGGCATGGCGACGGTGTATCTCGCACACGACGTCAAGCACGATCGCAAGGTCGCCATCAAAGTCTTGAAGCCGGAGCTCGCCGCCGTCCTCGGCGCCGAGCGGTTCGTGGTCGAGATCAAGACCACGGCGGCGTTGCAGCATCCGCACATTCTGCCGCTGTTCGATTCGGGAGAGGCCGACGGCTTTCTCTACTACGTCATGCCCTACATCCAGGGCGAGACGATTCGAGAAAAGCTGAATCGCGAGACGCAGTTCGGCGTCGACAAGGCGGTGCGGATCGCGTGCGAGGTCGCGGATGCATTAGACTATGCTCATCGCCATGGAGTGATCCACCGCGACATCAAGCCGGAGAACATCCTGTTGCACGACGGCCGGGCGATGGTGATGGACTTCGGCATCG
>DASYSU010000246.1:0-6944 GCA_036002925.1 Gemmatimonadaceae bacterium | reverse complement strand
GAGAGCGCGAGCAGGAACGACGCGAGGTGGATGACGATGCCAACTGCGACGACCCACCAGCCTTCGGGCAAAACTCGTCGGTCGAGTCCCGGAACCGGAACGAACACGAGAAACATCGCCGCGTTGAGGAGCCACGTGTGCACTCGTCGCGACGCATGGGTTTCACGGCTCTTCGTCGGAACGGTGTTCCCGGCGGCGACGTTCCAGTAAATCACAAACCCGATCCACAGCGCGGCGGAAATGGAGAGCGGTGACGAAAGTATCCGCTCGCGGTAGTACGCCACCGCCGCGATGATCGCGGCGAACAGAACGATGGTAGCCGCGAGAGCCGCCGTTCCGGTGAGGCGGAGCGGTCCGATTTGGAAGACCATCGTCTTCGGGTCGTTCGGCGTTCCGAGCGGAGGCGTTTTTTGCACGTGGGGAAGATCTAAAGAAGCTGTTTTCAGTTATCCAGTAGTGAGTCCTGAGTTTCAAACGCACTTTCTGGTGGCATGGGGTTGGGGTCTTCAGTTACTGACAACTCCAACTGACGACTGGGCTGGGAAGCTGACGACTGACGACTGGTGACTGACCACTGTTGATAGTGATATTGCCGGCGTGAGAAAGACGATCCTCCTGTATGGCCTCCTCGGCGGTGTGCTGATCGCGGGCCTCAAGCTCATCGAATACCGGTTTCTCGTGGTCGAGCACTCGATCGAGATCTACGGAGGGCTGGTCGCGGCCTTGTTCGCCATGCTCGGCATCTGGCTCGGGCTCAAGCTGACGAAAACGAAAGAGACCGTCGTGATCAGAGAAGTCCCCGTCCCCGTAATGCTCCGCGCGCCGCAGCCATTCGTGATCGACGAAGCGCGGCGCGACAAACTGGGCATCACTCCGAGGGAGCTCGAGATTCTCGAGCTGATCGCCGCCGGGTTGAGCAACCGAGAGATCGCCGAGAAGGTGTTCGTGAGCGAGAATACGGTGAAGACGCACTCCAGCCGATTGTTCGACAAGCTTGGAGCAAAGCGACGCACGCAAGCCGTGCAGATCGCCAAGGATGCGGGACTCATCCCCTAAATGGGTGATTTTCGGGACTTTTCGAAAAAATCACCCGTTCGAGTGACGCGAAGAGCAAGGCGCGAGCGGTATTGTTCCGCCGGAAATCACACCCAACTCGCGTGCGGAGCGCTCATCATATGAAGAAAACGGTTTGGACGTTCGGACTGATTGCCGGCGGGATTCTGTCGGTCACGATGTTTGCGGTGCTTCCGTTCCAAGATTCGATCGGATTCGACAAGGGCGCCGTCATCGGTTATGCGACCATGGTGCTGGCGTTCCTCCTCATCTTCTTCGGGATTCGCTCGTATCGAGACAAGGTCGCCGGCGGAATCGTGAGCTTTGGTCGTGCCTTCGTCGTGGGCGCCCTCATTTCTGTCGTCGCGGGCGTGTGCTACGTGGCGACATGGGAGCTGATCTACTTCAAGCTCTCGCCCGACTTCTCGAAGAAATACGCGGCGTATGCGATCGAGAAGGCCAAGGCGAGCGGCGAGAGTCAGGCGGCGATCGACAAGAAGGTCGCGGAGATGCAGCAATTCGAGGCGCTGTACCAAAACCCGCTGTACAACGCCGCGGTCACGTTCATCGAGCCGTTGCCGGTCGGATTGGTCATCGCGCTCGTTTCGGCCGGAATTCTGCGGCGCAGGCGAGCTGCCCCCGGCTCGCAGTTTTCAGTTCTCAGTGCTGAGTCGTGAGTTCTCCGGCCCAGTTGTCAGCTAAAGTTTTCAGTTGAAGTTTTCAGTTTGAGTCTTCAGTTACTGACAACTCCAACTGAATCACTGACAACTCGAACTGAACACTGGGGGGGAAGGCTCACGACTGAGAACTGACGACTGACCACTGCTATGCTTGTGCATCGAGGCTCCGCGACGTCTCGGTCGTTTGCAGCGATGGGTACTTCTGGGTGAACTCCGCGGCGTGCTTGACCGCCCACTCGATCGCGTAATCGGCGACGGTCTCCCAGCCTTTCTCGCCGATCGTGAAGTGCGAGCGCTCCGGGAACTCCTTGTAATCGGTAATCGCTTTAGAGTCCTTGAATAGATCGAAATTGGCTTTGGTCAATGATGCCGGCGAGATGTGGTCTTTGCCGCCGGCGATCAGCAACAGAGGAGCACGATTATCGTTTCGGAAGTCGACCCGAGTCGGCGCGTTCGGATTAAAGTTTGCGAGCCCGGCTTGAAACAGAATGCGATCCGGTCCGGGTACCTCGTACCGCTCGTACACCGCCGCGGCTTCTTCGTCGTCGAGCGTATTGGTGAACGCGTAACGGAACTGCTCGGGCGTGAGCGCCGTGGTGCGATGGAGATTCGCCGGATTCCGCAACACGGGAAACGATACTCTGAGGGTCGACAGCGGGAGCTTGAGGATTCCTTTCACCGGCGCCGGATCGATGGCGACGCCCGCCGCGCCCAGACCGCGATCGAGCAGCACCTCGACAATCAATCCGCCGAATGAGTGCCCGATGAGAATCGGCGGACGATCGAGTGCGCGCACGATGCGATCGAAATGGTCGACGATCTCTCTGATGCCGAGATTCGCGATCGATGACGGATCCTTTCGCAGTTGCTCGACGTCGACGTCCATTCCCGGCCAGCCCCGCGCGATCACGTTGTAGCCGCGTGCGGCGTAGCGCTCGATCCAGTGTTCCCAGCTCAGCGCGGTCACCCACAGACCGTGAATGAGGACGATGTCGGGCGCGATGGTTTCCATTTTGTTCTCGGTCATCGTGCACTCCTGGAAGACGCCGCGACTCGACGGAGGATCCGCACGTCGGCGTGTGGAAGGGCGTTGGGAGGACGGCGACCCTAAATGAGTCTTACGTTCGCCCGCTCGCGTCAAGGGCAGACGGCGGAATCGTCCGAGTCTGAACCTCGCCGGGCGATGGCGCGCATCGCCGGTTGGCGTTCTCTTCAGGGTTCACCAACCCGGACCGATCGTGAATTCTCGCCGCCAATTCCTTGTTCGCGCTCCGCTCGGATTGCTCGGGGCGGTTGCTGCGTGCCGCGCCGACGGCGCGAAGGAGCAAAAGATGGACACCCCAACCGCGGGTGCTCCGCCGGCTTTCGGAACGTCGCCCGAGGTCGGGCCGGACGTGTCGCCCGCTACATTCGCCGAAGCAGAAAAGTTGGTGCAGGTCCAGCTGAGCGCGGCCGAGCGTGGGACGGCCGCGGCGAGTTGGCGCCGCACCATGGCCGCGCTGCTCGAGCGCCGTACTGGCCCACGAAAGATCACCCTCGAGCCGACGCTCGCGCCGGCGACGCAGTGGAATCCAGTATTGGCCGGGCTCAAAGTTGGACCGACACGGGACGCATTCGTCCGGAGCACGATCGATCCGGGGCCACTCCCGAGCAGCGACGCCGAGATCGCCTTTGCGCCGGTAACGCGACTGTCTCGTTGGATCGAAACGCGCAAGCTCACGTCGGACCGGCTGACGCGCATCTATCTCGATCGAATTCAACGATTCGATCCACAGCTCCGCTGCATCATCACACTCACGCGCGATCATGCTCTGGCTCGGGCCAAACTCGCTGACAGCGAGATCGCCGCCGGAAAGTATCGTGGTCCGCTGCACGGAATTCCGTACGGCGTCAAAGATCTGCTCGACACGGCAAACATTGCGACGACGTACGGCGCCGAACCGTTCAGGAATCGTGTCCCGACCGCGGATTCGGCGGTCGTCGCGCGTCTCAACGACGCCGGCGCTGTTCTCATTGCGAAGCTCAGCTTAGGCGCGCTCGCGCTCAACGACATTTGGTTCGGCGGTCAGACGGTGAATCCGTGGTTGCTCGAGGAAGGCGCGTCCGGTTCGAGCGCAGGGCCCGGCGCCGCGACCGCGGCAGGCCTCGTCGGTTTCTCGATCGGCAGCGAAACGGGCGGCAGCATCATCAGCCCGAGCATGCGCTGCGGCGTCACCGGCCTCCGTCCGACATACGGGCGAGTGCCGCGCACGGGAGCGATGACACTCTGCTGGTCGCTCGACAAGCTCGGCCCGATGACGCGCGGTGTCGAGGATGCGATGCTCGTGCTTCACGCGATCTCTGGTCCCGATGCCGGTGACGTCGCGAGTGTTCCGAGCCGTCTCGACTTCGATTCCGGGGCGAGCGTGAAGGGTCTGCGCGTAGGATACATCCCGGCGTGGATGAAGGAGAATCCGGCGACCGACGTCGATCGCGCCGCGCTCGAGACAATCGGAAAACTCGGCATGATTCCAGCTGAGGTCACGCTACCCGACTGGCCGTATGACTCGCTGCAACTGATCCTATTCGCCGAGGCGGCAGCGGCGTTCGAGGAGCTCACGCTCAGCGGGCAAGCGAATCAGCTCAAGGTTCAGGTTCCCGATGCGTGGCCAAATCTCTTCCGTGAATCACGGTTTCTGTCCGCGGTGGATTTCGTCCAGGCAGATCGGCTTCGACGGAAGGTCGCCGCGGAAATGGCCAGGGTATTCTCGAGCGTCGACATGCTTCTGGTGCCGTCGCTGCGCGACGAGATGCTCGTCATCTCCAACTTCACGGGGCATCCGTCACTCACGCTACGAGCCGGGTTCGTTCAGGTATCAGAGGCCCGAAGCGACTGGGCGCCGGATCCCGCGCACCCGTTACCGAAATTTTCTCCGCCACGTCGCGTGCCGCACGGCGTCACGCTCATCGGGCGGCTGTTCGATGAGGGAACGATCACGCGCGCCGGACTGGCGATGGAGAACGCGTTCGGAGTCTTGGCGGAGAAGCCACCGCAGTTTCAGAGTTGAGGATTCGTCGTTCGCGCTCAGTCGTCGATGACACCGGAGGGATGCAATGCCAAGAGATCAGCGGTCGTTCGTGTATGTCGGCATCAAGGGCAGCGTCGTGGCACTCGATCGGGACGGTGGTGCCGAGATGTGGCGCGCTGACCTGCGCAGCGCGGAGTACGTTACGGTCTTCTGGGACGGAACCGGCTTGTTCGCCGCCAACAGTGGCGAGGTCTGGCGTCTCGATCCGGTGTCGGGCGCGGAGATCTGGCATAACCAGTTGAAGGGGCTAGGCCGGGGCATAGTGAGTCTCGCGTCGAGCTTGGCGCTGACAAACGCCGGCAACACCGATATGGCTGAGGTGAAGCGGCGACGCGATGCGGCGGCGGCAGCCGCCGCGGCTGGCTAGGCGCTAACTCCCGAACTCGCGTACGTCGCGGGCGGGGCCGTAATGGGGTAGCGACGTGATAATCGAGTGAATCGCATCGATCGGCGGCTGAAACAACGACGGCTGATCGGGATCCGCGAACACCGCGGCGAAATCTTCGTGCGTGAAGGCGCGCGCGAGTCTCACGGCAAACGACTCGCGCAATAACCGAACGTAGTGTTCGATGTCGTAATCGCGGCGGTCGGCGCGCTCATCGTCACCCACGTCGTCGTCCGATTCGATGACGAGCGCACCGTCGCCGGCGCTGTTGCGGTAGACGCGGATACGATCGCCAACGCTCCACGATTTCCGGCCGGCGGCGAACATGGCGTCGTACGCGAGCTCGCGCCGGCGCTCGCGGCTCTCGAGGTATTCTTCTGGCGTCTTGGTAAGGCGAACGCGGGACGACACGTCGTGCGTCGAGATCTCCCGGCGCCTGAGCGCCGCCACAGTCGCAAGGTATGTCTCGTGCACGCCGACGACGTCGTCGACGAGCAACCGACCGATCGCCCGACGCAGAAACTTCTCGCCAAACGGCTCGGCGCGGCTGGATCGAAAGGCGACGCCGCGTAAGAGCAGCGAGCCATCGTAATGGAGCAGCGCGTAATTCTTTGGCTCGTGCGACAGCATCGCCGCGTAACGGCCCTCGAACTCGAGCTGCACCAATGGCGGAAGGAGCGCGGCGACTTCCGCCACGACGCGGCGCTCGTCGGCCTCTGTCCAGTCATCGGGGACGGCGAAATACACGCCGTCGGTGTCGGCCTCGATCAGCGTGACGCCACGCGCGGCGAGCTCGCGACACATCAGGTCGAGCACTTCACGGCCACGCCGCGTCACCTCGTTCGCCGCGTGAACGTCGGCAAAACGAGTCAGCTCACCGCCGGCCGCGAGATAACCGTACGCCGAGTTGATGACGAGCTTCATCGCCGCCGACATCGCTTCGTGGCTGTGACGCTCGGCCGACTCGGGAGGCGCGGCACGAGCCTTCGCTTTGGCGACGAGACGCTGCTCGACCAGTCGGTCGACCAAGGCGAGCAGGGCACCGAGTGTGTCGCGCGCCGGACCGATTCGATACGCGCGCATGAGCGAGGGATACAGACTGGCGACGTCGGCCTTCACTACGCGATGCGCGACACCCGATGCGAACAAATGCAGCGCGGCCCCACTGTGTGGCGTACCGTCGCCCGTCTGATGTACCGGCAACGCCGTTTCCGCTCGCAAATACGCGCGAACGAGAAGCGGGTCGATCACGCCGGTGGCGGCCCCCGCGTCGGCAAGACGCTCATACCGTCGCGGAGCCATCTGTGCGAGCGCGAACGCGGCGCCGCCAAGAATCCGCGCCAGCGCCGCGACCTCGTCGACGTCATCGGTCGCATAACGGCGCACGCGGTCTGGGTCGTGACGATACGTATGGTAAATCAGATCGCCGCGAATGTATTCACGATCCGGTCGCGCGATGCCGAGGTGGCGCGCGACCACCTTGAGTCCGTGGCCGGGCAGCTCACGCGACGAGAAATCATATCGGCGCACTGCGTCGAGCGTATCAATCAACTCGCGTCCGGGTGCGACGAATCGCACGCGACGCCGCGCGTCAGCCTCGCCGGGTGTCATTCCGCGGCGCGCGGCGCGCTGTCTCAGCCCGGGCGGGCCGATACGTCCCAGCGCGAGTGGCACGCGGAGACGACGCGCGCGACGGTCGAGAAACGGCAAGTCGAACCCGTGCAGGTTGTGATTCTCGATCACGTCGGGGTCGGCGGC
>DASYSU010000245.1:0-3137 GCA_036002925.1 Gemmatimonadaceae bacterium | reverse complement strand
ACGATGTGCAGCAGCGCGAGCAGCTTCTCGCTCGAGAAAAAACGATCAGCGACGATGCCCATGAAGAACGGCGACACGATCGCCGCGATCGCCATCGCGCCGTACGCCGCGCCGATCTCCTGATCGGTGAAATGCAGCGTTTGTCCCAGGTAGGTTCCCATCGTCACGAACCACACGCCCCACACGAAATACTGCAGGAACATCATCGCCGACAGCTTCGTGCGCACGCCGATCATGGCAGCTCCCGAATGCGAATGTTGCGAAGGGACAGCGCTCCGTTGTGATCGCCCTGAATGCCGATGTAGCCCTTCTTCGCCAACCCATACTGCGGATAAGCTGCGAACTTGCTCTCCGCGACCTTCGCCTTCCAGTCGGGACTCCACAGTTCGTATTCGACGACCTTCTGACCATTGAGCCAATGCTCGACATGCGCGCCGTTGACGATGATGCGCGTCGCGTTCCATTCGCCGAACGGCTTGACGACACCGGCCGGCGGCGGATACAGCGCGTACGCCGCCGCCGCAGAGGTCAAGCGACTCTGGCCGTCTGGCGCGTTCGCGTCGTCGAGCAATTGGTACTCGGGCGCGCTCCAATAGATGTGATCGTACTCCTGCGTCCCGCGATAGAAGATGCCGCTGTTCCCGCCCTTGGCGAGCTTCCACTCGAGATCGAGCTCGAAGTTCGCGAACTGGTCGCGCGTCATGAGGTCCTCGGCGCCCCTCTCTTTGACGATCGCGCCGTCGACGATTCGCCAACCAGTGGGCACCCCGTCGGACGCGTAACCGCGCCACGCGCTCAGTGACGTTCCGTCGAACAGCGTTCGCCATCCGGCTTGCGGGCCGGGGTTCGGCATCGTCGACGCTCCAACGCCGATGACCGAAGACGTCGAGCTGCTGCTGCTAACGCATCCGGCGGTGATGAGCGACAGCACGACGACCGCGTGCGAGACTCGCATCGTCAAATCGCCCATCCCGCGCGGAACTCGCGCGTGAGATACTGGTTTGCTTCGGGGACGTTCGTGATCTGCATCTTCTCACCGTCGTAGAGCACCTTCTTTCCCTGCCCCGCACGCAGCGCGACCACGCCGAGTAGCATCGTCTCCGTCAACTGCGCGGCATACTCGAGTGGTGAGCTCGCCGTCGCTTGTCCCTTGATCGCCTTCGCCCAGTTCAACTCGTGACTCCAGGTGATGCGCGGCATCGTCTTCGGCACTTGCATCGCCGCTTGCTGAAGCGACTCGGGGTAGACACGCGGATTACTGCCGTACGTATCGTTGATGAGAATTCCCTTTTCGCCGATGAAGATCACACCACCTTCCGATTTGAGCACGGCATCGGGGCCCGTATCGGGCAACACATCGGGGCGCGGCGGAAACAGTCCGCCGTCGAACCACATCAGCTTGACCGGCGGCTGATTGCCGCGAGCCGCGAACTGATAGTGTACGGTCGACGCGAGCGGATATGAGACGGGCCGGTTTCGATTGCGACGCGCCGGCGATCCCTCTGGTGCGCTCGGGTCGCCAGGGACCGTCATCGTTCCGAATGGCGACGACGTTGCCTCGATGCTCGTCGGATACGTGAGACCGAGCGCCCAGAACGGATGATCGATGAGATGTGCACCCATGTCGCCGAGCGCACCCATTCCGAAGTCGATCCATCCGCGCCAGTTGAACGGATGGTAGATCGGATGATACGGAATGTCCTCGGCGACCGGACCGAGATAGAGATCCCAGTGCAATCCCGGCGGCACGGGAACCTCTCCCATCGCCCGCGCGAGTGTTGCGTTCACGACGTTCTGTCCCCAGGTCTGGCCGAAACCATTCAGCGCGCCCGGTGGCGGCAGCGCGACCGTCGCACCAGGGCGCGGCACGAACTGCGGCCAGTATCCCGCGGGGCGATTCGTCCAGACGTGCACCTCGTGCACGGGACCGATCACGCCAGCCGCAATCCATTCGTTGATCAACCGCGCGCCGTCACTCGAGTGACCTTGATTGCCCATCTGCGTGATGAGCTTCTTGTTATTGAGTGCTGTCTGCCGCAGCACGCGCGCCTCGTGCACCGACCAGGTGAGCGGCTTTTGGACGTACACGTGCTTGCCCATGTCCATCGCGGCTTTCGCGACCACGGCGTGCAAATGGTCGGGTGTCGCGACAACGACGCCATCGATTCCCTTCTCCTTCTGCAACATCTCGCGGAAATCCGCGTACTTCGCCGCCTTTCCAAATTGGTCGTTGACGCGAATGGCCTGCGGCCGCACCTGCTCGTTGCGATCGGGACGCAGCTTGTCCTTCGCGCTCTTTTCAGCGAACGATTGATCGACGTCGCACACGGCGACGAGCGTCTCAGTGGTCGCGAGCTCCGTCGCATTCACCGATCCCTGCCCGCCGAATCCCACGACAGCGAAATTGACCGTATCGCTCGGCGCCTGATAGCCTACGCCGCCGAGGACGTGCCGCGGCACGATCATCGGCACGTGCGGCGCGACGATTGCCCCGAGCGCCAGCTTGCCGGCGTCGGCGACGAAATCGCGACGCGTGATCTCCTTCTTGTCAGACATTTGCCATTCTCCGAAAGTCTTGTGTCTTCAGTTTTGTCAAACGGCGAGCCGCGGATTCCACGGAGAGTGCGGAATTCCGCGGCCACCCATCACTTCACTGCTACCGCCGGGTTCCACGTTCCTTGCGCCACGGCAGGAACGAACTTGTCCAATCCGCGCGGCGGGAACGGAAGCGTCTTCCCTTGTTCCGCGCTTTGATAGGCCGTCATGAGCACCTTTACGACTTCGAGTCCGTCGTGCAGTGTGAGCTTCGGCTCTTCTTTGCCGAGGAACACTCTCACGAAATGCCGATCCTCGCTCTCGTACCCGTAAGCCATCGCCTCGTTGGCCACCACAGGCATCAAACCGACTTCCGCATTCTGCTTCTCCACGAGGTCTTCGCCCGCTTTCCCACGAACGGCACGAGAGAAGAACAGCTTGAGGCCACTGTCGAGCGTGTTCCACGCCATCGAGTACTCCGGTCCGAGCAACTCGGCGGACAACCGAAGTCCCGCTCCCACGAAACTCCATGACGTGGACGCCTCGCCGATGACCGTGAGTCCGTCGTCCGTCTCGAACTCGATCGTCGTGCTCGCGAAATC
>DASYSU010000244.1:0-29080 GCA_036002925.1 Gemmatimonadaceae bacterium | reverse complement strand
GAACACATCCTGACCACGGCACCTTCAACCCCTAGCCCCACGGATCGGTAGGAATACCTGGACCAACAACCGGGGTCACGTCAGTTGCGTTGCTGGCGCGGTTTACAACCGCGAGCTGCGCGGTGTCACCCATCGCGGCGTAGGTGGTACCTGAGACGGTCGTGGAAACGTGAACGAGGTACGGATATACACCGGTCGTGAGGGAATGGGCTTGAGCGTCGATCGGCACGACCACGCGCCGCGTGGCCTGTTGGCCACATGTGCCGTTCCATGTCACGCTCTTCAGCACTGAATCGTGAGACAGTGGGAACACGACATACACGCTGATCTGGCCCGGGCAGATGCTACCGTCGATGGAGATGTCGGTAGAAACGCGGGCAACCGGGGGTGCATGACCGCTCGTGTAGATGAGCGCCGGTGTCCGTGGCTTGTTCAGAGTGGTCGTGGTAGGTAGCGGGTGGACTAGACGAAGGTCGCCGCACTCGTAAGCCGCGCCCGAGCCTGCCGCACCCGCGGCAATCGTCAGACACGCGTCGCGGGCAATCGAAGGACCGGTGTTCGTTTGCGCCGCGGAGCTGATCGTCAGCGGACCCGAACCAAAGCCGGTCGAGACGCTCGCGCTACCGGTAAAGCTCACGCCGGGCGCTCCGATCACATTCGCCGTGAGCGACGTACTACCAGTCTGGCCCGGCGCGGTGCCGGCCGCCACGGAGAACCAAACCGTGTCGGTCAGTCCAGGTTGGATCCGCCGGCCGTTGTGGTCAGGAGCGCCACACGACGCGATCGCACTTCCGGTACAGCCGGGTGGATTCCCGTACCCGACACTGTCCGTCGTCGTTCCGATGTTCTTAACGAAGAAGGTATCGCGCTTCACGGCGTTAGGGGCCATTTGCAGGCCAGAACCGATGACACTGAACGAATGTGTGGTGGACGACCCCGCGTTGGTGGTAATGACGTTAGTGTAGGTCCCGGAGCCGCTGAGCGTTACGCCGCTGCTATTTACATAGCTCGCTGTGGCGGTCACCGCGCCGGTGACTCCGACGACGTTCGGCGAACGGATGTTGATAGAGATGCTGCCGATCTGCCCGGCGCCGACGGTGACATACCACGGATCGAACGGCGGATCGCGACCGATGTAGTCGTTCACTTGAAAGCCGTTTGTCGCGCTGGCAGTTACCGCGAAGGTGATCGGGACTGAGCTGGGATTCGTGATGGTGAAGAAGAAGCCCTTCACGTTTATCCCCGGCGGCGTGATTTGGATGGAGTCCAGCACGCTGGCTCCGCCGACGTCGATCGCACGGAACTTGGCGGGGACGCGCTCGAACTCGGCGGATTCGCACGCCTCGTTCATCGACACGAAATCGATCGGCCAATTGTCCTCCGCGCCGACTTCGCGACACCGGGCAGTCTAGAGCGTTTCGGACGCGACCTAACCACGTTCCCATTCCCCGATCTCGACGATCAGGTGGATAGCGCGTGGCTCGAGTTGGTCGTCCGATTTCGACGAACTGCGACTTTCCGCGGACCGGTGGTTGATCGCGCAGTGCTCGGAGTGAATGGTGACACCACTCCGCTCGTATCGATCGACCTCGGCGCGTCGCTTCGGGAAGGTGATGCCTTGCTGGCACGCGTGAACCTTCGGCACCCATTGCTCGCGATCGAGGCGGACGATGAGTCGCTTGGCGCCGCGAGCGAGGAGCAGCTCGCGCTAATGGATGCCGCGCAGCGGTCACAGCTCTCGCTGACCGCACGACACACGCCCATTGCTGTTGTGGAAGCGTGGGAACAGATCGCAGTTCCTCCGCACCTGCTGCGCGTCGCAGAGCCCCAAGCTGAAGGGAGTATGGCGACGACCGACGGGGCGGATGAACGTGGCGACGTATCAGCGTTTGACAACCCGCAAATGTCGCCCGTGTTTGCGCTATCGCGCGCACGCCTGTCCTCACTGCCGCCAACGGCCAATCCGTTGCACGTGATACCGTTCGGCGACGACTCTCCCGAAAAGTCTGTAACCGCCACAGCCGTGCGGACGTTTCTCGAGATGATCGTCCTCGGCACGACGTCGCAACTCGAATCATTCTTGCGCGACGCTATCTACATCGGGCCGTTGCGTGAAGTGCCGTCGCGCGGTGCTCTGTATCAGCACGCAGGTCGAGTGACAAGTTGGGCCGATGGCCTCGCAGCATGGGACCTTCTCCTCGCCGACCGGGCCAACCTCGTCGAGGACACGAACCGGTGGCTGAGGCGCTTGGGAGCGGGCTGTCAGATCGTCGTGCAACAGCTCTTCGATCGTGGTGCCGAGGCAGAAGATCTTACAGACGGCAATGTCGACAAGACGGTGCGTCGCCTGTTGCTCGACACCGGTGGCGACTCGTTCGTCCTACCCTCGGAGGTCGGCGCCGGAGTTTCGCAGATTCTCCCGGTGGTTGTGGCCGCAGTTCACGGCCGCTCGGGACTCACACTCGTCGAGCAACCTGAGATTCATGTGCATCCAGCGGTTCAGGTTGGCCTCGGCGATCTGTTCATTGACGCAGTTGCGCGCGAGGGGAGCCGGCGCATGCTCCTCATCGAGACGCATAGCGAGCATCTCATCCTGCGGCTTCTCCGCCGAATTCGCGAGACGACCGACAACGAGCTGGTCGAAGGCGCACCGTCGTTCTCTGAAGACGAGCTAAGCGTCGTGCACGTCGAGAACTCTCTTGAAGGTGTCCGCATCCGACGGCTACACGTGGACGAGCACGGTGAGTTCACGGATCGCTGGCCGAAAGGCTTTTTCGCGGAGCGGATGGCAGAGCTGCTGTGATACACGCGTATGCGCTGGAACCGAACGTCGTTGCGACCTGGGGACGACGAGACGAATTTCGTTTCATCTGTGACAAGTTTGGCCTCGGCACCGCCCGCGTTCTTCTGGAGTTTCCGAAGTTCAGTGCCTGGAAGAAGGCCGTGTACGCGGCGGCGAACGAGCTCGCGCTCTCGCAGGAAGACATGAAGCGCATCGAGGAGCTTTTTCGGCTCTTCTCTGAGCATAAGTCACGGCGCGACGATTCAGTGTACGATGGGCTTTTGGCGTGGCTCGTGAACGCAGAGCATGAATACGACCGGCGGCCATTCGCCGGCATCGCCGCGAGCCAGAACCCGCGCGGGCATCAGGCCGTCCTCCTGGCCGATCAACTAGTGGCTGCCAATTCGCGGTGGGCGTGCGATCCAGGAACGCCAACCCAGAGAACTCCCGAAGCCTTGGCCAAGGCCCTTTCGGCGATGCTCCTAAACTGCAAGGTGTTGCATCTCGTGGATCCGCATTTTGGTCCGGAGAACTCACGCCACCGTCGGGTACTCGAGGCGCTTACGAACGTGCTCACGGCGCGCGGACGCGCCCCGGACGTCGTCCGAGTGCATTGCGCCGCGAAATCGACGCTGTCGTTCTTTGAACAGGCAGCGAGAGCAATGGCGAACAATATTCCGACTGGCATCGCGGTCGAGTTCACACGCTGGACAGAGCGAGGAGGCGGTGAGAAGCTCCACAATCGCTACGTACTTACAGACCTCGGCGGCGTGTTCCTGGGTGTTGGACTTGACGCCGGGGAGGCCGGAGAGACAGACGACCTTGTCTTGCTGCCACGACGCGTGTTCGAGCGACGTTGGGCGCAATACGTTGTCAACGACGGATCTCTTCAGATGGCGGATACGCCAGCGACCGTTCATGGGACACGCATTTCTCGCAATCGTAGGCAGAGGCGGACGCAGGCTATGGGGGTATCGCTGGTGGTATTGTTGACGTGCGTGAACTGCAGATCACGTCTAACTTCTTCAAAACACTTGTTTTAGGCGAGGAAGTTCAATTCCCGGCGCCTCCACTAGAAAGACAGTTCAAGACGATCCAGCGGCGTCCAGCAATGGGCGCCGCTGTTCGTTTCCCCAGGGCAGTCTTTGTCTGCCTAGCCCTGACCGCTTTGTCGATCATCCGGTCGACCGCTCAGCTCCCGGTACAACCATGCTTTCGCCAATTGCCACTCACGCTTCACCGTTCGGGGCGAGCGACCCACCACATGCGCCGTCTCGTCGACCGTCAGTCCCGCGAAGAAGCGCAACTCCACGATCCGCTGCTGATCCACATCCAACGATCCGAGCTTCGTCAATGCATCGTCGATCGCCAGGATATCAGTGACCGGACCGGCCGTCTCGATCTCTGCCGCCGCATCGAGCGAGACCATGACTCGAGCGCCGTCGCGCTTTTGCGCCAGTCGTGATCGAGCGTGGTCGACGAGCACCCGGCGCATCAGTTGCGCGGCGATGCCGAAGAACTGGGCGCGGCTCGTCCACGTCGTTCGCCGCTGATCGACGAGCCGGAGGTATAGCTCGTTCACCAACGCCGTCGGGCTCAGGGTGTGCTCCGGGCGTTCGCGCCGCATCTGCCGCTCGGCGATTTGGCGGCATTCGTCGTACACCAGCGGCATGAGCTGCTGCAAAGCCGCTTCGTCGCCGCTCGACCATCGCAGCAGTCGCTCTGTGACGTCGCCCGGCGTCGGCCCGCCCGGCGATGGCGGTGGAGGCGGCGAACCGCTGGGCGTGTTCACGCTCACCGCAGGCCGACGGCAGCGAGCAGTCTCTCCCGCGTGACGTCGTGGATCCACTGGCGATCGACGAGGAGATACGCCATTGCGTTGGAGTGCTCCTTGTACGCCCTGGTCAGCCACAGATCCTGATTCACGGTATCGCCCAGCTTCGCGTAAATGATGGCGATGGCGCCCGGCGCGACATACTGTGTTCGCGCTCGCTCGAGAACCTCAGCGAGCTCACGGCGCGCATCGGCCGTTCGTCCCGACGTGACGTCCAGTGCCGACAGACCCGCAAGGGCTGTCGCCGATCCCTTCGTCAGGCGAAGCACTGTCTCGGCCTCGTGCCGTGCCGCGTCGAACTGGCCGAAGTGTTCGAGCTCGCCACTCAACCGCATATGGGCTTGTACATAAGTCGAATCGAGCGCCAGCGTCTGACGCAGTTGCGCGAGTGCCTCGCTATCACGCCCCGAGACCTGCAGCACCCAGGCAACGTTCGTATTGACGACCAGCGAAAAGGGGTCGAGGTCCTGTGCCAACTTCACTTGGCCGAGCGCCTCGACCAACCGACCACGCGACATCAGGAGATTGGCATACCATAGATGTGCCAGCGGATAGCTCGGGTTCAACTCGATCGCTTTTCGAAACTCTCGCTCAGCGTCCGCCCATTCCCAATCGTAGTGGCGGACGTAACCGAGCGCCGCGTGGGCTTCCGCCGAATACGGATCGAGTTGCAGCGCTTGCACGGCCGCGGCGGCAGCGCGGGGCCGAAAGTCGCTCGGCGAGCCGGTGCCGACCATCTGCGTCCCGAACTGGTTGTAGCAGTCAGCCAACGCGGCGTGTGCTGGCGCGTAGGTCGGGTCGAGCGAAGCCGCACGGGAAAAGTCCGCCACCGCTCGCGTCAGCGATTCCTTCGTCCGCTGATTCCATTCGAAGCGACCTTGGAGATAGGCCTCATATGCCTCCGGGTTCACGGCCCGCGGAGGCGCAAGCTCAACATGCGCTCCCGGCCGCGTCTCGAGCCGAATCTCTGCGATCAGTGCACGGACGATGTCGTCCTCGAGGGCGAGGACTTGCCGCGTATCCCGCTCGAAAGCGTCGGACCAGATCACCCGGCCCTGTTTTGCCTCGATGAGGCGCACGTCGACAGCGATCCGATCCGGGCTTCGACGAACGCGACCCTCAACGATGGCGTCGGCGCGAAGTCGCCGCGCCAACTCGGCGCGTGAAGTCGCCGTTTCCGCGGCACGGGCCGACGACGCCGGAGCCATGATGCGTGCATCGGCCATTGCCCCGAGCCGATCGATGAGCGCCTCGGTGATTCCTCGGGCGTAGTACTCGGACGTCGAGTCTGACTCCGTCCACACCATCGGTACGAACGCGAGCGTCGAGATGCGCCCGGCGGCTTGGCCTCCGAGTCTAGCGCGGAGGGCGAACGCCGAAACGGCGAGGCCGCCCACGACCACGGCCGCCACGGTCCATCGCGCCCAACGCTTCCATCGCGTCGAGATGAGAAGCCGGCCGACCACAGGCCACGCGTTGCGTCGCGCGATCAACGCGAGCGCGTCGCGAACGTCCGCCGCGCGCTGGTACCGCGAGGCCGGAGCTTTCGACAGACACCGCTCGATCACGAGGCGCAGCGCGAGCGGCACGTGCGGCGGCAACCGTCGCGGTGAATCGCCGAGAATCGCCGAACTGGTCTCGAATGGCGTGCGACCGGTGAAGGGAAGCTCGCCCGATGCCAGCTCGTAGAGGAGAACCCCTAGCGCCCAGACGTCGCTCCGCGCGTCAGCCTCACCGCCGACGAGGACCTCTGGTGCCATGTGACTCAGCGTGCCGGCGAGCACGCCGGTCGCCGTGAGCGACGAATCGCGCGACAGTTCGGAGCCACCGTGACTGAGCCGCTTGGCCAGACCGAAATCGAGAACGATCGCCTGACCCGAATCAGTCATCACGACGTTGGAGCTCTTGAGGTCGCGGTGGATGATCTCGTGTCGATGCGCGTGCTCAAGCGCATCCGCCACCTGAACGCCGACGCGGAGCGCTTCGGGTAAAGGCAGAGCGCCGTCGCGCAGCCGGTCGCGGAGCGAGCGACCATCGACGAGCTCCATCACGATGAATGGCACGTCGCCGGCGCCGTCGCCGCCCACCTCGTAGATCGTGCAGATGTTGGGGTGGTTCAGGACCGACGCGTGCTGTGCCTCGCGCATCAGCCGCCGCTTCGCGGTCAGGTCAGCGCGCGTGCCGACGATCTTGATCGCGACCGGTCGGCCCAGCACGGTGTGTCGCGCCCGATAGACCTCGCCCATCCCGCCGGCCGACAAGAAGGCGATGATCTCGTAGGCGCCAAGCCGCGCCCCTGGGGCGAGCAGCGGCGCGCCAATTCCCGGCTCCTCGGGTCTCAAGAGGCCCGCGGCCGGCGTCTCGAAGAGATTGGCCGACGCCCGAGCGTTGGCGAGCAGCGATTCGACCTCCTGTCGCAACTCTTCGTCGGCGCCGCAGGTCCGACCGATGAACGCACCTCGCTCCGCGTCGGGCAAATCCAGCGCCTCGATGACCGTCGCCTTCACACGCGCCCAACGCTCCGCGGACTGCTCGGAACCGGTGGGCATGCGCGCGGGGGACATGGCAGAGAGTATACGCCACCCCGGACATCCGGATAGGCGGGTTGGGGTTGGGCGGGGAAGTTGGCCCCGACGGGTCCTGGTTCTCGCGTTCCTAGACAAGGGGCTGCGGTGACCGCGGCGCCGACCCAACCGAATCAAGAGGTCTCATATGCGAGCTACATCGCTTCTCGTTGCCGCGGCGCTCCTTGGAGCGGCCTTCGCCGGCTGCACCCGCGAGCGCCCCGGTGATGCGTCAGTACTCACGGCTCCGACGGAACGCGCGGCCCTGGGTGTCGGACCACACGGCGGTGGTCCACCCGGCAGCGTCGTTTTCTACAGCCGCCGCGGAGGCGCGGCCAAGATATATAGAATGAACGCGGACGGAAGCGACGTCACGCGCCTGACTGATGGCCCCGGCGACGATCTCTGGCCGGACATCTCGCCGAATGGTCGCCAAGTCGTCTTCGCTTCGAATCGCTCCGGCAACAACGAGATCTACGTCCTCGATCTCGCCGACGGCACGCTGACCAATGTGAGTAACAGCACCGCGGACGACAGTTGGCCACGCTGGTCGCCCAACGGCCAAGACATCGTCTTTCACAGCAACCGTGCAGGCAATTACGACATTTACGTGGTGAACGGCGACGGATCCGACCTGCACGCAATCACGACCAATTCCGCGCTCGATCAGTGGCCGGATTGGTCGCCCGATGGGCAGCAGATCGTCTTCCGCCGTGGCAACGACGTGTACGTCGCCGACGCCGACGGGGTCGAGAAGAACGTCCAACGCCTGACCTTCTTCCCAACCGCCATCAACCAGATGGCCACGTGGTCGCCCGACGGCCGTCGGATCGCGTTCATGAGCCTGCGCGAAGGATACTGCGCCGTCTTCCTCATGAACGCGGACGGGAGCAACCCGGTGAATCTCACTCCGAAAGACGCCGCACCCGCGTCGTCCTGGTGCAGCCGAGCGCCTTCGTGGTCGCGCAATGGGCGCATCTACTTCATGTCGTTCCGAACCACCACGAATGGTGACGTCGAGATCTTCTCGATGGCTGACGATGGTTCCGACCTGACGCGGCTCACAAACTCGGCCGGCGAGGACGGTGGCCCGCGAGCACGGTAAAGAGCCAGCGAACCACGTTCGGGAGACTGATCATGAGTGAGCCGATATCGACGGATACTATCTTCGGAAAGCGCTATCAGGTCGAGCGTGAGATCGGCCGGGGCGGCATGGCGACGGTGTACGCGGCCCGCGACCTTCAGCACGATCGACTCGTCGCGGTCAAGGTACTGAACGAGGACCTGAGCCACGGCTTCGGCGTCGAGCGCTTTCAGCGCGAGATCGCGATCACGGCCAAGCTCTCGCATCCCAACATTCTGGCGCTCCACGACTCCGGCGAGATGAACGGGCGATTGTACTACGTCACGCCGTTCATTGCCGGCGAGTCGCTGCGCGAGCGACTCGAGCGAGATCGTCATTTGGCGATTCCCGATGCGGTCGGCATCGCCCGCGCGGTGGCGGCAGCGCTCGAACATGCGCACGCCCATGGCATCATTCACCGCGACATCAAGCCGGAGAATGTTCTCCTCGCCGATGGCCATCCAATCGTCGCGGACTTCGGGATCGCGCGGGCGCTCGCGAGCGGAGCGGATGCGCGGATCACGTCGACTGGCGTGAGCCTCGGCACGCCAGCCTACATGAGTCCCGAGCAGTCGGCAGGCGAGCCGATCGACGCGCGCACCGACATCTATAGTCTCGGGTGCGTACTCTACGAAATGCTGGCCGGTGAACCGCCGTTTACCGGGCCTACCGTGCAGACCGTCGTCGCCAAACGGCTGTCGAGCCAAGCGCCTGACGTCCGCCTTCTGCGCGACAGCGTTGGCGAGAAGTTGGCCGTTGCCATCGCGCGATCGCTCGAGCGTCTCCCCGCCGATCGTATTCGGACGGCAACCGCGCTACGGGAATTGCTCGACGACACCATCATGGTGGTAACCCCCGCAACGAGCCGTCTGACGCCGTCGGGGCGTTCAACCGCCGCCCCCACACGATCGCGACGACGCCTTGCAATGGGCGTAGGCGCCGTGCTGGTCGCCGTGGTCGCGCTCGCGTCATCAATTCCGTCGGTTCGTCATCGGCTCGTCTCAACCGGCAATGCAAGGGCGATCAGAACGCTCGCGGTACTCCCGCTCGCGAACATGTCCGGCGACATGAGCCAGGACTTCTTCGCTGACGGTCTCACCGACGCGCTCATCAACGGCCTGTCGGAACTCGACTCGGTGAACGTCATCTCGCGGACGTCAGTGATGCAGTACAAGATGACGAAGATGCCGGTGCCTCTGCCGAAGATCGCCCGCGACCTAGGGGCCGACGCCGTCATGGAAGGAAGCCTTCAACTCAGTCACGACAGCATTCGAGTCCGCGAGGAGCTCATTCGCGTCGCCGATCAGACACGCCTTTGGTCGGGCACTTACGAACGTCCGGTCGGGAATGCCCTTGCACTCGAGAGTGACATCGCGTCCGCCGTCGCCGGCGAAATTGGCGTCAAGCTCGCGAACAAGCCGGTCCGCACGGCCCGGGTGAAACCCGAATCACAGGAAGCGTTCTTGAAGGGGGCCTACTTCGCGGGGCAAGGACGTTTCGGCCAGGCGACGGCGGAGTTCCAGCGCGCGGTCGAGATCGATCCAAGCCATACTGCCGCCTACAGCGGACTCGCGCGCGCCTGGTATTTCCGGGCGTTCTTCGGCGAGGTGGCCCCGGTGGAAGCGTTCAGCCAGATGCAACGTGCCGCCACGTCGGCACTCCGCCTAGATCCTCAGTCTGGCGAAGCCCACGGCCTCATGGCGCTAGTCAACGTTCACTACGACTGGGATTGGGCGGCCGCGCAGAAACAATTCGCGCAGGCGCTCGCCCTCGCCCCGAACGACGCGCAGGTGCACCATGACTACGCGCATTTTCTGCTCGCCGTCGGTCGACGCGCCGAGTCCGTTGCGGAAACGAAGCGCGCGCGCCTGCTCGATCCCGCGAATCCCATGCTGACGGTGTGCACCGGTTGGCACAGCCTCTTCGATAAAAGCTTCGACGAGGCTGGGTCTTATGCGGCCAAAGGACAGATGATGATGGACAGCTTTTGGGCCGAGATTGTGACCGGCTGGGCAGACCTCGGGAAGAATCACCCGGACAGCGCGGTCGCGGCGATGCGCACGGCGGTCAAGCTCTCTGATGGCTTGCCGTTCGCGAAGGCCGCGTTGGCCCACGCTTTGGCCAAGGCTGGCGACAAGGCCGGCGCCCAGCGGATACTCAACTCACTTCTCCAGCAGTCGTTGCGCGGCTACGTCTCTGCGTATGACATCGCGATTGTCTACGCCGGACTCGGGAAAAATGACGACGCCATCACTTGGCTGCGCAAGGCGATCGGTGAGCGGTCGATGTTCGTCGTGCACATGAAATGGGACTCGCGACTCGATGGCCTGCGCGGCGATCCGCGCTTCGCGGAGTTGGCGAATCAACTTGGGAATTCCGGCCCGCCGAGCCAGAAGACCCCGATCGCGTGAACCAGAGCTCGGGCTGATTCGCCGCACGCGGGTGCATCCACGTGCGGCGCCAGGTCGCGCTATCGGCGCGCACTCCTATCGAGTCAACACGATGGGCGCGCCCTCCACTAGCGGGACAGTTCAAGAACGATCCAGCGGCGTCCAGCAATGGGCGCCGCTGTTCGTTTTCCCTCTAGAATGGCGACGCCATTATGCTTCTCGAATCACCGTGCGTGTCGGCAATCGGTCGCCTTGTTGCCTTCCGGGTCCACCACGGCGACACGAGCATCGCCGGCGAACGCATCGACGATCGGTAGGCGCAGCGTTAGCGTTCGGGTGGGCGCTCCGCGGGTTCCTCAGCGGGTGGCGAACCAGGCACCTCGTCGCGTTGCCTGGCATCGTCCTTCCGCTGGCGCTTCTCTTCCTGCTTGCGCTTGCGGTCTAGTTCTTTTCGACGCTTGTCGAAGCCGTAGTTCGGTTGTCGGGCCACTGGGAGTCCTCCCTCAAGAAGGTCGGCGACAAGGCGCCGGGTTCGTCGCCGGACAGCTCGAGAAGCCACGCCGGCTGATCAGGATGTCGATGGTCCACCGATCCGATCCGCGCACCTTATAAGGTACCGGGGGACGGGGGACGGTGCTGGCCCACCGCTCCAGTTTTCGGGCCTCCATCAAATGGACGTCGCTTCAACGGACGGGATCCGGCGGGGGGCCCCTATGAATCATAGCTCGCCGCCCGCGACCATCCGCGAAAGAAACTCGAGGGACCACCAGGATTTGCTACGATAGACGCGCCCGGAATCGAACCGATATGCGTCATGACCATGAAGGTGCCGATGCCGTGAGCGAACACGACGAGATGCACGACGCCGAGCATGCGCACGATCGTCATGCTGGTCACAGCGTTCAGATGTTCCGCGACAAGTTCTGGCTGTCGCTCGCGCTGACGATCCCGACGCTCGTCTGGGGACACATGCTCCCCAACGCGCTTGGCTACACTGCGCCACGTTTTCCGGGTTCGGAGTGGGTGCCGGCGGTGTTCGGCACGGCCGTCTTCCTCTATGGCGGCGTGGTGTTCCTGAAGGGCGCCGTACACGAGCTACGTGATCGGCTGCCGGGGATGATGACGCTCATCGCCCTCGCCATATCGGTGGCGTTCGTGTTCAGCGCGGCGGTGACGCTCGGCTTTCCAGGCATGCCGCTCTGGGAAGAGCTCTCGACCCTCGTCACGATCATGGTCCTCGGCCACTGGATCGAGATGCGGTCGATCTCACAGGCACAGGGCGCGCTGACAGAACTGGCCAAGCTCCTGCCCGACGTCGCCGAGCGAGTCGTCGGAGACCGAACGGAATCGGTGCCCACGGCCGCGCTTCGCGAGCAGGATGTGATGCTGGTACGACCCGGATCGCGAATCCCCGCCGACGGGACCGTGCGCGATGGGAAGAGCGACGTCGACGAGTCGATGCTCACGGGCGAGTCGAACCCGGTCGCCAAGCACGCCGGCGATAAGGTGATCGCGGGAACGGTGAATGAGTCCGGCGCGTTGCACGTGACCGTTACCGGTGTCGGCGACCGCACGGCGCTCGCGGGAATCATGCGGCTGGTCGAACAGGCGCAATCGTCTCGCTCACGGGCACAGGCGCTCGCTGACCGCGCCGCGTTGCTTCTGACGATCCTCGCGGTCGTCGCCGGGATCGCCACGCTCGGCGCGTGGCTCGCGATCCGCCGCGGCGATCCCGCGTTCGCTGTCGAGCGTATGGTGACTGTGCTGGTCATCGCCTGTCCGCACGCGCTCGGATTGGCCGTTCCCCTTGTCATCGCCATCTCGACGACACTCGCCGCGCGGAACGGGCTGCTCGTGCGCGATCGGCGCGGGCTCGAGCAGGCCCGCAACCTCACCACGGTCGTCTTCGACAAAACCGGCACGCTGACGCTTGGCGAGCACCGGGTCGTGGACACGACGGCCGTTCAAGAACTTTCACCCGGCGAGGCACTGCGCCTTGCCGCTGCCATCGAGCGCGACTCAGAACACCCGATCTCGCGGGCGATCGTGAAGAGTGCCGAGTCGGCTGGCGGTCGGATTCCGCCGGTTGAGGGCTTCGAGTACTTGGCGGGTCGAGGGGTGCGAGGCGTCGTGGAGGGTCGGCGACTCAGCGTCGGCGGACCGAATCTGCTCGCGGACCGCGCCGTGAGCCCACCAGATGCACTCAAAACCGCAGCAGACCGTGCGGCGAAGCGCGGGCAGTCCACGGTCTATCTGATCGAGAACGACTTGAACGTCCTCGGTGCGTTCGCCATCGCCGATGCGATTCGTCCGGAGTCACGCGAGGCAATCGAAGCTCTGCATCGCACCGGTGTGAGGGTGGCCATGATCACTGGCGACTCTGACGCGGTCGCGCGAGCCGTAGCGGCGGAGCTGGGGATCGACGCGGTTTTGTCGCAAGTCCTGCCCGCCGACAAAGCAAAGCGGATCGAACAGTTGCAGCAGGAGGGCGGTGTAGTGGCGATGGTCGGCGACGGCGTGAACGACGCGCCGGCGCTCGTGACCGCCGACGTCGGCATCGCGATCGGCGCCGGCACCGACGTCGCCGTTGAGTCGGGAGACATCGTGCTCGTGCGAAGCGATCCGCGCGACGTGCCGAAGATCATCGCGCTGTCACGAGCGAGCTATCGGAAGATGCTACAGAACCTGTGGTGGGCGGCTGGCTACAACATCGTCGCGATCCCGCTCGCGGCGGGCGTGCTCGCGACGAAGGGCGTGGTCCTATCGCCTGCCGTCGGTGCGGTCCTGATGTCGGTGAGCACGGTGATCGTCGCCGTCAATGCGCAACTCTTGCGACGCACGTCGCTTTAGCGATCGCGGCGTGCAGGCTACCCGTGCAGCACAATTCCCGAGAAAATCAATCGGCCCGCGCCGGCCGCTCGATGGTGTACCGGCCGAAGAACCTGACGTTGGTAGCTCCGCGCTCCTGGAGGAGCCGGCCCGCCACCTGGCGCCGCTCGTCCGTCGGCGCCAGGACCGTGAGGAGAAGCTGCCCTTTGGCCAGCCCATCCGCGTACTGATTCTTGATCGACGTCTCGTCGTTTGGCATGCCGAGGGACTCCGCGAAGCGCATGGCGAGATGGGCGAAGCCCGACCGGCCGGTATTCTCGCGAAGCTTCTCGGCGGCGGCGGCCCCGTGTACCACTTCGATCTCCGAAGGCAGAAATCCGCCGGTCGTCAACGCGTCCACGGCGGACTCGAGCTGCTCCGCGGTGTCCAGTAAGCCGACCACGCGGTTCTCCGGATAGCGAACCTCGTTGTCCTTGGCGTTCTCGCGCGCGTGCGCGTCGGTATGCTCTCTGCGGCTTTCAGTCATGGTCGGACGGGAAAGAAGGAGTCTCGACGCTGAGCCATCAGGCGTCGTGCAATGGAGGTGCCATTCCCGAGCATCCGGAGGTTCTACTCAACGGCAACGCGCTTCGACTCCGTGCCGGCGATGAGTTGCCCGAGCTGAGCGGCACGCCCGCGCCTGCCGGTCGTGTCGTACTGCCACCGGCCCCCATCACGTTTCTTGCGCTTTCCAAAGCTGGCAACCGTATGTGCCGGTGAGCTGATGAAGGAACTGCTCCACTGAGGGAGTGAGTATGAACGGGTTCGACGGGAAGGTCGGTATCGTTACCGGAGGAGGTTCCGGGCTCGGCGAAGCAATTGCGAAGGCACTCGCGAGCAAGGGCGTCAAGGTCGTCATCTCCGACATCAACCTGAAGGGCGCCGAACGTGTGGCGCAGGAGATCGCAGTCGCCGGCGGCATCGCGTCCGCGGTGCAGCAGGACACGGCGAAGGCAGAAGACTCTGAACGGGTCGTGAAGCACACACTCAGTGCCTACGGCGCACTGCATTATGCGGTGAACAACGCCGGCGTCGGCGGGGCGGCAGCTCCGGCCGGGGAGGTCGATCTCGCGGATTGGGAGCGTGTGATCGACATCAACCTGAACGGCGTCCTTTACGGCATGCGCTACCAGATCCCCGCCATGCTCAAAGCGGGCGCCGCCCGCAGCGCAATCGTCAACATGGCCTCGATCCACGGCACGGTCGCGGCCATCGGGAATGGAGCGTATACCGCCGCCAAGCACGGCGTCGTGGGGCTGACGAAAAACGCGGCGGCGGAATACGGGCCGATGGGATTGAGGGTCAACTGTGTCGGGCCGGCCTACATCGACACGCCGCTTCTCGCGAATCTTTCGGCAGAGCAGAAACGAGTCCTCGTCGGTAAGCATCCGCTCGGTCGGCTCGGACGTCCGGAGGAAGTCGCGCCGCTCGTGTGTTTCCTTCTGTCGGACGATGCTTCGTTCATGACGGGAGGATACTATCTGGTGGACGGCGGATACACCGCGGTGTGACCATACCCGGCGGCCGCCCTCGTCCGCCGAATCTGCGTAGGACGTCATCGATGAGCTGGATGCAAGAGCGCGGTCGGGTGTAAGAGGGGTACACGCGTTCTTGGACAGAACTCTCGATTGTGAGCATTGATATGAACAACTTACATGTCGAAACACGTTCGCTCGATCGACGAGACGCGGAGTCGGTGCTCTCGAAGCACCACACGGGCCGAATGGCCTTCGCGTTCCATGATCGGGTCACCATTCAGCTGGTCAATTACGTGTATGCGGATGGATGGATCTATGCGCGAATCGAACACGGTCCGGCACTGACCACGCTTCGGCACCACCAATGGGTGGCGTTCGAGGTGGACGAGCTGTCGACGGTCTACGACTGGCGAGCCGTGACCGCTCATGGATCCGTTCAGTTCCTGTCCGACGACCGCTCGTCCCCCGACTGGCGCGATGTCAACAAGGCTGCGGAGCTGTTTCGCGCGCAGGTTCCGTCCATCTTGACGGCGGACGATCCGCTGCCTGACCGCAGCCAGATCTACCGCATACACATTGACGAGCTGCTCGGCCGCGAATCCAGAAGCAATGCACCGGAGAAGCTGCCGGGAGCTTGAACGGTTCGAAACGCAGCGCCGCCTGCGCGTCTTCATCTCGCGAGCTGTGGGCGATAGCTACCCACCTCCGCGCTGAACGCAATGGCCAATCGATTCCACCCGTTGATCGTCACCACCGCCATGGTGAGATCCACCAACTCGTTCTCCGTGAAGTGTTCGCGAGTCCGTTGATAGACGTCTTCATCCACGCCGTGGCGGCCGATGTCGGTCACCACCTCCGTCCACTCGAGCGCCGCCCGTTCGCGCTCCGTGTAGAACGGGGCCTCGCGCCAAGCACTCGACACGTAGAGGCGCTGCTCCGTCTCGCCGGCGGCGCGGGCGTCCTTGGTGTGCATGTCGAGACAGTAGGCGCACCCGTTCATCTGCGACGCGCGGATCTTGACGAGCTCGAGGAGTGAATGTTCGAGACCGCAGTCGTGGACGTAGCGGTCGAGGCCTTTGATGGCGCGAAGCGCTTCGGGCGCAACCCGCCAGTATTCGATCCGTGACGTCATGTTCGTGACTCCCGTGGAATCGCCGGCCATTTTCGAGCTTGCACGCACAAGCCCGCGCATGATCCGTGGGCGGGGGCATGTCTGATGCGAAGACCGGGCCGCCTTCTACGGGCTCGGCCTACTCGTTCTCGGTGTCTCAACGCCGGAGATGCTGATGCCACATGTGGCAGCGAGAGCGGACTTCCGGACGGGACTGACGCGTGCCACGGTTATCGCCGCGCTCACGTTGGGCCTGCTCGTCGTCGGTGGCCTCGCGCATCTCGTGGCTGGCGTCGATGTCGCGCGGCGCATCGGCAACGTGGGGCTGTGGTTCGTGGGCGCTCCGTTGGTGTGGACGACGCTGCGAAACGCGATACGCGGGCACTTCGCGACCGACATCGTAGCCACGCTCGCCATCATCGGCGCGGTGGCCCTGCAACAGCCGCTCGCAGGGCTCGTGATCGTGCTCATGCAGAGCGGCGGCGAGGGGCTCGAGCGCTATGCCGAGGGACGCGCGTCGGCCGCCGTGCGAGCGCTGGAGGAGGCGGCGCCAAGTATGGCGAACCGCATCGTGGACGGCCGAGTCGAGAGTGTGCCGGTCGACCTCCTCTCGATCGATGAGCATGTGCTCATACGACCCGGCGACCTCGTGCCCGCCGACGGGGAAGTTACGGAGGGCGACTCGGAGCTCGACACATCGGCGCTCACCGGAGAGCCCGCACCGGTCAGAGCGGGGCCAGGTACGAAGGTCATGAGCGGTTCCCTCAACGGCTCCGGCACGCTCCGGGTCCGAGTCAGTGCGGCAGCCGCGGAAAGCCAGTACGCCCGCATCGTCGATCTGGTCCGCACGGCGCAGGCGGGCAAGGCGCCGGTGCAGCGCCTCGCCGATCGGTACGCGGTCTGGTTCACGCCGATCACGATCGCCGTCTGCTTGGTCACGCTCGCGGTGACGCGCGATTGGCTTCGCGTGCTCTCGATTCTCGTCGTCGCCACCCCGTGTCCTCTCATACTCGCAACGCCGATCGCGATCGTCGGCGGCGTGAATGGCGCCGCGCGACGGAGCATCATCATCCGAAACGGTGGAGCGTTGGAACAGTTGAGCCGCGTAGACGTCGCCGTGTTCGACAAGACCGGAACGCTTACGATCGGGAAGCCACGGCTGCGGGAGGTGCACGCGGCCCACGGCTTCGAGCGGGACCAAGTACTACGGATTGCGGCCGCCGTTGAACAAGGGTCGAGCCATCTCCTCGCGCGCGTCGTCGTCGACGAGGCCGAGCAGCGTTTTGGCATCGTGCCCGTCGCGACGCGCCACGAGGAGAGCGCCGGCAAAGGCGTCACCGGACTCGTGGACGGCGCTGAGGTCGCCGTCGGCGCGCGTTCCTTCGTGCTCCCGCGGAGCGACGCGGACCATGCAGAGCTCTCTCGCCTCGCCCCACCGGACGCAACCTTGGTCGCCTACGTCGCCATCGGGGGGAAGCTGGCCGGCACGATCGAGTACGCGGACGAACTGCGTCCCGACCTCACGGCGGTACTGGCCAGTCTCGAACGGTGGGGCATTACACGCGTCCTGCTCCTCTCGGGTGATACTACATCGAATGCCCGAGCCGTGGCTGCGCGCGTCGGCATCACCGAGGTGCACGGCGATCTGCTCCCCGAGGACAAAGTGTCCGCGGTGCGCGCGCTGCGCAGGGAGGGGGCGACTGTGCTGATGGTCGGCGATGGGACGAATGACGCGCCGGCGTTGAGCAGCGCCGATGTCGGCATCGCGCTCGCCGGACATGGCGGCGGGATCACCGCGGAAGCCGCCGACGTCATCATCCTCATCGACTCGCTCGCTCGAGTGGTCGACGCCGTCGCGATCGGGCATCGAACGCTGCGGATCGCGCGTCAAAGCATCTGGGCCGGTCTCGGTCTGAGCGCGGTCGCGATGGTCGCGGCCGCGTTCGGGCACATACCACCGGCCATCGGCGCGATCCTCCAGGAGGGGATCGACGTCGCGGTGATCTTCAACGCACTCCGCGCCGCCGCGCCGATCGAGAGTGACACCGTTACGTCGCGTGTCCCGCATCGCTCGCCCGCCACGCCATCGTGAAGGCCCAAGGGTTACCGGTCTTATCAGTCAGGATGGCGTCGAGATTGCGGGGAGCGGCGACCGCTTGCATGAAACGGCTAGAGCCGGCCTCCTTGCATGAGCCCGCGGAATCCGTTCCAGGAGGGAGCGTGCCCAGCGGATCTATGTCTCACCCGGCAAGGAGGGCGCATGCCTGACGATCGCAGTCGACGTCCGAGTCCGCCGATCGATCCACCGGCGTACGTTGGAGGCATGAGGGACCGCCTCGCCGATCGTTGCGCGAGCGGAGCCAATCCTCACCACTCTAGTTCGGCCGACTCCACCAAGTGACGATCAAGGGACGAGCGTTCACGACGGCGGCCGTTGCCACGACGATCACGATTCTTCTCGTGATCGCCGGGTCGCGCGGGCTGCGCGACTTCGACGCGGCGCTCATCGGCTACGCCGTCGCGACGGTGTTCGCCGTCGCGGCGCTCGCATATCGTTATGCGCTCTGGATCGGGCGGGTCCCGACCGGACACTACTTCCGCGCCGGCTGGGCCACGTTCTTCTCGTGGCGCAATTTTCGTCGCTACACGCTCCTCGTTCCCCGCGCGCTGTGGACGGACCTCATCGGGCAGACGTTCATCCGCAAGCGGAGCGTCGCGCGATGGCTGACCCACCAGGCACTGTTCTGGGGAGTGGTACTGTCGGTTGCCGTGACGGTTCCTCTCACGTTCGGATGGATCCGTTTTACGCTGGTGCCGCCCGACAGGTACCGCGCGTGGTTCTTCGGCTTTCCCGTCACGACGTTCCCGATCGAGGCACGAACCGGCTTCGCCGCCTTCCATGTACTGGACTTCACGGCGGTGCTTCTGATCGCTGGCGTCGTCGCGGCGATCGCTCGCCGGATGCGCGACGTGGGGCTTCTCACCACCCAGCGTTTCGGCTTCGATCTCATGCCGTTGATTCTGCTGCTCGCGATCGCGGTGACCGGACTCGGGCTCACGGCTTCCTCGATGTGGTGGGGCGGCTCGTTCTACTGGTTCATAGCGCTCACCCATCAGGTGGTCGTGGTGCTGTGGCTGCTCTCGCTCCCCTTCGGCAAATTCTTTCACATCATCGAGCGACCGGCGAGCGTCGGAGTCACGCTGTACCAGCAGGTGGCGCAGGATATGGAGTACTATGGGCATCCGTCGCCCGATCCGCCGGCGCGTATCGGCGCACGCTGCCCGCGCTGCGGCGCCGCGTTGCCTTCTGCGCAATTCATCACCGATCTCGAGAGCGTGCTCCGCGATCTCGGGCAGCGCTACGATCTCGGGGAAGGTCGCGGGCTGCTCCAGGACTACTGCCCGACGTGCAAGCGCGTGCTGCGCGCCAACGCGTACTACGCGCTCCTGAAGCGCGATTTCCTGTGAGCGAGGCGGTGTGACGATCAACAAAGACTTCTTCGATCCCGAACGTTCGATCAACTACGACCTTCAAACGTCGGGAACGTCGCCGGAAGGCTGGACCGATGCCGCGCGCATGGCCGAACGCCTCGTGCCCACGCACTGTTCCTTCTGCGGCGTGCAATGCGCGATGTATCTCCGCGTGAAGGACGGCCAGGTGATCGGCGTCGAGCCGCGCGACTACCCGCACAGCCGCGGCTCGCTCTGTCCAAAAGGTGTGGTGGCGTATCAGCAGGCAAACCATCCCGAGCGTTTGCGCTACCCGATGGTGCGCCGTGGCGGAACGCTCGTGCGCGCCAGTTGGGACGAGGCATTGGACTTGGTGGTCGGCCGCTGGCAGGCGATTCAGGCCGAGCACGGCAAGCACGCGGTCGCGATCTACAGCGGATCGTCGATGACGAATGAGAAGTGCTATCTCATGGGAAAGTTCGCACGCGTCGCGCTCGGCACGCGCTACATCGACTACAACGGCCGACTCTGTATGTCGTCCGCGGCCGGTGCCTACGAAAAGGCGTTTGGTCTCGATCGCGCCGCGATCCCGATGCCCGACATTCCGCTCGCCGACGTGATACTCGTGGTCGGCAGCAATGTGGCCGAGTGCTTTCCGGTGGCCATGCAGTGGATCTGGCGCGCCCGCGACCGCGGAGCGCGCATCATCGTGGTCGATCCGCGCGAGACGCCCATTGCCCGCACGGCGGATCTCTGGCTGCCGATTCGGCCGGGCGGCGACGTCGCCCTCCTGAACGGAATCCTGAAGATTCTCATCGACGACGGGATGGTGGATGAGAAGTACGTGCGTGAGCGTACCAATGGGTGGGATGACGTGCGCGCCGCCGCCGGCCAATTCTCGCTCGAGGAAACTGAGCGCATCACCGGAATTCCGGTGAACCGGATCCTCGCGGCCGCGCGGCTGTATGGGAGCGCGCGTACGTCGCTGATCATGCATGCGCGCGGCATCGAACATTCCTCGCACGGCGTGGACAACTGTCTCGCCTGCATCAATCTCGCGCTGGCGCGCGGGCAGGTCGGGAGACCCGGCGGCGGCACCATGATGCTCACGGGCCAGGGCAATGGCCAGGGCGGTCGCGAAATGGGACAGAAAGCGGCGCAGCTCCCCGGCTATCGGCACATCGACGATCCGGATGCGCGCCGTTACATCGCCGGCGTGTGGGGAATCCCGGAGCCGGAATTGCCCGAGGCGGGGGTGTCCGCGCCGGACATGGTACGCCTCATGGCGAATGGGACGATCAAGAGCTGTCTCGTGATGTGCTCAAATCTCATGGTGTCGCTCCCCGACAACGCGGTGGTGCAGCGGGCACTCGACAACCTCGATCCGTTGGTGGTCGTGGACTTCTTCATGTCGGAGACGGCGGAACGAGCCGACGTGGTGTTGCCGTCCGCGGTGTGGTGCGAGGACGAGGGAACGACGACCAACCTCGAGGGACGCGTGGTGAAGATCAACCAAGCAGCCGAACCGCCTGGTGAAGCGCGGCGCGACTGGGAGATCGCCTGCGATCTCGCCCGCCGGCTCGGCCGCGGCGACTTTTTCCCCTTTCAGTCGGCGCGAGACATCTGGAATGAGCTTCGCGTGGCGACGAAGGGGGGCATCGCCGACTACTCGGGGATCACGTACGAGAAGATCGACGCGCAAGACGGTGTGTTCTGGCCGTGCCCCAGCGACGACAGCGAGGGCACGCCGCGGCTGTTCACCGAACGCTTCGCTCACGCAGATGGCCGCGCGCGCATGATCCCCGTCGCCTATCGCCCTCCCGCCGAAACGCCTGGCGGCGATTTTCCATTCTTTCTCACCACCGGCCGGGTCGTCTATCAATATCTGAGCGGCAACCAGACGCGCCGGCTCGCGTTTCTGAACTCGCAAGCCCCGGAGCCGTGGGTGGAGATTCATCCGATCGCGGCTACACGATTGGGCATCGCCAGCGAGGACGTCGTGCGCGTGCGAACGCCGCGTGGGGCCATGGAACTGCGGGCTCTGGTGACGCCGACCATTCGCCCTGATACGCTGTTCATTCCGTTCCACTACGGGCACCGCCGCGCGGTGAACCAGCTCACCAACGCCGCGGTGGATCCCACGGTGAGGATTCCGGAATTCAAATGCTGCGCGGCGATGATCGAAAAGCTCGGAGCACCCTCGGTAGCGGCGCCGACGGGGGCAACGGAGAACCTCACCGCCGGCAACGCGCCGGCGATTTTCCCGTACGAGGTGGCCCCGCCGGCAGCGCGCCCGGCTGAAGAGGGCGCCCACTGATGCGCCGAGGAAGTGCGTGACGTGACCGTCAAGACGATGTTCCTCGATCCATCGCGCTGCATTGGCTGCCGCGCTTGCGAGGCCGCATGCCGCGAGTGCGATTCGCACAAGGGCGAGAGCATGATCATGATCGACTTCGCGGAGCGTGCCTGGAGTGTCGCGACGCAGCCAACGCTCTGCATGCATTGCGAGGACCCCGTGGCGCCCTGCGCCCAGGTGTGTCCCGCGCTCGCCATCCTGATCACGCCCGACGGTGTGGTGCAGCAGGCCGATCCGTCGCGCTGCATCGGGTGCGCCAACTGCGTGTACGCCTGCCCGTTCGGTGTTCCCAAGTTCGACGTCGAGGCTCGCCTGATGAAGAAATGCAACCTGTGTTACGATCGAACGAGCCAGGATCTCAAGCCATGGTGCGCGTCGGCGTGTCCGACGCAGGCCATCTGGTATGGCGACTATGAGCAATTCGTGAATGAGCGCCAGGGCAACGCCGTGAACGTGACCAATTTCGGTCCTCAGCAAGTGCGGACGAAGGTCTACCACGTGTTGCCCGACGGGACGGCGCGACTCGACGTGACGGCGCTACTGGCCGAGTCGGAAGCCGGCGCCGAAACCACGGGAGCGACCGAGGAGGCGTGGGTCCTGTGAGTCGGATGGAACGCGAGGAGCCGTTGAGCAACCGGACACGCGACGGGCGTTGGGGCGTGGCTTTCCCCTTCGAGTGGGATGCCGACGAGCTGGTATCACGTCGCCAGCTCCTTCGTTGGTCCGTCGGCGCATCAGGCGCTCTGTTCGCGAGCACGGCCTTGCTCAGCATTCTCGCCTATGCGCGCAGAGGAGGTCGCGGCACTCTCCGCGCAATCGTCGAGGCCTCAGCCGTGCCCGTCGGGGGAGTGCACTACTTCACGTATCCCGGACCGGACGATCACGCGATTCTCATGCATCTGAGCCCCGGTCGCTTCGTCGCCTACAGCGGGAAGTGCACGCACCTGTCGTGCGCCGTGTACTGGAACGCGCAGCTGGGCAAGCTCCGGTGTCCGTGTCACGAAGGCCTCTTCGATCCAGAAACGGGCGGGGTGCTGGCCGGGCCACCGCCACGGCCGCTCCCGCGCATTGCCCTTCGTGAGGAGAACGGATTGCTCTACGCGGTGGAGGAGGCGCAGTGATGCGCCCGGCGCCGGGGCAGGGCGGGTTGGTGATGCTCGGGCTCAGCGTCGGCATCCTGTTGATGTCGGTTCAGCTCTGGCTGCTCACGCTCGCGTTCAACCTTTACCTATCCGCTGATCGCCGCGGCACACTGATCGCGGCGATCGCGTCGGGATGCATCTTCCTCGGCGGGGTCGTCATGCTGCTCGTGCTTCGCCGCTCCGGGCGACGAGGACGTCCTCCGAAGTGATTCCTTCGAACGAGGGAGGCCGCCCCCCGCGGCAGATATCGCCGCATGACACGGGACCGATCGGCGGACACCTCAAGCACGTCGTGCGCGGACTGCTCGTGCGCTTTCGCATCACGTCGCTGGTGCATCGGCATGACGCGACCGTCGTCCTCGCGGGGTTCAGCCTCGTCAACGGATTCATCTCGATCGCGCTGATGTCCGTGGTCGCGCTCATCAGTCATCAGCCATTCGTCTTTCCGTCGCTCGGGCCGACGGCATTTCTATTTTTCTATACCCCGCTCGCGCCGGCGGCGAGCCCGCGAAATGCGATCTACGGTCACCTCATCGGCGCGGTGGCCGGGTGGGTGAGCCTCGCCGCGTTCGGACTGCTCGATGCAGGGCCCGCCATCGCGGTGGGCGTCGGTGCCGCCCGTGTCGGCGCGGCTGCGCTTTCGCTGGGGCTCACGAGCGGCGCGATGGTGCTGTTTCGCGTACCCCATCCGCCGGCGGGTGCGACCACGTTGATCGTTTCTCTGGGAATCCTGCGCGCGCCAGCGCACCTCGTCGTGCTCATGGCCGCGGTCGCGCTGCTCGCGATCCAGGCGATCGTGATCAACCGACTGGCCGGACTTCCATATCCGCTGTGGGCGCCTCGGGCGGTCACACCGCCGCCGCCCCTCGAAGCTACCCCGCGGAGTCGTCAAGAATAGTCCATGTCTCCCGCGCAATCTCGCCAGATCGCCGGTGGCGACCCGCAGCATGAAGATGGAGAGTCGGGTCGTGGCGGACTACGCGACTCGAGTGCTATTTGCGAAGCTTGGTGAGCGCCGCTCGCTTGTGCATGGCGACATGATCTGTCGTGTCGCTCTTGATCTCGTACTGCGGTTCATCTCGACTCGCGTGGACAGTGTACCCCTTGAACTCGATGGGCTTCGTCACGACGCGCGTGATGCGACCGCGGACGCGACCTGCCTCCGAATTCCACGAGACGTGGTCACCGCGCTTTAGGCGGTCTGAACTCATGGATCGCGTTGGGCTCGATGGGTCTGGACGGCCTGCCGCCCGCGCTAGCTCTCCCCGCACATCATGGGCCCTCGTTGTCACTCGGCCCAACTCGCTCGCTCACCGCGCGGAGCTGGTTCGTCTCGGGTTGTGAGATGCCGCTGATACCGTCACGCGGCGGCCGCAAGGCGCGCTGATTGCACCGAGCCGCGGGCGGTGACTTCGCCGCGTCTTTTGGCGCGTGAGTATGAACACGAATCGATACGAGACTCCGAAGAGCCGAGGGCACGCCGAGAGCCAGGAACTCCACGACCAGCGGCCGAAATGAATCGATCGCGGACTAGGTCTGGTGTTGACATTCACGAGATCCGGGTCACGCCGCCGTTTCGCCTCGATCTGACGGTCAGCGCCCTCCGACGTACGCCATCGAACGTCGTCGACGTGTACACGCCAGACGGCCGCTACCTTCGGGCGCTCAATGGACGCAGCAGACCGGCGATCGTGAGCGTCACGCAGGCGCGGGGTGATGCGTTGTCGGTCTCGGTCAAGGGCAGCCGGGCCGACGCCGTTCGGGCAGTCGCGTGCGTCCGCAGGATCCTCGGCACCGATCGCAACCTTTCCGCCTTTCATCGCCGGGCACGAGGCGTCCCCTGGCTGGCGCCGCTCGCTCGGCGTATGCGCGGTCTCAGGCCGCCTCGATACCCGGAGCTGTTCGAGGCGTGCACGAACGCGATTGTGTTTCAGCAAGTCAGTCTATTTGCGGCGAGCGCGATCATGCGCCGGCTACTGGGTGTGGTCGGTGCCGACGTCGAGCACGAGGGCATACCGCTCGTCGTGTTCCCAAAAGCGGAACGGTTCCTCGCCGCCAAGGATGCCGCGCTCCGCGCCGCCGGGCTGAGCGCGAACAAACTCGCGACGCTGCGGCGCGCGGCGGAGGCCATCGCGAGTGGCGCGCTCACCGAGGCGATGCTCGATGAATTGCCGAGCGACGATGCAGCGGTTCTGTTGCAGGGTATCAAGGGCATTGGCCCATGGACCGCCGCGTTGATCCTACTCCGCGGCCTCGGTCGCATCGACGTCATTCCAGGCAACGACAGCGGCGTACGCGCGAACCTCGACCGCTTCGCGGGAAAGCGGGTGACGATGGCGTCCCTCGTCGAGCAGTTGGGAACCCAGCGGGGCATGGTCTACTTCTGTTTGCTGCTCGCGCGTCTCGAGGCGCGCGGTGAGATCGGCCGGGCTTCGGACGTGTCAGTGCAAGGAGATTCGATTAGAGCCTGATGGTTTCACCGCCTTGGTTGAGAGTGAGCTCGGTGAATTCACGTTCGCACCATCATCGACACCAACCCCGAGCCGATCGACGAGCTCGCCACCAAGCCAACCGGTCACGAGCACGAGCGCGCCGCCCGCGAGAAGGAATGCAACGGCAGCCACCGATGGACTCCCGGGCCCATCGCGACGGAGGAACCAGCTCACCGCGAACAGTCCTACCACGCCCACGTTGCCGAGGCCATGCAGCAGGCCGAGCCGATGCGCCCGTGTGCCGCGGGGAATACCCGACCAGTCGATCGCCCCGAACACTGCGGCGCACAGCCCGCCGATGATGCCGGCGCCGATCATCCAATACGCGACGATCGACCATGTGGGACCGCCCCGTATGAGATGGATGACGTCGAAAATGACCGCCGTCGAGAAAAGGCCCAGTGGGAAAACGACGAGCATCTGATGAATTGAGTGCCCGAGCAACGTAGCGCGCGCTTCCATAGATCTTCGTCCTCCTAGTCCGCTGGCGTGTCTGATCCGTCAGCGTCGGTCTTGCGATGTACAAATGCGCGCCGAGCAGCGAGTACCGCCGCGGTGGCCGCCGTTCCGAGCAGGGCGGTGCGCTTTGGATGCAGAACGACTTGTGTGTACGCGCTCCGATCGTGTACGCGCCCGTCGAAGTGTCCCCGCTCGCCGCCATCGGACATGACCGGTTCGTACAGGTTGTCCGCATGATCGTCACGAATCGGAATCGCGGTCCTTTGCGAATCGAACATCTTGTGCTTGATGTACTTGTTCGTGAGTCGCGGCGAGAGTCTGTCTCCGAGGCTCGCCAGTCTGCTCATGCCGCCGGCGGTGATCTCGCGGATCGGGCGTTCGGTAGCGGCCACAATCGCGCGGACAGCTACCTCGGGAGCGTACACTGGCGGAATCGGTCGCGGCTCGACGCCAAGAAACGATCTGGCCTTTTCGAAGAGCGGCGTGTCCATGCTGCCCGGCTTGATGAGTGTGACGGAAATCGGTAGCCCTGCCTCTTCCAGCTCCAGTCGTAGAGTATTGGTGAACGCTTCGATCGCGTGCTTCGTCGCGCAGTAGTTGCCTTGGAAGGGAATCGCGCTATCGGCGGCCGCGCTTGCCACGTTGATGAGCGCACCGCCGCGCGTGCGCAGCAGGCGGACGGCAGTGAGCATCCCGTGGACCTGCCCCCAGTAGTTCACGTCGAACTGCCGGCGGAGGTCAGCGACTGGCGTGTCGGTGCACCGGCCATACACGGACACACCGGCGTTGTTGATCCAGGAGTCGATCGGGCCGAATTCGGCGACGGCCGCTCCGCCGAGGTCTTCGACTTGTCGAGCGTCCGCGACGTCCGTGACGTGGTAAATTGCCCGCCCGCCTCGCTCGCGAATCGCACGCACCGCCGCCGCAAGGTCCGGTTCGTTCCGTGCGGCCAGTACGACGCGCGCGCCGCTCGCGGCCGCGCGCTTGGCGGTGACGAGGCCGATGCCGCTCGACGCGCCGGTGATGACGACGACCTGTTCCCTCAGCGGCCTCAGTCGCATTTCCATTGTCGTACCTCCGCACGGAACGCACGCGAGGCGCATGCCAGGGGGGCGCCCCTGGCGTGCCTTCTGCACTCCGACGCGCTCATGCCACACGCTGCCGTGCGCTCCGACGAGCGCTATGCCTGGCACGGTCAGTCCCTGCTCATCACAAACCTGAACGGCGAATGCGACGAAGCCGCGCCGATCAGCGGATTCTATTTCCGCGAGGCGCGCTTTCTTCGACGTTTAGGATTGCGGATCAATGGCACCGCCCCATGGCTCTGTGAAAATGCGGTGATATCACCACGCGAGCTGCTCTTCGCGTATGCATTCCCCGAGGTTGCCAAATACGGCGGTGGCGGGACCGGTCAATCGGGCGACGACACTCCGGAGGACGATCATGGCGTCCCTCAGCGCGCCATCGACATTCGATTGCGCTACCGTGTCGCGCTTGCCGCGCTGGAAGCTGACGCAGTCGCCACGAACCGATCGCCACAGAAAGTCGTGACTCTCGACCTGTCGTGGGTTCTCGAGACCGACTTCTCCGATATTCAGGAGACCTTCGGCGAACACCGCCAGCAGACCGCCGCGATTCGAACGATCCCGGACCGCCAGCGGCTGACGTTCGAGTACGCGCATGAGCGCCTGCCGTATCGCACGACCATCGAGGCGCGTGGCGTCGACTGGCGTGCGAGCACGACCGGATTCGCGTCAACGATCGAGCTTCAACCGGGCGAAGCGATCGGGTTTGGACTCCGCATCGTGCCCGTCGACTACATCGATGCCTACGACGACGCAGCCGTCGCTGAACGCGAACGCGCGTGGCAAGAGTGGACGGACGCGCTGCTGCGGGTTCGCATTCCCGGAAACCCGATTGCTCAGGCGACGGTCGAGGGGAACATCAGTGACATCGGGTCTTTTCCACTACTCCAAGGTGCGCGCGACGAATGGCTGGCGCCGCAAGCTGGCGTTCCGTTCTATCCGGCCTTGTTCGGCCGAGATGCATTTACGACGGGTTGGCAGGCAGCAATCATCGACGGAGGCGAGCTCACGAGTGCGAGCCTGTCGCGACTGGGCCGCATGCAGAGCGATCGAGTGAACGATTGGACCGACGAGGAACCCGGGCGCATTCCATACCAGGTACGACAAGGGCCGCTGGCTCGACTCAATCTCAATCCGTTGTCTGCCTACTACGCCGATTTCGCGACTCCGATGATGTTCGTCATCGCGCTGGCCCACGCCTTTGCCTGGTCGGGCGACAAGGAGCGCGTGCGTCGTGCGTGGGATGTGGCGCGCCGAATCATGGATTGGGCACGCGACTTCGGCGATCGAGACAAGGACGGTTACCTCGAGTATCTGACACGCTCCCCGGCGGGTACGAAGAATCAAGGGTGGAAGGACAGCGGGAACGCCATTCTCTACGAAGACGGCAGCCCGGTACCGGCCCCGCTCGGCACGTGTGAGCTACAGGGGTACTGGTTCGCGGCGCAGCAGATGATGGCCGCGCTGTCCTGGGTGATGGACGACCACGCTGGCGCCAAGGCGTACTGGCACAGCGCGATGTCACTCAAGGAACGATTCAACCGCGATTGGTGGATCGCCGAGCACGACTACTTCGCGCTGGCGATGGATCCCGACAAGCGGCTCGTGCGAGCGCTGACGTCGAATGTCGGACAATGTATCGGCACAGGAATCATCGACGATGAGCATCTACCTCACGTCGTCGGCAGGATGTTTGCGCCGGATCTCTTCAGCGGGTGGGGCATTCGCACGCTGTCGACGCGAGATCGAGCATACAGCCCGATCGACTATCATCTCGGAAGCGTCTGGGCGGTGGAGAACGCGTCGATCGTGTTTGGCTTGCGACGCTTCGGCTTCGAGCAACGTGCGGCAGATTTGTCGAAGGCGCTGTTCGACCTGGCGGCGCTCTACACCGGCTATCGCATTCCTGAAACGATCGGCGGCTACGCCCGTGCCGAATGGCCGAC
>DASYSU010000243.1:0-1978 GCA_036002925.1 Gemmatimonadaceae bacterium | reverse complement strand
TTGTCGACGTCGTCGTTCATCCGTTCAAATCCGTCTCATCCGTTCAATCGTTTCACCAATTGTTATGGCCGAGGCGGTGAGAGGCCGCCGCCTTGCTTACAGTCTCTCGCGGACAGCCGCTCGGGCAAGCCATAACGGTTGGTGAAATGAATTCAACGAATAGAGACGGATCTGAACGGACAAACAGCACTGGCATTTAGTATTTGATCCGCGAGATGAGACAACTATGACGACGACTTCAGAAACGATTCGGCCAATCGGCGTCGCGGGTGCGGCGCCAAGGCGACTACAGAACTACGTGATGGGCGAATGGGTGACCGGCACGGGTCAAGCCGCCGATCTCTTTCACGCAGTCACCGGAGAACAGATCGGCGAAGCGTCGACCGCGGGGGTCGATTTCAAGGGAATGGTGGACTACGCGAAACGCGTCGGCGGGCCGGCGTTGAGGCGGCACACGTTCCACGAACGAGCGTTGATGTTGAAGGCCGTCGCCCAGAACCTGATGGCGCGAAAGGACGAGTTCTATCTCGTCTCGGCGGCAACGGGCGCGACGAAGCAGGATTCGTGGGTCGACATCGAGGGCGGCATCGGGACGTTCTTCGCGTATGCCTCGCGCGGCCGCCGTGAATTCCCGAATGAGACGTTCTATATAGACGGGCCGACGGAAGCGCTTTCGAAGGGCGGAACGTTCGTGGGACGCCACATCTGTGTCCCGCTCGAAGGCGTCGCGGTCCACATCAACGCGTTCAACTTCCCGGTGTGGGGAATGTTGGAGAAGCTGGCGCCGACGTTGCTCGCCGGCATGCCGGCTATCGTCAAGCCGGCGACGATCACGTCGTACCTGACCGAAGCAGTGTTCCGCGCGATGATCGACGCGCAAATCTTTCCCGAAGGTGCGATCCAACTGCTGTGTGGCAGCGCCGGCGATCTGCTCGATCACCTCGATTCCCAGAGCGCGGTCGCGTTCACTGGGTCCGCCTCGACCGGCAAGATGCTCAAGTCGTCGCGCGCGATTCTGGACGAGAACGTCCGCTTCAACATGGAGGCCGACTCACTCAACTACTCGATGCTCGGCCCCGACGCCGCACCCGGGACCGAAGAGTTCGATCTTTTCATCAAAGAGGTCGCGCGCGAGATGACGGTGAAGGCGGGGCAGAAGTGTACGGCGATCAGGCGAACGCTCGTGCCCCAGGCGTTCCTCGAGGACGTCATGTCGTCGCTCAAGAAACGACTTGCGTCGGTCACGATCGGCGATCCGTCGGTCGACGGTGTGCGAATGGGTCCGCTCGCCGGCCGCGCGCAGGTCACCGAGGTTCGTAAGAGCGTGGACGCCATCGCGCGCGCGAACGAGTTGGTCTACGGCAACCTCGACGACTACACGGTCGTCGGCGCCGACCGTTCGCGCGGCGCGTTTTTTCCGCCGCTGCTGTTCTACTCCAAAGATCCGTTCGGATCGCCCGAAGCGCACGAGATCGAGGCATTCGGTCCGGTGAACACCGTCATGCCGTACGAGAGTGTGGACGATGCCATCGAGCTCGCGAAGCGGGGGAAGGGAAGTCTGGTTGGCTCGCTGTTCACCGGCGACGATCGAGTCGCTCGCGACGTCGTGCTCGGCACCGCCGCCTATCACGGAAGACTCATGCTGGTCAATCGCCACAGTGCCAAGGAGTCGACGGGACACGGCTCGCCGCTGCCGCATCTCGTCCACGGCGGACCGGGACGAGCCGGCGGCGGAGAAGAGATGGGCGGCGTTCGCGGCGTACTGCACTACATGCAACGCACGGCGCTCCAAGGTTCGCCGACGACGCTGATGCATGTCACGCGCGAGTACGTCGTCGGCGCCGAGCGGACGTTCGATCGCGTGCATCCGTTCCGAAAGTATTTCGAGGAGCTCGAGGTCGGTGACGCACTCGTGACGGCTCGGCGCACAGTGACGGAGGCCGATATCGTCAACTTCGCGGGTGTGAGTGGCGACTTC
>DASYSU010000242.1:0-2901 GCA_036002925.1 Gemmatimonadaceae bacterium | reverse complement strand
AATACGCCCGGTCGCCGCGCGGCCGGACCGGCGTGTTTCCGCCGTAGAACATCATGATATGCCCGTCGCGATCGGCGTAGGTGATGTTCTGCCCGGAAATTTGATTTGGTCGGATCGCGGCGGTGAACTCGGCGAAGTTCGTGGCGCGCCCCATGTTCCACCACTGTGTCAACGCTTGATGCAGCGGCGGACCGTGCAGCCCGACGACCGCGAGCGCGAGCGCTTTCCCCGGCTTTTCATCGACGACCGGCCCGTGCACCGATCGTCGAACGCGCACAGTGTCGTTCGTGAACGTTCCATCGCGCTGGCGCACGCGAATCACATGCGTCGTGACGTCGAACGGCCGTACGGCACCATCGAGGAGGTACCCGTCCTCCGACAACGTGAGCTCATACGAATCCTCACCGTCCTGCGTGTTCACCGTGTGCGTCCAGCCGAGATTGTCGTTGAACGCGATCTCGAGCACGGGGGACAGCACGAGCGCGGCACCGCTGAGATTGACGCCTGGTGCGACGTATTGGGTCTCGATCCACGTAAAGACATCGGACCATGGTAGATGAGGATTCTGTAACAGCAGCGTGTGACCCGTCGCCGACCGCTTTGGCGCCACGGCCCAGGCGTTGGAGCCGCGTCCCCGCCAGGCACGTGCGACGTCGCGCGTGCGTGCGTTGCTCGACACGAAGCGCGCGTACAACACGCGGTTCAGGTGCGCGAGCACGTCGACCGCTTGGACCGGCAGCACGGCGCGCACCGAGTCGGCGATCGCCTCGGGATGCGCCTTGGCGAACGCGTTGATCCCGGCGACGAACGACTCGAGGTGCGCCCGCGCCTCTCGAGGCTGATCAGCCAGCGATCGCTCGGCGTCGCCGCGCAGATCGAGCGTCCACACCCAGCGATCTTCCTCGAGATAGTCGGCGTTGAGATACTCCGACGCTCGGCCACGGGATTGCGCGACCAGGCGCAGGAGCAGATCCGCGTGGTTGCGCATCTGGGCCCAGCCGAAGGCGTACGCCAAGCCGCCGCGATCTTTCGCAAAGATGTGCGGGACGCCATAGCTGTCCCACAGAATCTCGGCGCCCCGGACAGCGGTTTTCGATTGTGACCATACGGGCGCCGCGGCACAAAGCGCGAGGAGCGTCAGCGGGCCGAGAAACCTTTTCATGCCGATCACCTTGGCTCTGGTATGGCTTCCGTCAACGGCGTCTGCGCAAGACGCAGATCTGCGTCGGCGAGCGCACCAATGCTAACTTGGATACGGAGCTCCGGCAAATGTGTCGCACCTTTTCGTTCAATGTGGTTCGATCAAAGCGCCTACGAGATTCGATGCGAGTGGGGCGAGCGCGGCATCGAGATGCTCGCCCCGATGGTCGACGCCCTCGTCATCGTCGACATCCTGTGCTTCTCGACCTGTGTCGACATCGGCACGTCGGGCGGTGCGCTCATTTATCCATACCGGTGGCGAGATGAATCTGCCGCGGCGTTCGCGCGCGACATCGGCGCAACACTCGCCGGACGTCGCGGCTCCGCGCGCATCTCGCTGTCGCCGCCGTCGCTCCGAAACGTGACGCGCGGAATGAAGCTGGTGCTTCCGTCGCCAAATGGCGCGACGCTCAGTTGCCTCACGGGCGACACACCGACCTTTGCCGCGTGTTTTCGGAACGCTGCCGCCGTCGCGATCGCGGCACGCGCACTTGGGCCGCGCATCGGGGTAATACCATCGGGTGAGCGATGGCCGGACGGGAGTCTGCGTCCGTGTCTCGAAGATTGGCTCGGCGCCGGCGCCGTGATAGGCCACCTGTCAGGATCGTTGTCGCCGGAGAGTGAAACGGCGCGCCGCGCGTTCGAACTTCACATGCACGATCTCGAGCCGACCCTGCGCGGCACGGGCTCGGCAAGAGAGTTGATCGAGCAAGGGTGGAGCGAGGACGTCGTTGTTGCGTCGCAGATCGGCTCGAGCACCGCGGCGCCGAGGCTCATCGACGGTGCGTATCGCGCAGTCTTTACAGATTCTGGATCAGATGATGCAATCTCACGGTTGTAAGCGCGAATTCGAATGCGAACTTCTACTTCAGCGGGTTGCCTGCAATGACTTTTCGAGCTCTTCCGTTGTTCGGCGCGCTGTTGATCGCCGCCGGCTCGTGCAGTAGTAGCGCGACCGATGTTCCGAGTGGCGGGACGACAAGTACGCTGCTCACCGACGCCCCGTTCCCGTACGATCGCGTCGCGCGCGTCGACCTGTTCGTCGTCAGTGTGTCGGCGTCGCTCAATCCCGACACGAGCAGCACCGCGCCTGGTTCGTTCTTCACCCTCGCGACGCCGAATCGGCGCATCAACGTCCTCGGTCTTCAGAACGGAATCACCGAGGAGTTGGGGAAGTCGAACCTGCCGACCGGCGCGATCACCGCCGTGCGGATGGTGATCGACACCGACTCGTCGACCATCACGTTGAAAAGCGGCGCGGTGCTCACGGGGCGGTCGACGCCGGGAATCCAGTGGCAGTCGAGCGCGGGCCGTCCAACGCTCAACGCGTTGATCCACGAGCAGATTCGGGTGCCGAACAGCGGCGCGATCGTCATCGTCGACTTCGACGTCGGCAAGGCGTTCATCACACCACAGGAGATCAACCCGACGAGCAAGGACAGTGGCTTCATCTTCTCGCCGGTGATCCGTGCCGCCGATGCGACGCGCACGGGATCGATCGCGGGGGTCGTGCGCGCGCACACCGCATCCGGATCGGCGGTCGCCGACGCGTCGCTCCGGCTCTACCTGGGAAATCCATCGCAGCCTGAGAACACATGGAGCGCGCTGTCGACGACCAAGACCGACGCGAACGGTGCATTCAAGTTCTCATATGTCACGCGCAGCGCGTTCTGGGCGGCGACGCCGACACTGGCCAGCAGT
>DASYSU010000241.1:0-6390 GCA_036002925.1 Gemmatimonadaceae bacterium | reverse complement strand
TTCGCCATCGCGCGAGCCGTGTCGTGAGAGCGAAATCCGGAGGTTGAAGTATGTCTCTCCCATTTACGATCGATCAGTTTCTCGACGTGTTTCGTCGATACAACGAGGCCATCTGGCCCGGCCAATTGCTGTTGAACCTGTTGGCGGTCGTCGCCGTCGTCGCGGCAGTTCGAGGCGGGCGCGGCGCGTCGCGGATTGCCGCGGGAATCTTGGCGGCGGTGTGGCTGTGGACGGGCGTCGTGTATCACGTCGCCTTCTTTCGCGCGATCAATCCCGCGGCGCTGTTGTTCGGGTTGGTCTTTGTAATCGAGGGATTGTTGATCGCGTGGTTCGGCGTCGCGCGGCACTCGCTTCGGTTCGAGGTGCGCGCCAATGTCGCGACGTTCCTCGCGTTCGCGCTCGTCGTCTATGCGCTCGTCGCCTATCCAATGATCGGGTACGCACTGGGGCATCGATATCCGTCGGCGCCGACGTTCGGCGTTCCGTGTCCGACGACGATCTTCACGTTCGGACTGCTGCTTCTGTGTCCGCCGCCGCGGCTTCGGTCGTTGATCATCATCCCGGCAGCGTGGGCTGTTCTTGGCGTCTCCGCGGCAACTCGGCTGGGAATGTGGGAGGACTACGGGCTCGTGCTCGCGGCGATCGTCGCGACGATCGCGGTCCTCGTTCAGCGCTCGGGCCGACGCGAAGTTCCGGCGACTCATCGGGTGGTTACAGCGACATAGCTCGCAGACCGGGCACGGGCGCGTCGCGAGTCGTAGTCATCGGTTCCCGTACACCACGTCAGGGATTCCGGAATGGTCGGCGCACGGCCGTCCGTCCAAATTTAAAGTTTGTCTCTCACCCCCACATGATGGCTACTGAGCCCTTTCGCGCATCCGAGAATCCGCTGATCATCCAGGGCGGAATGGGAATCGGTGTTTCCAATTGGGTCCTTGCCCGAGCCGTGTCGATGTCCGGCCAGCTGGGTGTTGTATCCGGTACCGCGATCGACACGGTGTTCGTGCGCCGGTTACAGGATGGTGATGCCGGCGGGTACGTTCGCCGAGCGATCGAACAGTTTCCGATCCGAGAAGTCGGCGAGCGTGCGATCCGCCGTTACTTCTCGCCGAACGGACGACTCCCGACAGAACCATACAAGTTGTTGCCGATGCAGAAGCAGTCCACGAGTGTCGCGCGGCAACAGTTAATCGTCCTCGCGAGCTTTGTTGAGGTCTGGCTGGCAAAACACGGTCACGATCGCCCAGTCGGCATGAACCTGCTGACGAAAGTGCAGATGCCGAATCTCGCGACGTTGTACGGCGCGATGCTCGCCGGCGTCGACTTCGTTCTGATGGGCGCCGGCATTCCACGCGAGATTCCCGGTGCACTCGACGCGTTCGCGGAACATCGCCCGGCGTCGCTCAAGTTCGATGTAACGGGGCTGCCGCCCGGGATGACGGAGAGTCTCACGTTCGATCCCGGTGACCATTTTCCAAATCCCTCGGCTCCGCTGACTCGGCCGCGATTCCTCGCCATCGTGTCGGCGCATTCGTTGGCGACGACACTGGCCCGTAAAGCCAATGGCCGGGTCGATGGTTTCGTCATCGAAGGACCGACGGCGGGCGGACACAATGCGCCTCCTCGTGGGGAGCTGTTGCTCAATGAGCTCGGCGAACCGATCTACGGTGAGCGAGACATGGTCGACTTGGCAAAGGTGCGTGAGCTCGAGGTTCCGTTTTGGCTCGCCGGCGGAATGGGTTCGCCGGACGGACTTCGCTCGGCGCTCGCGGCAAGCGCTGCCGGGATTCAAGTCGGAACGTTGTTCGCCTACTGCGATGAGTCCGGGTTCTCGGACGATATCAAGGCGCGTGTCTTGTCGGCGGTTCGCACGAAAGGCGTGCGGATTCTCACCGACCCGCGTGCATCGCCCACGGGGTATCCGTTCAAGGTCGTCGAGGTCGACGGCATCGACTCGCAGAATGATCAACGCGAGCGCGTGTGCGACCTTGGGTACCTGCGGACGCCATACCACGCCGAGTCTGGCAAGCTCGCGTACCGGTGTCCTGCCGAGCCGGTGGACGCGTATGTCGCCAAGGGCGGGGACATCGCCGATACGGTCGGACGTCGTTGCCTTTGCAACGGGCTCGCGGCCAACATTGGTCAGCCACAGCGACGCAACGATGGCGAGGAAAGGCCGCTGGTCACCAGTGGCGACGACCTCGTGTCCCTCGGCCTTTTTCTGCGTGACCGCGAGCGGTACTCGGCGACCGACGTAATCGAGTATCTGTTGTCGGGAACGCACGCATTGACGGAAGTCTAACAGGAGCGTTAGGCGGGAAGGCGCGCGTCACGTCGGCGGCGATCCATCACGACAATCGCCGCGATGAACGTCGCGGAAAATGGAAAGGCGGATCCGACTCCGAGTGGAGCGATCGCTATCAAGAAGATGATGGCGCCCAGCACGCCAAGAACTCGCCACGGTCGCGGAAGCAGGAGCAACACGGCAATCGCCAATTGGCCCACGGCGATTGTCAGTACCATCTCGCGCGCGTGCGCGTCGAACCACCCGTTGATGAAGTTCTTATATAGGACGAACGGCGTGAGCGCGGCGTACTCCTGGTAGACGTGCGGTCGGTTAATCGCCGTCGTGGCGTTCGTGATCGAGGCCCACAGAAACACGAGCGCGCACAGCCACTGCGCGACGCGCGACCAACGCCAGGTGATGAACAACAGCGCAAGGGCGACCAGGTTCGACGCCACGTAGGGTGCCCAGTACTGTCGAAAGCCGGACATGGCGACAACATACCGAGACGTACGCGCGTTGCTATCAGGCCATTCCGCACAGCGATGGCGTGTGACGACGGACAGACCGGCAGTTACCGAACTCGTACGTTGTAGCAGCGTAGAGGCGCCCGACCTCCGGGTGGTCCACACGCTGGTACACGAAGGCGATCTTGGCTACCACGTGAACGGCGGTGTGGCAACGTACACGAGCTTCACGCCGATCGTGGTCGGGCTGCAGTGGTTCTGAGACCGGCTCGATGGTGAGTATTTCTAGAACGTGGATACGCCTGTCGTGGCTGGTGAGCGCCTTGATGGCGCTCGCCAGTGCGGCGGGCCTCGTCGTTCCGGCCGTGTACGCGAAGGAGACTGCGTCGTGGGCAGCGCAGGGTGCCGGTCAGGATCTTGTCAATGTGTTGATCGTGTTCCCGGCGCTCGCGGCAAGTGCTTGGCACGTGCGCACGAACTCGACACGCGCATTGATGGTGTGGTTCGGCGCGCTGATCTACGTCGTCTACTCCTATCTGATGTACGCGTTCTTCGTCCACTTCGGGCCGGCCTTCCTGCTCTATGTCGCCGTGCTTGGACTGTCAGCATTCACGCTCGTCGGAGCAGCCGCAAGCCTCGACCGCGACGAGTTGCGCCGGCGGTGGCCACCGAACTTCCGGCTCCGTTCGGCGAGTGTGATGCTCGTGGGGATCGGAATAGCGTTCGCAATGCTGTGGCTCTCGTCGATTGCGCGCGCACTTGTCACCGGTACCGCGCCCGAGGGCGTGGTGGAGATCGGGATGCCGGTCAACCCCGTGCACGTTGTCGATCTCGCGTTCCTGTTGCCACTCGCGATCGTGACCGGCGTCGCGCACTGGAAGCGGCGTTCATTCGGGCTCATCTTCGCGACGCCGCTTCTGGTGTTCTTCATCCTCATGGACTGCGCGATCATTTCGATGACGTACTTCATGCGCGCGCGCGGCGTGGCGGCGTCACTCGGGATCGTCCCCGTCATGAGCGTCGGCATCCTGACGAGCGGGGCATTGATCATCGCGATGCTGCGACATGTTCGCCCACCGACAGCGGCGATTGCCTGACGCACGCCAATCAACCCGCGCTGGCTTCCTTCAGGATTTCTCTGGCCAGCGCGGGTATCACGTCGATGCTGTTCGACGGATGCGAGATCGTGTTTGTCGTGACCACGCGCGCCCGCTCCACCCGCTCGCCATGAAGATGACGAGTTCTTGATATGTGTCGATGCCGAGCCGCTTCAGGCGCAGGACGTTCGGCTCTTGATGCGCCGCGCGAATCACGTGCGTCTCACTGCGCAACGACGAACCGTCCTTCGAGCGACGGCCTATGATGTCGCACCGCCCGGCGGAGCCCGAGTCCGGCGGCCAGCTGCCACGCACCGAATAGCGCGGCGTACACGGCGCCACCGAAGAGCACCGCGAAGATGGTCATCGCTGGGAACAACAAGGTGACGATTGCCAGCCCGACGTCGACGAAGCCCCACGTCAGGAGCGCCCGCCGGATGAAGGGGAACGAACGGATGAGAATTGCGGCGCTAAAGACGAGGCCTGCGTAGACAAGGAACCAGATTGCGATGACGATGAGCGCCACCCGCAGCGAAACGCTGGGCGAGCCGACGCTCAAGCCGCCAAAGGCGATCGATGTCACGCCGTGAACCAGCACCAACCACCAGCGCGGCGCACGTCGGCGAATCGCGAACGCGATCGATATTTCATAGAGTCCGAACACGGTAGCAACGATCCCGACGATGAGCATCGCGAGAATCAGAATCTGTTCCGGCCACACCACCGCGGCCAGACCGAGGGCGAGCATCGCCGCGCCTCGCCACACCAACGTCTGTGATAAATGCCCGAACTCCTTCGTCATGGACGTCATTTTGGTCTCCCGGCCGGCGTGTCGCTTTGCATCAAGGGTGAGTCGGTCTGGCGCGGTTCGCTGTCCGGCGTGTCTCTCGATTTCAAGAGTGGGTTCCCGGACGGCCGGTACTCACGACGCGAGAACGATCGGAATCTCGACACGAAGAACCCCATTCTCCGGACAACCGATACGGACCCTTGATACCTTGAAGAGGGCGGTGCCGCGCGCGCGTTAGGACGAGCAGTCGGCGAAACACCTAGGCCGACACGTGCTTTCGCCGACGGTCGCTGCGTGCTCTTGGCCGTAATGTCTAGGTCGGCTGCAGGACGTGCGTCAGCACGAATGTCCGACCAACCCGAGGCATACGATGTTACGACTGCGTGATATCATGACAACCGGCGCTCTGACCGTCACTCCCGAGACGACCGTGCGCGAGGCGATGGAGCTTTTGGCGCGTCACCATGTGAGCGGCGCCCCGGTCGTGAGTGGTGGCACGTTGGTTGGCGTGGTGAGCGGGAACGATCTGATGTCGTTCGCGGCGGCGCTATCGGGCGTTCCCACCGAGTACGATGCCAACGACGAATGGGGTGAGTGGGCCGAGCCTTCGATCGGGGATGATGTCGAGCAGGGAAACGAGCCGGCAAGCGCATTCTTCGCTGACTTGTGGGACGATGCCGGCGCCGAAGTCACTGGCCGTATCGCGAATCCGTCGACTCCAGAGTGGAACGTGCTCGAGGAGCATGAGGTGAGTGAGCTCATGACTCGCGGTCCGCTCAGCACACTCGGGCCGGACGCGAGCGCGGAGTCGGCTGCTGAGCTGATGCGAAGGAAGGGCATACACCGCGTGTTGGTGACGGACGGCGAGAATCTCCTGGGCATCGTGAGCGCGCTCGACATCGCGACCGCCGCGGCGGATCATCGATTCACCAATCGCCGGTATGTGTTCAATCGCGACGACGAGTTCGGTGAACGGCGCGACCGCGATGGATAACGCGGGAGAAACGATGCGACGAAAATCAAAGACGCAGCGCGCGTACACACGGGAGCTGCCGGGCGGCGGATTCGTGGCGATCGACGTCACGCCGGTGGACTCTCTTTTCCACCGGCGCCACTATCACGGAACGCTCATGGTCGAGCGGCGGGCAGGCTGGCGTCGCGAGGGACACTCGCCGCCCGTGATCGGAGAAGCGTCCGGGGCGACCGTCGAGTCAGTGGTGCAACAGCTGCTGCCGGCGGCGGAGTGGAACCCGGCGATCGGCGCGGCACTCATGCATCGCTGAACCCGCACAGCGCTTCAGCTTTTCCCGTAATCGATGAGAGCGGCGGCCTATTTCTCTTCGAACGATCGAAGCGTGTCCTGCATCTCGCGTAGGATCTGTTCTTGCTCGCGAGACCGAATGTCGAGCACCGTCATCTCGCGGCGCGCTGCTTCGGCCTCGCGCCGGGCCGCCTCCGCAATTTCGCGCGCTTCCTCCGCAATGCGGCGCGCCGACTCCGCCGTCTGGCGCAAGCGCTCCGCTTCGACGCGTGTCCACTCCTGGAATCCGCGATGCTCCTCGGCGACTCGTCGCAGATCCTCCGCCGAGATCCGTCCCTCCTCGGCGATAACGCGATCTTCCTCCGCCGTCTCGTTCGCGCCCTCGTGGTGCGACCGTTCGGCGCCCGTCTCGATTCGTCGTTCGTTCCGGTCGTCCATGCTGAATGCCTCCGGGAGCGTGGAGCTCGCCGTCGCTGCCGACGACCCAATGA